>DAHUYL010000188.1 GCA_027315255.1 Solirubrobacterales bacterium | reverse complement strand
CTCCGATGGGAGGGCCATCCCGTCACCGGCGGCCGGCGCTGTCAGATTGAAGGCAGCCTCTGTCCGCATGACCTTTCGCCGGATCGAACGCGCCGACGACGACGCCGACGCTGCCGCCGTCGCCGGGTAGGCACCTCCCGGCGGCCCGGCGGGCGCGAGACGGGCGGGGCGCGCGGCGGGGTGGGGTGCCGCGATGCGATGAGGTGCGGGCGCTTGACGGCGTCGGACGAGCTCGGCGCCCTTGCGGCCCCGGCTCGCGGGCGACGTCGACGGGCTCGCCCCCGGCCGCCGAGCGGCACAACCGCGCCAGCACCGGCCCCGCGACCACACCGCGCGCACCCACGCCCCCATAGGCAGCCGATCCGCACCACCCCAACCGCAAACCTCGGTGCTGTCGCGCTTATGCGCTCTCGACGGGAGCCTCCGGACCCGCCCGACCCTGCGACACCGTGCGACTCCCCCGGACACCGTGCGACTCCCCCGGACACCGTGCGACTCCCCCACCATCACAGATCACCGGCGCCCTGCAGGCCCGCACGATCCCCCCGCCATCCACACCCGACCGCGAGCCGCACCCAGGGCCGGCAGCGCTCGACCGCACGCAGCTCCTCACCACGTGCTCTCACCCCCGCCGGATCACGCGCACGCGATCCCGAACCACCGGCGATCGCGGCCGCGCGCGCCGCCACGTCGCGGACCGCCCGACGATCGCGATCAACTCGACAAAGCCCCCTGCCAATTCTCCTACGGACCCTGAGCTGTCACGGTCGTGTCGCGGCGCCGGTGTCGATCGGCTCGAGCAGGCGGTGGGCGGACTCGAGCGCGATCGTCACCGCATCCGTGCGCAGGCTTCGCCGGCCCGGCCGGGCCTCGATGATGATCTCGTCGGGGGTCGGGGTCAGGTCGCACGTGGGGCAGTGGCCGCGCTCGTCGAGCTCGGTGTGACACGCGGCATGCCTGAAGACGCGGCTGTGCCTCCCGATGGCCCCGTGGGTGTTCGCCGCGCCCGCGATCGCGTTTGCGCTGCTCCCCGCGATCGTCGACGCCGGCCATCAGCCGGACGGGATCGCGCTGGTGGCGCTCGTCACCTCCCTGACCGCGTTCGCCGGCGTGCTCGTGCAACCGCTCGTCAGGCGCGGGGGTCAGGCGAGGCACGAGAACCGAGCCGGGGTCAGCGGGCTGCTCGTCTGCGCCGGCGCCCTTGTGCTCGCCGCGGTCTGCGCGCGGACCGGCGAGGTGTGGCTGCTGGTTCCCTGCGCGATCCTGTTCGGCTCGGCCTACGGGCTCTGCCTGGTCGCGGGGCTCGTCGAAGTGGGGCGTGTCGCCCCGCCTGGGGCACTCGCTCAGCTGACAGCCGTCTACTACGCGTTCACCTACCTCGGGTTCGCAGCGCCATACGTGCTCGCGCTGATGGCACGCCTCGCGAGCTATCCGATCCTGCTGGGCGCCGGCTCGCTGCTGGCACTTCTCACGGCGGCGGCCGTCGGCACGACGAGCTGAGCATGGCCTCAAGCGTCCCCGCGGCACCGGGTGCCGCGCGCTCGCCTCGTCGGGTTCGCCAGCGCTCCGGTGCTGCTCGCCCGATGGTACGGTGGGCGACTCGAATCTCGAACTGGGAGGTCACGCGATGAGAAGCCGCTGGCTTGCAGCCGCGTTCACTGTCGCCACGCTCGCCGCATTGCCGCCGATGGCCGCGAGCGCCAATCCAGGCGGACCACTTCCGAGTGCACCGACGGTGGCGGTCGCGCACACCGGCAGTGTCATCGCGGTGCCGAAGTTCATCTTCCACGCGGGGCTCGCGTTCGGCGCGTTTCACCACTTCATCTACCTGCCGTTCATCGAGGGCAAGTTCACGCACGGCGGCCTCTTCTCGAAGGCGAAGACCTACGTCGAGGCGGGCCTCGCCGCGCTGTTCGTCTACCACGAGGTCAAGCTCGCGTTGGCCGACGCCCAGCAGAACAAGGTCCTGAAGGTGCTCGTGTCGCCCCTGACCGCCGCGATCGGGCTGTTCGCCACGATCGTGTCGAAGGTCAAGGGCCACAGCCTGGATCAGAGCTCGGTCAGCTCGGCGGCGGGCTCGGTCAGCTCGATCGAGGCCGCTGCGAAACAGAGCGGCTCGACGATCGCCGAAGCGATCCCGAGCGCGGCGCAACTCGCGGCCGGCTTCGCATCGTAGGCGCAGCGCGGCACCGCACCCGATCCCGGCTCGAGGCAAGCGCGTCGACGACCGGTGCCGGCACACAAGCCGGCACCGGTCGGGATCCCGTCGCGCCGAGTAGCCTTCAGACTGCCGATGGGTACCGGTGAACTTGTTCCCGACGCCGACGGGCCGTTCGAGCTCGAGCTGCTGACGGCATCGCTACGCGCCGGCGCCGCGGACCTGCACGCGTTCGTCGAGAGCCTCGCTGTCAAGCTCGAGGAGGCGATCCCCGGTCTCGTCCGGGTCGAGCGCGCTCGGGCCGGGTTGCGCGGGCCCAAGCTCGTGCGGCGGATCACCGTCGACGCCGGCGGCAACCGCCTCGAGCTCGTGTCCGAGGGCGGGGAGCGTGTGCAGACCCGCCGGGCGCGCGTGTCCGGCGGAATCACGCTCAAGACAGAGCCGGTCGAGATCGACGCCTGGCTGACCGAGCTGTCCGGATCGCTCGCGCGTGAGGCGACCCACAGCGAGCGAACGCGGCAGGCGCTCGAGCGGCTGCTGCTCGGATGAGAAAGGAGCCGAGATGGGATTCTTAAAACGCGACGGTGACGGGGCGGCGAAGGGCGACCAGGCCGCGGTCCCCGCGGCGACCGCGACGACGGCGAGCGGCGAGGCGCTTCAGTCGGAGGAGTACAGCCCGGGCTCGCTCGCCGGGCTGCCTGACTCCGGGCGCGAGCGCCTGGCGCGGATGAAGCACGACATCGAGCGCGGGTTCTTCACCAGCGACCTGTCGGTCAACGAGTTCCTGCTCGTCAAGGAGTCGGGATTCGAGCCACTCGGGCTCGTGCTCGGCAGCTCGATCTACCACATCGGCTTCCAGCAGGCGATGTGGAACCAGAACATGGAGATGAGCGTGCTGACGCAGGCGATGTACCACGCCCGCGAGCTCGCGATGACACGCATGGAGGAGGAGGCGGACCAGCTCGGCGCCGACGGGATCGTCGGCGTGCGGCTGACGATCGGGCGCTACGACTGGGGCGCCGACCTGGCCGAGTTCATCGCGATCGGAACCGCGGTCAAGCACCGCGAGGGCCAGCTGCACCGGGCACCCGGCGGGCGTCCGTTCACCTCCGATCTGAACGGCCAGGATTTCTCGACGCTGCTGCGGGCGGGTTACCGGCCGGTCGGCCTGGTGATGGGCAACTGCGTCTACCACGTCGCCCGCCAGGGAATGATGGCCTCGCTGCGCCAGGTCGGGCGCAACCTCGAGATGCCGAACTTCACGCAGGCCCTGTACGAGGCGCGCGAGCTGGCGATGGGGCGGATGCAGGCCGAGGCGGAGCAGCTCGAGGCCGGCGGGCTCGTCGGCGTTCGGCTGAAGGAGGCAAGCCACGGGTGGGGGTCGCACGTGATCGAGTTCTTCGCGATCGCGACCGCGGTCGTGCCGACGCAGGCCGAGCACATCATCGAGAAGCCGACGCTGGTCCTGCCGCTGACCGGCTGACGTGCCATCGCAGGACCTGAAGATCCGCGAGCAGGTCTACCGCGACCCGCGCCCCGCCGAGCTGTTCGCTCGATACCACGCCCGGGTCCGCGACCACCCGCCGGAGTGGATCTACGAGGTCGTGCGCGTGCTGACTGGGCTGAACGCGCTGTTGCTGTTCCGCGCCGAGAGCTACGGCTCCGAGCACGTCCCGAACGGTCCGGTGATCCTCGCGCCCAACCACGCGTCGTTCATGGACCACTTCTTCGCGGGGGCGTTCATCCGCCGCCACGTCCAGTTCATGGCGAAGTCGCAGATGTTCGGCTCGAGCCCGCTCAGCTGGGTGTTCTCGCACGGCGGCGTGTTCCCGGTCCGCCGTGGCCACCACGACGAGGAGGCGTTCACGACCGCACTGAGGATCCTCGAGCGCGGCGGCGCGCTCGGCATGTACGTCGAGGGCGGGCGCAGCCGCAGCGGCCAGATCGGTGAGGCGAAACCGGGGATCGGACGGCTCGCGCTCGAGTCAGGCGCCGCGGTCGTGCCGGTCGCGATCCTCGGCTCCAACCAGGTGCGCAACTGGAGGCGGCTCGAGTTCCCGAAGGTGGTCGTCGAGTACGGGGCGCCGCTCCGCTTCGAGCGGGTCGAGGGCGCGACCCGCGACCAGCAGCAGGCGGCAGCGGAGCTGATCCGCGACCGGATCAAGGCGATGCACGACGAGCTCAGCCGGCTCGGCGCCCGGCAGGCGGTGCGGATGCTGCGCGCGCGCCGTCGTCCGGATCGGGCGTCCGTGCCGCCAGCCAGCTGATCACGTCGTCGAGCACGCGGTCGCGCTCGGGCTCGTTCAGGAGCTCGTGGTGCAGCCCCGCGTAGGGGGTGCAGGTCAGGTCCGCCGACCCGAGCCGGCGGGCGACCAGCTCGCAGCCGGCGGGGTCGCACAGCCGATCCGCGGTGCCGTACGTCAGCAGCGCCGGGACGGTGATCCGGCTGACGGCGTCGGGCAGCGTGGCGGCGTGGCGCAGGAACTCGGCGGCGGTCGCCGCCGCGACCGGGCCGTGGTGGACGAGCGGGTCGTCGCGGTAGGCGGCCACGACCGCCGGGTCGCGGCTGATGAGCGCCGGATCGACCCGCGAGACGGGCAGTCCGGGCGCGACGGCGCCGATCAGCGGCGCGAGCGCCTTGGCGGCCGCGCGGCCGTCGATCTGGATCAGCGGCGCCGAGATGATCAGGCCGCTCAGCCGGTCGCCGTGGTCGAGCGCGTAGCGCAGCGCGAGCGCGCCGCCCATGCTGTGGCCGAGCATGAACGTCGCCGTGTCCGGATGCCGCGAGGCCGCGAGCGCCACGAGCAGGTCGAGATCCGCGACCGCCGCCGGGAACGAGATCCGCGCCCGGGTCCCGGCCGAGCGGCCGTGGCCGTGGTGGTCGAGCGCGTAGACCTCGTAGCCGGCGGCGCCGAGCCGCTCGCCGACGTGCGCGTAGCGGCCGCTGTGCTCGGCCCAGCCGTGCACGATCGCGACGATCCCGCGCGGCGCCGCGCCCGTGGCAGGCCAGCGTCGCCAGACGATCCGCCGCGCACCGGCGCCGAGGAACGAGCCCTCGGCGGTCGCGGCTGCGCTCAAGCCGTCTCCTGCGCCCACGGCACGACGACCGCGTCCTCGGTGGGCGAGTCGCGCGCGACCACGTACTCCGCCGCCTCCGAGTCCGAGGGGTTCTCGAGCACGTGGGTCTCCCGGGGGGGCACGTAGACGAGGTCGCCCGGCTCGAGCAGGAGCTGCTGCTCCAGGTGATCTCCCCACTTGACGAGCAGCGAGCCGGACCGGATGTACACCGCGCTCTCGCAGTTCTCGTGGTAATGCGGCCGCGAGCTCGCGCCGGGCGGGACGCGGAACACGCCCATGTAGATGTTCGAGGCGCCGGCCGTCGCCTGCGAGATCTCGGCCCCGCCGACGACGCCGCGCGGGACCTCGTGGTCGGCGCCGGGCTTGACCACCCTCATCGGTGATCCGATCGGTCGAGCATCGTCCCAGCATACGTCTCGGCGCAGGTCTCGTGGGGCGTGGTTGTCCCCGGCGCGGGCCACTTGGTGTGTGGGCCGCGCCGGCCGATAAGGTCCGCCGGTGCCCGCCCCGGCAGATTCGCAGTCGGACATCGCGCAGCCCGAGTCGGAACCGCGGCGCCGCCCCCTGCGTGCCGCAGGGGCGGCGCTGACGCTCGGGGCGCTCGGGGTCGTGTTCGGTGACATCGGCACGAGTCCGCTGTACGCGCTCCAGGCGGTGTACACGAACGACCACGACGCGGTGCGCGTCAACCACCTCGACGTGTTCGGCATCAATTCGCTCGTGTTCTGGTCGATCACCGTGATCGTCGCGGTCAAGTACCTGAGCTTCGTGATGCGGGCCGACGACCGCGGCGAGGGCGGGATCCTGGCGCTCACCGGGCTCGTGCAGCGCGCCAACGTCAAGCGCGCCTCGCTGATGATCACGCTGGTGGCGCTCGGGGTCGCCGGGGTCGCGCTGTTCTACGGCGACGGCGCGATCACGCCGGCGATCTCGGTGCTGTCGGCCGTCTCCGGCCTGGGCATCGCGGTTCACGGGCTGAGCTCGGCGGTGCTGCCCATCAGCGTCGCGGTGCTGGTCGCGCTGTTCGCGATTCAGCGGTTCGGCACCGGGGCGGTCGGCCGGCTGTTCGGTCCGGTGATGGTGGTCTGGTTCGCGGTGCTGGCGCTGGTCGGGACCGTCGAGATCGTGCACCATCCGGCGATCATCGCGGCGCTGCTGCCGTCGTATGCCGCTCGGTTCATCCTCGAGCGGACGCACATCGCGATCATCGCGCTGACGGGGGTGGTGCTGGCGATCACGGGAGCCGAGGCTCTGTACGCCGACATGGGCCACTTCGGGCGCTCGCCGATCCGCCGCGCCTGGTTCTTCATCGTGTTCCCGGCCCTGACGCTCAACTACCTCGGGCAGGGATCCCTGATCCTGCGCTCGCCCAAATCGATCTCGAACCCGTTCTACCTGCTGGTCCCGCACTGGGGTCAGCTGCCGATGACGGTCCTTGCGACGATCGCGACCGTGATCGCCTCGCAGGCGGTGATCTCCGGTGCCTTCAGCGTGACGCAGCAGGCCGTCCAGCTCGGGCTGCTGCCCCGTGTGGCCGTGCGCCACACCTCAGAGCGCGAGATCGGCCAGATCTACCTGCCGGTGGTCAACGCCAGCCTGCTCGTGATCGTCGTTGCGATCGCGGTCGGGTTCGGCTCCTCGAACGCGCTGACGAACGCCTACGGCGTGGCTGTCACCGGCACGTTCGTCCTCAACACGACCCTGTTCCTCGCGGTCGTCCGGCTGCTCTGGCGCAAGCCGCGACGCTACGTCGTGCTCGGGGCGATCGTGTTTCTGGGCGTCGAGATCCCGTTCTTCCTGGCGAACCTGCGCAAGGTGACGCACGGCGGCTGGCTGCCGCTGGCGCTCGGAACGATCGTGTTCGCGGTGCTGATGACCTGGAAGCGCGGGCGGGAGATCATCACCGAGCGTCGCGTCCGAGCCGAGGGCGAGATCCACGACTTCATCGAGCAGCTCGACTCCGAGGCGACCACGATCGAGCGCGTGCCGGGCGTCGCCGTGTTCCTCAACGAGCGGCTCGACACGGCGCCCCTGGCGCTGCGCTCGAATGTGGAGCACAACCACGTCCTGCACGACCACGTGATCCTCGCGTCGGTCCGGATCGAGCGCGCCGCCCACATCCTGGACGCCGACCGGGTGGTCGCCGAGTCGAAGTACCTGTTCAGCGGTGCGACCGGGGACCCGCTCGGTGCGTTCGCCGCCGACATCACCCCGCTGACGCTCCGCTTCGGCTTCCTCGAGCGGCCCGACGTGCCGGCCGCACTGGCGCTGGCGGCTGCTCAGGGCATGATCGAGGGCAACCCTGACATCGGGAGCGCGATCTACTTCCTCTCCCAGATCACCCTCGTCCCCAGCACTGCCCCGGGGATGGCGAGGTGGCGCAAGAAGCTGTTCCTGGCGATTGCCCGCAACGCCGCCAACCCGGCCCAGTACTTCCGCCTGCCTGACAGCCGCACGGTCAGCATGAGCGGCCGCATCCAGCTATGAGGATCTGACGCTCGGTTCGCCGAGCTCGATCTGCAGCGGCGGCTGCGGCGCGTGTCCGTGCTCCACCTGCAGGGTCGTGTGGGCCAGCCCGAATCGCTCCTCGAGCAGACGGGCGAGGCCGCGACGGAGCTCGTGGCACTCCTCGCCCGGGTCGACCACGACATGCGCGGACAGCGCCGGGAACCCGGAGGTCACCTCCCACACGTGCAGGTCGTGGACCTCGAGCACGCCAGGCTGGGCAGCCAGCAGCCGGCCGATCCGATCCGGGTCGAGGCTGGCCGGCGCGGCCTCCATCATCACCCGCACCGAGGCGCGCAGCAGCCGGAACGCGGCGTGCAGCATCAGCGCGGCGATCAGCAGCGCGGCGATCGCGTCGGCGCGCCGGAAGCCGCTCGCGAGGATCACGCCGGCGGCGATCGCGGTCGCGATGAACCCGTACAGGTCGGTGAGGATGTGGCGGTAGGAGCCCTCCACGTTGAGGCTGCGCTCGGACGCGTGGTGATGGCCGGCGGGCTCGTGGTCGTGGCCGCCAGTGCCGCGCAGCACACGGGCCACGGCGAGGTTGACGGCGATCCCGGCGAGCGCGACGGCCAGCACCGGGCCGCCGTCGACCGCGGGGGGCGAGACGAGGTGAGCGACCGCGCCGTAGACGATCAGCGCCCCGAGCACGAGCAGCGTCAGCCCGTTCGCCTGGGCGCTGAGGATCTCTGCGCGGCCGAGGCCGAACGTCATCGACCCGGACGCAGGGCGGGCGGCCAGCCGTGCCGCCAGCAGCGAGATCGCCAGGGCGGCGGCGTCGGTCAGCATGTGCGCCGCGTCCGACAGGAGTGCGAGCGAGGATGCGATCAGCCCGGCGGTGATCTCGACCGCCATGAACCCCACGATCAGGATGAGTGCGCTCCGCAGGGCTCGGACGTCGCCGTCGCGGCCATCGTGGTGGTCGTGGGCCACGCCCACATCGTAGGCGCGCACCCGCCGTGCGAGGTGGCGGTGGCGGCCGGCCAGCCGGATCGCACGGCGGCTTGACGTGTACTACTGAAAACTAGACGAATGTCGTATGGATATCTGGTCTGCTGAGTCGTAGCTTGACGACGACAGCGCCACGGCCGAACCGAGAGGGCGGATCACGATCCACCGGCATGCACTCTCGGCTGTGGGGGCCTTCGGCCGTGTTGCACGCACGTGGCGTCCTGGGGCGGCGGCGGGCTCGAGCCCGCCGCCGGGCGCCCTTGGGAGTGGCGGCGGCGAGCGCAACCGTCTCCCTGGAGACGACGAGCTTCGCGGTGCCGATGTACTGAGTGACGACCAGTCGCGCTCTGACCCGGCGGCGCTCGGCAAGCAGGCGTCTCGCGGCGCGGTTCAGGTGGAGCGTGGCCGTGGCCCGTTTCCCGGCGGAGATCAGAATGGTCCTGGTCGCGAGCACCACCTGCCTCCTCGTCACCTTGCCTCGCCTGCGCCTCGCGGCGGCGATCGCGACGATCCTGCCGTGCTTGAGCGTCTCGGTGACAGACAGCTCGAGCCTGACTCTGCACGACATGCCAGCGGTGCCGATGCACCGAACCGAGATCGTCACGGCCATCGCTCCGGCCTTGAAGGCGCCGACGAGCGCTCTGCCGGATGCGCGAGCGGTGCCGCCCGCTGTGCCGGTGGTGCCGCCCGATCCCGTGGTGCCGCCCGATCCCGTGGAGCCGCCCGTCCCGCCCGGGCCGGTTCCGCCAGCGCCCGAGCCGCTGGATCCGCTACTGCTGCTCGCGACCACGGCGCTCGCCGTCGACAGTGCCGGGCCGCCGATCAGGCCCAAGGGGCTGAATGCGAATTCCTTGACGCGGACGGTGCGGCCAACGTCGGTGCCCGCAAGTGTGTACGTCTGCGAGTCGGCGCCCGCGATCGGCGAGCAGCTCGCTGCCTGGCAGTCCTGCCACTCGTACGCGTAGGCGCCGGGGGTCGACGACCAGCTGCCGTTCGACGCCGTCAATGTCCGACCCTGCACGGCGCTGCCGGCGATCGTCGGCGGTGCCAGGCTCTGCGGCGGTTGCGCCGGCACGGGCGCGGGACCGATCGGCATGCCCGCGCCGAACACGCTGTCGGTGATCTGGCTGACCGTCGGAGTGCTCGAGCCGGTCGCGGTGAAGGTGAGGCAGCCCGAGTCCGGGTCGAAGGTAGCCGCCGGGCTGACGGGCTCCCACGACCCCGCCCCGGTGGCGGCCTGATCGAACCACTCCATCTGATCGCCGAGCGCGACGCCGCACTCGGTGACCGTGACCGAGGTGAACGACGAGCCGGCGGATAGGTCGACGTCGAAGTACTGACCGCCGGCCTGGAACGGGGAGGGCCCGCCGGGGTTGTTCGCGTAGCTCGCGACGTAGACGGTGCCCGTGCCGCCGCTGGCGGTCGCCGCGGTCTGCGGTGAGGCGGTGCCGGCACCGCCCGCCGACGCGCTCCCGCCCGGCGTCGGGGAGGTGCCCGAGTCCTGGCCGTCGATCACGCCGGCGCCGCTGGGGAGCGCGTACAGGACCAGGCTTGCGTCCTGTGTCGCGTTGGCGGAGTCCGTGAGTTGGACCGTGAAGCCGTATGCGATCTGGCTGGCCGAGGACGGGCTGCCCGAGATCACGCCGCCCGACAGTGACAGGCCGGGCGGGAGCGACCCGGACCCGGGCACGATGCTCCAGCTGTATGGCGGGGTGCCTCCGGTCGCCGCCAGCGCCTGCGAGTAGGCATCTCCGATGGCCGCGGAGGGCAGCGCGGTCGTCAGCACCGTCAGCGGCGCCGACCCGCCGGACGGAACGACGTAGAGCTCGAACGGCATCGAGGACGTCGTCGCAGCCGGTTGCGCGGAATCGGTCACCGTCACGACGATCCGGTCAAGTCCGTAGCTCGTCGGGATTCCTGACAGCTTGCCCGTGCTCTGGCTGAACCCGAGCCCGAGCGGCTGAGCGGGCGAGATGCTCCAGGTGTACGGACTCGTGCCGCCGGAGGCTGCGAACGTCGCCGAGAAGGACTGCCCGACTTCTCCGGTCGGGAGCGACGCGGTCGTGATCCGGAGTGCGGTCGGGGCCGCGACCGGGAGCAGGAACGGCTCGGCCGCGGTGGCGCCGGAGCTGTCGGTCACCGTGATCGTGAACGACGCAACCTCGACGCTCCCCGGCGAACCCGACAGCGTGCCTCCGCTCGACAGGCTCAGCCCGGACGGCAGCGCGCCGGCGGAGACGCTCCAGGTGTACGGAGGAGTGCCTGCCGCGGCGGCGAGACTGAGGTTGTAAGGCGTGCCGACGGTCGCCTGCGACAGCGGCGATGCCGTCAGGATCTGCAGGCCCTGGGGATAGATGTCGAAGACGTCGTTCCCCTCGCTCGCGCCGACGCTGCCGTTGGCGCCGTCGTTGCCGGCGGCCGCGGTCGTGCCGTCCGCATTGCCGCCGCCCGAGCCGCCGGTCCCGCCCACCCCTCCGCCGCCGGCGCTGGCGGCGTTGCCGGAGAAGACGTCGTCCGGCGTGACGATCGCACTGCCGCCCATGCCGACGGGCAGGTCGCCGGCGTAGATCGCGCCGCCGTCGGCGTTGCCGCCCGTGCCACCGTCGGTGGCGGAACCGCCCGTCCCGGAGGTGCCGCATGGCACGTTGAACACGTTGCACAGCGGCACCTGGCTCGCTCCCTGCCCCCCGTCGCCGCCGAGCGCACCGTTGCCTCCGCTGGCGGCGTTGCCGGTGAACGTGCTCGAGGAGACGTCGAGGGACGGGGGCGTGCCGGTGCCCGTGGTCGCCAGCGTGTACGAGGGCCCGCTGTAGATCGCGCCGCCCCGGCCGTCGCCACCCTTGCCACTCTTGCCGGCGTCGCCGCCAGCGGTGCCATCGCCCGGATCCGAGGTGTTGTCCCCGCCGCAGCCGCCAAACCCCCCGATCCCGCCCACGGCCTTGTTGCCGGTGAACGTCGAGTCGCTGACGATCAGCGCTCCCGTGTTGTAGATCGCGCCGCCCTTGCCCTTGCCGCCGCCGGCGCCGGCGCCGCCGGTGCCGCCCGGCCCGTCGCTGTTGGCGCCGCAGCCGCCGTAGCCGCCGGTGCCGCCGCCGGCGACGTTGTCCGTGAAGCTCGATCCGGTGACGATCAGCGTGCCGGCGTTGTAGATCGCGCCGCCCTCGCCGCTCCCGCCCTTGCCGCCCTTGCCGCCCGTGGCGCCGCTCGCGGTCGCGGCGCCGCCGCCGCCGGCGGTGTAGCCGCCGACCTGGCCGCTCTCGAATGTGCTTCCCGCGATCGTGACCGTGCTCTTGGAGGCGATGTAGATCATTCCCCCCTTCTGGAAGTTGTCGGGGCCCTGGCCGGCGTCCGGCGCGTTACCGCCTCCTGGCGCTCCGGGTATGGCGGCCGGCGGGACCGCCATGTCACCGATGAACGTCAGATCGACCAGCTCGAGCGTTCCGCCGGCGACGTCGAAGCTCTGCCACTGCTCGCCGATCGTTGGGTTCGGCGAGCCGGGCAGGTAAGGCGGCGGCACGAACGTCACCGAGTGACCCTGGGCGTCGACCGCCAAGCCCTGCCCGGCCGCGACGACCACCGGCGAGGGCACCTGGAGGACGCCGGAGCACGCGAGGTCGATCGTGCCCCCGCTGGACGGGTTCGAAGGAGATCCGAGCAGCTGCGCGACGGCGCTTTCGAACAGGCTGCTGCTGCACGTCGAGAGCGTGATCGTCGGGCCGTTGACTGCGCTCGCGATCGCCGCCGCCGGGCCGAGGCCGAGCACCGCTGCGCCGGCGGCGAGAGCTGCGGCAAGCCAGCCGAGCGGACGGCGCCGGGAGCGACTCAGCCGGAGAAGGAGCTCTCCTCCATCAGACGGACTCGCTTCTCGACCCATTGCTGCCCTCCACCTGCGCGCCTGGCCGGCGCGCGGGCTTCCCTGTTATCAGTCCCGGCGACAACGATAAGCATGCGGGGCGATGCCCGGCGAGAATCTTGTCTGGACCGCGCCGGCGCCGGACTCGGTTCAGGCTGTCGCCGTCGCCCCTGCGCCTCTGGGCCGCCGCGCGACGCCGTCACGCTCGGCCGCCTCGGCGACGGCGGCCGCGACGGCCGTTGCCACCTCGGGGTTGAACACGCTCGGGATGATGTACTCGGGGTCGAGCTCCGCCTCCTGGACGACCGCTGCGATCGCGTGGGCGGCGGCCGACCGCATCGCCGGGGTGACGGTCGAGGCGCGTACGCCCAGGGCGCCACGGAACACGCCGGGAAACGCGAGCACGTTGTTGATCTGGTTCGGGTAGTCGGAGCGGCCGGTCGCGACGACGCCGGCGAACTCGTATACGTCCTCCGGCGGAATCTCGGGGGTCGGATTGGCCATCGCGAAGACGATCGGCCGGGGCGCCATCGTGCGGACGCCGGCGAGCGAGACCGCGCCCGGTCCGGACAGGCCGACGAACACATCGGCGCCGGCCAGCGCCTCGTCCGCACTCCCGCGCACACCTGTGGGGTTGGTGCGCGCCGCGTAGGCGGCCTTGACGGGAGTCAAGTCCTCACGGCCCGCGTGGATCACGCCGCGACGGTCACAGCCGATCACATCACGCGCGCCCGAGGCCATCAACAGGTCGGTTACCGCGTCGCCGGCCGCGCCCACGCCGGTGACCACGATGCGAACGTCCTCGAGTCGCTTGTCGACCACCTTCAGCGCGTTCAGCAGCGCCGCCAGGGTGACGATCGCGGTCCCGTGCTGGTCGTCGTGGAAGACCGGGATGTCGAGTGCCTCGTCGAGCCGGCGCTCGATCTCGAAGCACCGGGGCGCGGAGATGTCCTCGAGGTTGATCCCCCCGAACACCGGGGCGATCGCGGTGACCGTGGCGACGATCTCGTCGACGTCCTTGGTCGCCAGGGCCAGCGGCCAGGCGTCGACGCCGCCGAACTCGCCGAACAGGATCGCCTTGCCCTCCATCACGGGTAGCGAGGCCTCGGGACCGATGTCCCCCAATCCGAGTACGGCCGTGCCGTCGGTCACGATCGCGACCGTGTTGCGCTTGACCGTGAGGTTCCAGACCTTCTCGGGGTCTGCCGCGATCGCCTCGCAGACGCGCGCCACGCCCGGCGTGTAGGCCATCGAGAGGTCGTCGCGTGTCTTCAGCGGCACCTTCGACTTCACCTGCAGCTTGCCGCCGAGGTGCATCAGGAAGGTCCGGTCGGAGACGTGGTCGACGGTCACGCCATCGAGCGCGCCGACCGCTTCGACGATCCGTTCGAGGTGCGCCGAGTCCTCGGCGAAGACCGTGACGTCGCGAACCTTGGTGCCGTGGTCGACGCTGACCAGGTCGATCGCGTCGAGCAGTCCGTCCGCCTCGGCGATCGCGTTCGCGACACGGGCGAACGAGCCGGGCGAATCCTTGAGGTGGAGGCGGAGGGTGGCGCTGAATGAGGCGGATGGATGGGGCATGGCAGGCGACGATAGGGTGAGCTGCGGAGGCGGCGCATCCGCAACCAGCCACCGGCGCGGTCCGTAGTTCGCGCGGTGGACTGCGCCCGAGCGTTCAGTTCAACGAGGGATCGGGCGGCATCCGCGCGATCAGCGCATAGCTGCCGCCCTTGCGCGTCAGCACCGACGGCCACAGCTCGCGCGGCTCGGTCGCGAACGCGTCCTGCCGCCGTGCCACCTCGAGGATCCAGTCGCCGCGCTCGAGCTCGCCGTCGAGCTGGCCCGGGCCCCAGCCGGCGTGGCCGGCGAACGCGCGCGCGGCGCGCAGGCCCGTCACCGGTTGATCTGCGTCTCCGCTGCGCAGGATCCCGACGTCGTCGAACGCGATCAGCGCCGCGTCCGCCGGATCGTCGAACTCCGCCAGCACCATCACGGCCGAGGGCTGGACAGGTCCGCCGACGAGCAGCTCGTCGTCCGGGGCACACAGCTCACCGAGCTGCGGCACGGCTTCTGCGACCGTCGAGTCCGAAGGACGGTTCAGCACGAGCCCGAGCGCTCCGTCGGGTGAGTGCTCGACGATCAGCACGACGGTCCGCCAGAAGTTCGGATCGAGCAGGCTCGGCCGGGCGATCAGCAGCTGGCCGCGGACTGACTCCATGCCTCGGATCTTGACACGGCCCCGGCGCAGGCGGTTCCGTTTGCCTCCGGGCGCGTGCGGCAGGACGGGGCGCGCGGGAGTACGGGCCGCGCGCCGCGAATCTGCCCACCCCCCGGTTGGAATGGGGCGGGCAGCTGCGACTGAAGGGTCTTTGTCAGGTCGAGCGCTCGGCGCCCAGGGCTGTGCACGGGGGCGCGAGCGCCGCGGATCGGCGTCCGGGAGCGTGACGCGGTACGGACCGGGGGCGCGGACCGGAGCGAGCTGAATCTGCCAACCCCCGGGATTTGCCGGGGGTTGGCAGCTCAGACCATCTCACAG
>DAHUYL010000186.1 GCA_027315255.1 Solirubrobacterales bacterium | reverse complement strand
GGCTGTGGCGACGCTGGCGGCTTGGCGGATCATCGCGCTGCGGCGACGGCTTGCGGAGGTGCGGGCGTCCGCCCGCCGCGAACGGGAGTCATTTCGCAGCCTGCTGCAGGCGGCGCCGAACGCGACCGTGATCACCGATCTGGCCGGGCGCATCGTCGAGGTCAACGCACATGCCGAGGGTATGCTCGGGTACGCGCGCGCGGAGCTGGTCGGGCAGCCGGTGGAAATGCTGCTCGCCGAGGTCCACCGACCCCGCCATGCCCGTCACCGGGCGCGGCTGCTCGCCGAGGGCGCGAGCACAGGCTCGCTCGAGCTGTCCGCGGTGCGGGCCGACGGCACCGAGCTTCCCATCGAGCTCAGCTTCTCGGTCGTCGACGGGCGCAGCTGGCGGGAGCCCCGCCTGGTGGCTTCCTCCCTGCGTGACCTGAGCGAACGACGCTCGAGCGGCGAGCTGCGCAGGCGTCTGGCCGCGATCGTCGAGCACACCGACGACGCCGTCTTCTCGATCACCCCGGCGGGCAAGCTGAGCTCATGGAACGGCGGTGCCGACCGGCTCTACGGATACAGCCCCGGCGAGGCAATCGGGATGCCGTTCGCGGCGCTCGTCCCGGCCGATCGCGAGCCCGACGAGCGGGAGCGGCTGGGACGGGTCGTCGCCGGCGGCGACGTCTGTCGCTACGAGACGGTGCACGTCCGCCACGACGGCCGTCGAGTGGATGTGTCGGTGACACTGTCGCCGATCCGCGACGCCGCCGGTGGCGTGATCGCCGCGTCCGCGATAGCGCGCGACGTCACCGAGCGAAAGCGCTTCGAGGGCCAGCTCCAGTACCTGGCCGACCACGATGCGCTCACGGGACTGCGCAACCGGCGAAGGTTCGAAGAGGACGTCGAGCGCGAGCTCGCTCGGTCGCGTCGCGACCGCTCGCCCGGCGCGCTCCTGACGATCGATCTGGACCACTTCAAGGAGGTCAACGACTCGCTCGGCCACAGTGCCGGCGACGAGCTGATCAAGCGGACGGCCGAGATCCTGCGCGTCCGACTGCGCGAGACCGACGTGCTGGCCCGGCTCGGCGGCGACGAGTTCGCCGCGCTGCTCCCCGGGACGGATGCGGCGGCGGCGGTGGTTGTCGCCGACGGCCTGCTCGATGCGCTCCGCACCGAGCGCCGGCCCGGGCCGCTCGACCGGGGCGGACCGGTCACCGCGAGCATCGGCGTTGCCTTCTTCGCCGGCGAGCGGCAGCTGACGGCGGCGGAGCTGCTGTCCGCCGCCGACATCGCGATGTACGACGCCAAGGAGGCGGGGCGCGACCGGGTGGCCGCCTACCAGGGCCGCGCCGATGAGCCGCTGCACGTCCGGACGACCTGGCCGCAGCGGATCCGTCGCGCGCTGGAGGAGGAACGGCTGGTGCTGATGGCGCAGCCGATCATCGCATTGCACGGCCCGGCCGAGCCCCGCCACGAGCTGCTGGTGCGGATGGTCGGCGAGGAGGGCGAGCTGATTCCGCCGGGCGTGTTCCTGCACGCGGCGGAACGCCACGATCTGATCCGCGAGATCGACCTCTGGGTGCTGCGACAGGCGATCGAGCGGCTCGCGGCGGAGCAGGGCGCCGGTCGTGCGGTCAACCTGGGCGTCAACCTGTCGACAGCTTCGGTCGCCGATCCCGGCTTCCCGGACGTGCTCGAGCGAGAGCTGACCGCGGCCGGCGCGGAGGGCCACGGGTTGTGGCTCGAGATCCGCGAGACGGCGGCGATCCTCAACGTCGATCGCGCCCGGCAGCTCGCCTCGAGCCTGCGTGAGCTCGGCTGCGAGCTGGCCGTCGATGACTTCGGGGCCGGCTTCGCCTCGTTCTACTACCTCAAGCACCTCGACTTCGACTACGTCAAGATCGACAGCGAGTTCGTCGCGCAGCTGCGCGACAACCCGACCAACCAGCTGGTCGTGCAGTCGATCGTCGACATCGCCCGCGGGCTCGGCAAGCGGACGATCGCGGAGTGCGTGGGCGACCGCGAGACGCTCGAACTGCTGCGTGAGATCGGCGTCGACTTCGCCCAGGGGTTCGCGCTCGGTACCCCGGAGCCGCTCGACGAGGTGGAGCTGACCCTCGCCGCGACGCTCGCCTATTAGTGGTGCTGCGTCAGGTGAAGCGCCCGGTTGGCTTGCCGGTCGCCGCCGTGGTTCAGGCGGTGACGGGTTGTCTTGCCCGAGGAGGCGGGTAACGCGCTCGCGCCGCAGAGCATCGAGAACGAGCTCTCGGTGCGGAGTCGTTCGATGTTCTGTCCGGCGCTGACGAGTAGCTGGCCGGCGTGGCCGGTCGAGATGCCGAGCAGCTGGACGGTGCGCGGCGCTGCGGCCGCGACGAGCTGCTCGAGTTCGCGGTCCAGTGCCGCGATCTCCGTGGTGTTCTTCGACCGGCGCGCGGGCGCCAACGAAGTGGCCGCAGTGCGGCTCCGAGTCGCGGCACTCGAAGCGCGACACGCGCCGCTGCGGCGGGCATAGCATCTGCCGTCGAAGCGGTCGAGGAGTTCATCCGAGAGCGAGGTTGCGCCACCGTCGCTGAGGTCATTGGATGCGTCGAGAGGTTGAGCATTAGAACCGGCGGGAACCTCAAATGGGCGACGGCCGCCGATCCCAATGTCGTGATCTGGCCTGAGTGCAGCCAGGCGTTCGTGAACATCCTTGCCGCACTGCAAGCGCGCGGGAACGTGAAGATGGGACCGCAGAGCCCGCTGACCTACATGTTCGATGCGGGTCCGCTCGTCAACCTACCGTTGGCGAAACGTCCACCGCGCGAGGGCTATAAGACACCGCACTGGTTCCCGGCCTCATTCAGACCGGTCAAGCCGACACCGTAGCCGGAAGCCGACCCGCGTGCAGGCGGAATGGCTGAGGGGAGCAGAGCCGATGCCCGACTCCCGTCGCGCGGCGCCTCGTGAGCCTGCAGTGGCAACGGGCGCGGGAGGTGGCCGCTCGCCAGTCAGCTGATGCTGCCGCGCTTCGCTGCCCACACGCTCTCGAACTCCAGATCGGTGTGCGTGGCGAGGAGCTCGTAGTCGGTGTCGTAGTGCAGAACCGCAGCGGCGTGCCGTTCGGCGACGGCGGCGACGAGCAGGTCGATCGGCTTGACGCGATGCGATACCTCGGGTCGGGCAGCGAGCTGCGCCTGCGCATCGAGTGAGCGGCGAATCGCCGCTCGGTCGAGCTCAAGCAGCGGCAGCGCGTCGAGCTCCTCCGCGAGCAGCGCAAAGTCGCCGCCGTCACGCGCCGAGTAGCGCATCTCGAGTAGCAGCGGCTCGGTCAGCGCAAGGTCGCCCCGCTCGAGGCGTGCGTAGATCCTGTCGGCGATCCGGCCGCTGAGACGGCCGTCGCGCAGCCGTGCCCAGACCGAGGTGTCCAGCAGCGCGAGCTTGCTCAAGCGCGCGTCCAGCCGTGCTCGCGGACCTCGCGCAGCGCATCGACGTCGAGCGAGTCGCCGCTGCGCAACCGTTGCACGAGCCGTCGGCGGTGTTGGCGTTGGCGCTGCTGGTCAGCGTCACGCGCCTCAGCTTCCGCGAGCAACACCCGCGCGCCCGCGAGCGCGAGCTCTGCCACGCTAGCGTTGACCCCGCGGCGCTTCAGGCGCTCACGGGCCTCCTGCAACGGTGGGGTAACGGTTACGGACACACGCGGATGTTTGGTGGGCACACCTGAAGTGTAGCACCGAGGTACAGCACCAGTTGGGGAGGGACGGTTGGCGCCGTGGAGGGCCTGATACAGCGGCTCTTGCGTGTTTCGTGTTTGAGAGGGACACGATCAGCGCCGAGTAGCCCCAGATGCCGTTGTAGGCGATGTCGATCCCCTGCTTGCAGTCGCCGTCGGTTGAGATGATGCTCGCGTCAGCGTCGATCCGGGCGGTCTTCGCAAAGAACGAGGCAGGCTGCTCGGCCCACACTTTCAGCCGGGCGCGGTTGTGCGCGTCCTGCAGCGCCATGATCGCCGCTTCGTCGAAGCGCCGGCAGAAGTCCCCGGCGGTCGTCGGGTCGGGCCGCGCGGCAACCCCGAGGCCGTCGAGGAACACCGCGTCGTTGCGCCGGTTCTCGATGTCCTCCAGGCGCCGGCCGCCGCACAGCGCGTTGTAGGCGATGTTCAGCACGTGATCTGACTCGGGGTAGGGGCGGTGTTGGGCCAGCAGCTCGAGCGAGCCGTCGATCTCCGCCGCCAGTCCGACCTTCCCAACCAGGCGGGCGATCATCCCGATCCCGCCTTGCGAGACACCCTTGGTGCGCTCGGAGTACTCGTAGGCGATGTTCGCCCTCCCCAGCAGCGGGCCGCCCGGATTGGGGGCGACCGCCGAGGGAATTGCCGTCGCCGGCGCGTTCGTCGCGAACACGCAGGTCGGCGGCCACGCCGTGCTCGCGACTGTTCGAGGTGGGGCACGGGCGGCGTTTGCGCTCGTCGACCAGGCTCCATGACGGACCTCGCCTTAAGCCTGATCCCGGCGCGACTGCACGCCAGCGATCTCGCGCGGCTGGCATCGATCGGGGTGCGCACGCGCCGGCTGCGGGCCGCGCTCTCGGCGCTGGGGATCGCGATCGGCGTCGCCGCGATCGTCGCCGTGCTCGGCCTCTCCTCCTCGAGCCAAGCCGGAGTGATCAGCGAGATCAACCAGCTCGGCACCAACCTCCTCACCGTCACGCCGGGCCAGAGCTTCAGCGGAGCGACCGTGCCGCTCTCGCTGGATGCGCCCGGCATGATCGGGCGGATCGGCCGTGTCTACGACGTCGCCTGCACGGCCACGATCACCGGCGCAAATGTCTACAAGAGCCGCTTGATCCCGTCGATCGACACCAACGGTCTCAGTGTGATCGCGACCAGCCTGAACCTCCCGACAACCGTCGGTACGACGCTCGCACGAGGGCGGTTCCTGAACGCCGCAACTGCGACCGAGCCGGTCTGCGTGCTCGGCGCCGAAGCCGCCCAGCTGCTCGGGCTTCGCCCGCTCGAGCCCGGCTGACGCTCAGACGATGACCTCGTCGATGTAGCACCACTGCCATGCCTCGCCCGGCTCGAGCGATCCGATGATCGGGTGACCGCTGCTGGCAGCGTGACGGCTCGCGTGCTTGTTCTTGGAGTCGTCGCAGCAACCGACGTGCCCGCAGGTCAGGCACAGCCGGAGGTGCACCCAGCTGTCACCCGCCGCCATGCACTCCGGGCAGGTCGTTTCCTGCGTTGCGAGGACGCGAATCTGGTCGAGATGCGAGCACACGATCGGCATCGCTCAGCTCACGACAGCTCGCTCATCGGCACCTGGCGCACGACGTCCTTCAGCCAGTTCTGCAACACGTGCACGAACGCGGGGTCGATCGAGTGGAACATCGGCGACTCGCGGTAGAGGATCCGGGCGCCGGCGGTTTCGAGCCGCTGGTGGGCGTCGCGCGCGAACTGGACCGAGATCACCGGGTCGTGGGTGCCGTGCCCGATCGCCACCGGGAAGCCGTCTCGATCCGACAAATCGAGCTCGAAGCCTTCGACGGTCGGGATGAAGCCGCTCAAAGCGAGGACGCCGGCGGGTGCGGGACGGCGATCGTCGAGGCCGAGCGCGTAGGACATGACGGCCCCCATCGAGAACCCGCCGAGCACGGTTCGCGACCACGGAACGCCGAGCGCGTCCGGTAGGGCCCCCAGCCACAGCGCGAGGCGCGCGTAGGTCTGATGGAAGGTGTCGTGGTCGGGATAGCCGACCGCCCTCGACACGTACCAGTGAAAGCCGCCCGGCGTGAGCTCGAGCGGCGCCCTGACGGTGACGCCGGCCAGCCGCCGGTCTGGGTCGAGCTCGGACAGCAGCGGCAGCAGGTCGAGCTCGCTCGTGCCGCGGCCGTGGAGCAGCACGAGCGCACCCTCGGGCTGGTCACGCGCGGGGCGCAACCGGTGTGCAAGCAGGTCGATCTCGCCGCTCACGGCCGCACGGCCTTTGCGCGCGGGTTCGCCAGCGGCCTCAGCGTCTGCGTCAGCCGATCCCGCAGGTGCTCGTGCTGCGGGGGCAGCCGCAGCTCCTCTCCGAGGTGGTCGGGGTCCTCGTCGATCGCGAACCCGGGACTGGGGGTGGCGATCTCGAACAGCACCCCGCCCAGCTCGCGAAAGTAGATGCTCTGGAAGTACTGGCGGTCGACGATCGGCGTCGGGTGGGCGCCGACGCGGGCCAGTTGTTCGCGCCAGGCTGCGTGCTCCTGGTCGCGGTCACACCATGCGATGTGGTGCACCGTGCCCGCTCCCTGGACGCCGACCGCCGTCGGTGGCCGGTCGTGCGCGTAACTTGCGCCTCGGTGCCCGCCCGCCAGCACGTACGTGTCAGGCGCCGGCATCTCGAAGCCCATCGTCTCGGTCAGCAGCCGGTCCGGTCGATCGGCCGGATGGGCGAAGGCGCGCACGCCGTCGAATCCCCGCAGCGCATGCTCGGGCGCGATCCCGTCCGCGGCCGCGACCAGCGGCTCGTCGTGGCAATGCACGACCGCGAGCTCGAGACCAAGGCCCTCCGGATCCCGGAACGCCAGCGACCGGCGATCGCCGACGTCAAGATCGAACTCGACCCCCTCGCGCGCCAGGCGCTCGGCCCAGAACTCGACCGCGTCGTCCGAGCCCAGCCGCCAGCGCAACCGGTGGATCATCCCCGCTCCCGCCCGTCCCGGGGCTGCGTCGGGGAACTCGAAGAACGTCAGGATCGAACCCGGCGCGCCGCGCTCGTCCCCGTAGTACAGGTGGTAGACGTCGGGCGCGTCGAAGTTGACCGTCTTCTTCACCAGTCGCATCCCGAGCACCCGCGCGTAGAAGTCGACGTTTCCGCGCGCGTCGGCGGTGATGCACGTGATGTGGTGGATCCCGTCGAGCCGCATGCCTGCGACTCGAAGACTAACGGGGCTTCCAGGTTGAGGGTGGTAGCGGTCGTGGACCGGCGGGCAGCTGGGCCAGTGGATGCTTTGCCGGGCCCGGCCGCGCACGGGCGAGCTGAGCGCCCGGTCCGGCTCGTCCACGAACGACGGCTCGTAGCCAACCGAACCCGCCGGCGTCAACCCCGGCTTGCATGGTGGCGAGCGCGCGGGCGTGCCCGGCGCCCGAGGCCGGCCACGGCGCGGCCAGGGCCGGCCACGGCCGGCGTCGAGGTCCCGGGCGAGCGACACCGGACCGGGACGACCTTCTCCTGCCAACCCACGCCAACCGTCGCGCCGCCAGGCCAGTCTGGCGGCGCCAGAGCAGTCCGTGTCGGTGTCAGGTCGCATCGGTGATCTGGTAGCCGGCTCCCGGGTGGCGTGGATTGCGTCAGGTGCGCCGAGCTTGCGCCCGAGGCGGGAGATCGTGACCTTGACGGTGTCGATGGATGGGTCGAGGTTCTCGTCCCACACCTGCTCGAGCAGCGGTTCGGTGCTGAGCGCGGCCGGGCTGGCTTTGGGCAGGGCTTCGAGCATGGCCCGCTCCTTGGTGGCGAGCTTGGTCGTTCGTCGGTGGCGCGTGGTGGTGCCGGTGAGCCGGTCGAACTCGATTCCGGCGGCTCGCCGCGCGAGCGAGCGGGCTGCCGGTCGGGGACGAGCGGGCTTGACAGCGGTTCACCGCGACGGTAGCGTCCGCCGAAACGTTTTGGCGCCACCGGTTGGCCTGCGGCAAATCTGGCGCGACGTCGCGTCGGTCGCAGGTTCGGAGGGGTGGAGCATCCAACACTCAGTTCGATCCCGGCAAGCTCGGCGCGTCGTGGAAGCGGCGTCGGCGTCTGCCTGGACGGCCCGGAGCCGAGCGGATATCGTGACGTGAACATCTGTCAGCTGCTTGACACGCTCACCGGCCGGCGGTTGTCAGCTTCGTCGACCACATGTCAGCAGAGGGAGCCTTATGAGCATCTACGCGGTTGTGGATCCGCAAACGGGCGAGACCGTCCGCGCATACCCGACGATCGGCGACGAGGAGCTACGAGCGGCGATCGGGCGCGCCGACGAGGCTCATCGTCGCTGGGGGACGTCCTCGAGTGTCGCGGAGCGCGCCGCGCTCGTCCGCCGTGTCGGCGAGCTCCACGTCGAGCAGCGTGAGCAACTGGCCACGATCATCGTGCGCGAGATGGGCAAGCCGGTCGTGCAGGCGCTTGGCGAGGTCGACTTCGTCGGATCGATCTATGAGTTCTACGCGGACAACGCCGAAGCGCTGATGGCGGACGAGCCGATCGAGCTGCTCGGCGGCGAGGGTACCGCGATCGTCCGTCGCAGCTCGGTCGGAGCGCTGCTCGGGATCATGCCCTGGAACTATCCGTACTACCAGGTCGCGCGGTTCGCCGCCCCGAATCTGATCATCGGGAACACGATCGTGCTCAAGCACGCTCCGCAATGCCCCGAATCGGCCGCGGCGATCGCGAGCATCTTCGCGGAGGCCGGCTTCCCTGACGGCGCGTACGAGAACGTCTACGCGACGAACGAGCAGATCGAATGGGCGATCGCCGATCCGCGGCTGCGGGGAGTGTCGGTCACCGGCTCGGAGCGGGCGGGTGCGGCGGTGGCGCAGATCGCGGGACGAAACCTGAAGAAGGTCGTGCTCGAGTTGGGTGGCTCCGATCCGTTCATCGTGCTGGGCAGCGACGATCTCGACAAGACCGTCGAAGCGGCGGTGGCTGCGCGCCTCGAAAACGCCGGCCAGGCGTGCAATGCGGCCAAGCGGTTCATCGTCGTCGACGAGCTCTACGAGCCGTTCCTCGAGAAGTTCACGGCCGCGATCACGGCCGCCAAGACGGGCGATCCCAACCTGCCCCAGACGGAGCTCGGGCCGCTTTCGTCGAGCACGGCCGCCGCACGACTGGAGGAACAGGTGCGGCGCGCGGTCGCCCAGGGCGCGACGGTCCGGGCCGGCGGCACCAGGCACGGCAACTTCTTCGAGCCGACCGTGCTGACGGACATCGGACCGGACAACGACGTCCGGCGCGAGGAGTTGTTCGGACCGGTCGCGCAGTTGTATCGCGTGTCCTCGGAGGACGAGGCTGTGGCACTCGCGAACGAGACCCCGTACGGGCTCGGCTCCTACGTGATGACGACCGACGCCGAGCAGGCCGCGCGCGTCGCCGACAGGATCGACGCGGGGATGGTGTACGTGAACATCGTCGGCGCAGACAGCGCGGAGCTGCCGTTCGGAGGCACGAAGCGCTCGGGCTTCGGTCGCGAACTCGGTCGCTACGGAGCGGACGAGTTCGTGAACAAGAAGCTCATTCGCACGGGCTGAGCCGAACTCAGCGCTGCCGGCGTGAGCGGTCAACCTCACGCCGAGCGCCGTGCACAAGCGGGGCACGACGGATCGGCGTGAATCGACGCACCTGGTTGGCCAAAGCGGTGACAGCCACCGTTGGTAGGCTCGCCCGATGAGTGGGGACCGTGCAGCGGGCACCGGTTCGACGTCCGGCGTCAGCGAAATGTGCTGGATGACCGCACGCCAGCTTGCGACCGCGATCGCACAGCGCACTGTGTCGGTCCGGGACGTTGTCGACGCGCACCTGCGACAGATCGAACTGCACAATCCGCACCTCAACGCGGTTGTCACTCTCGACGGTGAGCGGGCACTCGGACAAGCGGAGGCCGCGGACGCAGCGCTGGCGGCCGGAACCGGCGGCGGTCCGATCTTCGGTCTACCGACCGCGGTCAAGGATCTGGTCGAGACCCGGGGAATGCGCACCACCTACGGCTCGAGCGTGTTTCGGGCCAACGTTCCGGACTTCGACGCACTGCTCGTGCAGCGTCTGCGCGCCGGCGGGGCGATCGTCGTCGGCAAGACGAACACGCCCGAGTTCGGCGCCGGATCGCAGACGTTCAATTCGGTCTTCGGAGCGACGCGCAACCCGTGGAACTTGGCGAAGACGTGCGGGGGCAGCAGCGGGGGCGCAGCCGTCGCCGTCGCGTGCGGGATGCTTCCCTTCGCCGACGGAAGCGACCTCGGCGGCTCGCTGCGGAACCCAGCGAGCTTCTGCAACGTGGTCGGTTTCCGGCCGTCGCCGGGTCGGGTCCCGTCCTGGCCGACGAGCACGCCGTGGTCCCCGTTTGCCGTCGACGGCCCGCTCGCGCGGAGCGTCGACGACGTCGCCCTCGTCCTGAGCGTGCTCGCCGGCCCCGACGAGCGCTGCCCGTTAGCGCTCGAAACGCCCGGCGCCCGATTCGACACTCCGCTCGATCGTGACCTGGCCGGCACGCGGGTCGCGTTCAGCGCCGACCTGGGTGGCTTGCCGGTCGACGCTCGGGTCCGGAAGGTGATCGCGCGGGCGCCCGCGATGCTCGAGCAGATCGGATGCAGCGTCGAGGAGGCCTGCCCTGACTTCGCGGGGGCCGACGGCGCATTCAACGCCTGGCGCGCGTGGATGTTCGAGCAATCGTTCGGGACGCTTCTGACGAGCCACCGCTCCGAGCTGAAGGACACGGTCATCTGGAACATCGAGCAGGGTGTCCGGCTGACCGGCCCCGAGCTCGCCGCCGCGGAGCGCGAGCGTGCCGCTCTGGGGAATCGCGTCGCGGAGTTCATGCAGAGGTTCGACTTCCTGGCGCTCCCGGTGTCGCAGGTCCCGCCGTTCGACGTCGAGCAGGCCTACCCGACCGAGATCGACGGCACGCCGATGCACACCTACATCGACTGGATGCGGACGTGCTCGTGGATCACCGCGTTGACACTCCCGGCGATCTCCGTCCCGTGTGGCTTCACCGACGACGGGCTGCCCGTGGGCTTGCAACTGGTCGGGAGGCCACGGGACGATCTCGGTGTGCTGCAGCTCGCTCATGCGTTCGAGCAAGCGGGCGGACACGGCCCCAGACGGCCGCCGCTCACACTCGCGCTGTAAGCGCACGTTGAAGGATCCCCGAGCGTGCGCGCTTGACTAGCGCCGAGGGCGGCTGTAGGCTGTGCCGAAAGGTTTCGGCACCACCACTAGGAGGAGGAGGAGAGGCTGGACGTAGGCGTACCTGAACGCCGCGCTTTGCTTGCCCGGGCTCGGGTCGCGGCCTTCGCCGGACATCGTGGCCTGACCCTTCCAGGAGCTTTGGCCAGACTGTCCAGTCAGTGAAGAAGTGTGCTCGGCCTCTTGCGATGCCCGTGTCGACGGATCACGCCGGCCCGAGCGAGAGCCACATTCCAGAGGAGAGGATATGGACACGTCAGTGACCCGCCGCGAGCTCATGGACCGCGCGGCGAGAGGAGGTATTGCGGCGGTCGGCGCGGGGACGCTGATCTCCGCGCTGGGAAGCGGGTCAAGTACGGCTCTGGCGAGCACGATCTCGACGGTCGCGCCGCGTCGAGGCGGCATCCTCAGGGTCGGCCTCACCGGAGGATCCAGTTCGGACACGGTCGATCCGAACAAGATGACCACGAATCCCGACTTCGGGCGGGTCGCGGCACTCTACGACGGCATGGTTTGGGGCGGCGCGAACGGGCAGCCGTACCTTCGCGTCGCGGAGGAGATGTCGCCGCTGACCAAGGACGCCAGCAAATGGGCGATCCGGTTGCGCAAGGGCGTCCGCTTCCACGACGGTCGCGAGGCGACCGCGAACGACCTGATCTACTCGATCCGGCGCTGTCTCACGCCGACGCCCGGGGTCACGGCCAGCGTGCTCAGTGGGATCCGTCTGGCGGATCTTCGCAAGCTGGACAACTACACGGTGGAGGTCCCGTTCGATCGTCCGTACACGACCTTCCTACTCGCGCTCGACAGCACATCGAACATCTATCTCGTTCCGGAGAACTTCGATCCGACGCACCCTGTCGGGTCGGGTCCGTTCATGTTCGAGAGCTTCACCCCGGGTCAGCAGAGCGTGTTCGCGCGCTGGGACGAGTACTGGGACCAGCCGTTCCCGTATGTGGACAAGCTCGTGATGGTCGACTTCAGCGACCAGACGAGCCAGGTCAACGCGCTGCTGTCCGGCCAGGTGGATTGTGTCAACCAGCTGTCGGCGGACGTCGTCACGGCGGTGACCTCCGGTGGAAAGAAGGTCGAGATCTCTCCGGGTGGCGGCTACAACCCGTTCACGATGCGGGTCGACCAGGCGCCATTCACGGATGCCCGTGTCCGGCTCGCATTTCAGTTGATGGTCGACCGCCCGAAGATGCTGGACATCGTGTTCGGGGGGCACGGCGTGCTCGGTAACGACATCTTCGGGATCTGGGATCCGGAGTACGACCATGCTCTACCACAGCGCGTCCAGGACATCGAGCAGGCGAAGCACCTGCTGAAGGCGGCCGGACAGGAGCATCTGACGATCGAGCTGGTGACCAGCGACATCGCCTCGGGGGTCCCCGAGATGGCACAGGTGTTCGCGCAGGAAGCGGCGCTGGCCGGCGTCAAGGTGAACCTTCGCCAGATCACCCCCACCGCGTTCTTCGGGCCGAACTACCTCAAGTGGACGTTCGCGCAGGACTTCTGGTACTACGGACCGTACCTGTCTCAGGTCCCGTTGAGCTCGATCCTCGGCGCCCCGTACAACGAGACGCACTTCGACAACCCGCGGTTCAACACGCTGTTCGCGCAGGCGAACGCGACCACGAACGCGGCGACGCAGACGGAGATCGTCCACGAGATGCAGACGATCCAGTACAACGACGGCGGTTTCATCATCCCATTCTTCGTGCCCGTGATCGACGGGTACTCGCCGAGGGTGCAGGGAATGGTGTCCTCCAAGACCGGGAGCTCGTTCAACATGTGGAGCTTCCAACAGCTCTGGTTGACGGCCTGATCGGCTTCATGACAACCACGAGGAGGAGCGTGTGAACGCTGCGGTAGCGGTCCCGAGCAGAGCAGCGCGCCTCCGAGCGTTCGAACGTCAGCACCCGGTTCTGCGGTTGGTAGCGGTCCGGGTGCTGACCGGCGTGGTGACGCTCTGGCTCGTGTCGGTCGTCGTCTTCGCCGCGACCCAGGCGCTGCCCGGGAACGCTGCGTACGCCGTGCTCGGCCGCAGCGCGACGCCCGCACGGCTGCACGCCTACGAGCGGCTGCTCCACCTCAACCGCCCGCTGATCGACCAGTACGGGAGCTGGATCGGTGGTGTTCTGGGGGGCCATTTTGGAACCTCGCTCGCAAACAACGAGTCGGTTTCGGCGCTGATCGGACCGCGGGTCGTCAACTCGGCGGTCCTGGTTGCGCTGTCGGGTGTGATAAGCGTGCTCATCGCCGTGACGCTCGGGATCCTGACGGCGGCCAAGCGCGACACCTGGTTCGACCACTCGGCGTCGGTGGTGGCACTGGCCGTGATCGCCCTGCCCGAGTTCGTCGTCGCCCTCGCACTGGTGATCCTGTTCGCGGTGCTGGTGCTCCATGCGCTACCGGCGGTGTCCGCGATTCCGCCTGGGAGCTACCCGTGGCAGAACCTCAACGAGCTGATCCTGCCGGTGGCGACGCTGGTGATCGTGATCGGGCCGTACACGTTTCGCATCACCCGCGGTGCGATGATCGACGCGCTCGAGTCCGACCACGTGGAGATGGCCCGGCTGAAGGGCCTCTCGTCGCGGCGGATCCTGCTCGTGCACGCGTTCCCCAGCGCACTTCCCGCGGTCATCCAGGTGATCGGCCTGAGCCTGCTGTATCTCGCGGGCGGCATCGTCGTCGTCGAGTACGTGTTCGACTATCCCGGGCTCGGTGCGGCCCTCGTCGATGCGGTCGCCAACCGTGACATCCCCACGATCCAATTCCTCGTTCTGACGCTCGCGACGTTCTACGTCGTCGTGAACATCGCGACCGACGTGATCGCGCTGCTGGCATCGCCGCGGCGGAGAGCGGCCTCATGACGTTCTCCTGGGAGTGGCTGTCGCTGCTCGCCCGCGCCGCCCGGACGCGGCGCGGCCAGATCGGCCTGGTGGTCACCGGCCTGGTCGTGCTCGTGGCCGCGGTGGGCCCGTTCGTGGCACCTTTTCCGTCGACCGTCTCGCAGACGAGTCCGTTCGCGTCGCCGTCCGGGACATATCCGCTCGGCAGCGACGTGATCGGGCGGGACGTCCTCAGCCGGGTGCTCGCCGGCGGCTGGTTGCTGCTCGGCGTGGCGGCCGCCTCGACGCTGATCGGTGTCGGGGTCGGCCTGCTGATCGGACTCTTCGCCGCGTACAGAGGAGGCGTCGTCGATGCGCTCGTGATGCGGATCGTCGACGTGTTCCTCGCGTTCCCGCCGCTCGTGTTCGCGCTTCTGCTGGTGAGCGTGCTCGGATCACACGTGTGGCTGATCCTCGTGGCGGTCGCGGTCTCGCATGCCCCGCAGGTGGCGCGAGTCGTGCGGGCGGCGGCGCTGGATGTCTCCGCGAGGGACTTCGTTCGGGCGGTCGAGCTGCTCGGCACCCCGTCGCGCCGAGTGATGACGGGAGAGATCCTGCCGAATCTGCTTTCGGTGGTGATGGTCGAGCTCGGCCTACGCTTCACCTTCGCGATCTTGTTGATCGCGAGCCTCAGCTTCCTCAGCTTCGGCATTCAGCCGCCGGCCGCCGACTGGGGGCTGATGATCAACGAGAACCGGATCGGCTTGACCGTCAACCCGTGGGGCGTGCTGCTTCCCGTGATCCTGATCGCAGTCCTCACGGTCGGCCTGAACACGTTCACGGATGCGATCGCGCGGACCTCGCTCGGGCTCGAGCGATCGACCGAGCGATTGGACCTGGTTGCGAGCGGAATCGCATCGGAGCCGGCCCTGTGAGCAGGACCGACCACGCCGGGCCACCTGAGACTGCCGCCGATCCCCACGCCGGCGCCGGACGCAGCTCGTCGGGAGCGGATGCCCCACTGCTGTCGGTCGAAGGGCTGCGCGTGCGGCTCGCGCGCGGTTCGAGCGACATCGTCGACGAGGTCTCGTTCACGCTCGACCGCGGCGAGATCCTCGGACTGGTCGGTGAGTCGGGATCGGGCAAGACCACGGTCGCGCTGGCCCTGATGGGACACACGCGCAGCGGACTTGCAATCGGCGGCGGCCGTGTGATGTTCGCCGGCCGCGATCTGCTGAGCGTTGGCCAGCGGGAGCTCCGAGCGCTTCGCGGTGCCAGGATCGCGTACGTAGCGCAGGATCCGACGAGCGCCTTGACCCCGACGCTCAAGATCAGGAGGCAGCTTCGCGAGGTCTTCGCCACGCATGGCACCGAACGCCTGGGAGGCATCAGCGCCGAACGGCGGACGGCCGAGCTGCTGTCCGAGGTCGGCCTGGATCGAGTGCCACGTGTCCTCGACGTGCTGCCGCATCAGCTGTCCGGTGGACAGCAGCAGCGCGTGATACTCGCGATGGCGTTCGCGTGCCGACCGGATCTGATCATCCTCGACGAGCCGACGACGGGTCTCGACGTGACGACCCAGCGGCAGGTGCTCGACGCGATCCGGACGTTGTGTGACAGCTACAAGGTCGCGGCTGTCTACGTCAGCCACGATCTCGCGGTCGTCAGCGAGCTCGCGGACCGCGTGGGCGTCATGTATGCCGGCCGCATCGTCGAGCACGGAGCGACGCAGAGCGTCTTCAAGGCGCCCGGGCATCCGTATACGCGTGCGCTGCTGCGCGCCATCCCCTCGCCCACTCGCGCGCACGTGCTCGTGGGATTGGAAGGCCAGCCGCCGCGTCCCGGCCACCGGCCGGTTGGCTGCTCCTTCGCCGAACGCTGTGAGTTCGCGATCGAGGCCTGTCGCGCGGAGATGCCCAAGGCCGGCTCGCTCGGCCGCGAGCGGCACTGGGCGAGGTGCATCCGATCGACCGAGATCGTCGGTCTGCCGCCGCTCGCCGAGCTCCCGGAGCGACAGCTGCGAGCCGAGGCGGCAGACGGCGACCCCGTCAGCCTGCTGCAGGTGAAGGCACTGTCTGCCGCCTACGGTGCCAAGCCGATCTTGAGGGACGTCAGCTTCGAGGTAAAGCCGAGGAGCTGCCTCGCGATCGTCGGTGAATCCGGTGCGGGGAAGACGACGCTCGCTCGCTGCATCGTCGGCCTCCACGCCGGCTGGCAGGGAACGATCACGTTCAACGGGACGCCGGTTGCGCCCGACCGTCGCGATCGCGGGCGCGACATCCCGCAGCGATTGCAGTACATCTTCCAGAACCCGTACACGGCGTTGAATCCACGCAAGACGGTTGGGCAGCTCGTCGAGCAGCCCCTGCGCGAGCTGTTCTCGCTGTCGCGCCAGGAGCGTGCGCGCAAGGTCACGGAGGCGTTGGACGCGGCATCGCTCAGTCAGCGGTACGCGCCGCTGTACCCCGATCAGCTGTCAGGCGGCGAGCGTCAGCGGGTCGCGATCGCCCGTGCGCTGGTGGTCGAGCCCGAACTGCTGGTCTGCGACGAGATCACCTCAGCGCTGGACGTCTCGGTGCAGGCCGCGATCGTCGAGCTGCTCGATGACCTGAAGCGGACCCGCGGCGTCTCGCTGATCCTGATCACCCACAACCTCGCGCTGGTACGCAGCCTGGCTGACGACATCCTGATCCTGCGCGACGGCGTCATGGTCGAGCACAGCCCCACCGTGCTCGACCAGCCACAGGCGCAGTACACCGCGGACCTCCTTCGCAACGTGCCGGACCTGCCGGTTGCGAGCTGATGCGACGCGATGGGGTGCCGTCGCGCAGACGCCTGGTGGCGAAGGCTTCTCGACAGACATCCGACCCGACAGGAAGAGAATGAGCGAGCTTGGCAGCAGTGGGATCGAGGTCTCAGACCTCTGCCTCGGAGGAAACGTCTTCGGCTGGACGGCGGACGAGGCGCAGTCGCATCGCATCCTCGATCGCTTCGTCGAGGCAGGAGGCGACTTCATCGACACCGCCGACCGCTATTCGAGCTGGGTCGATGGCAACCGGGGCGGCGAGTCCGAGACCGTGATCGGCCACTGGCTTCGCAGGCGCGGCCGCCGAGACGACGTGGTGATCGCGACGAAGGTCGGCCAGCTGGAAGGGTTCGAGGGACTGTCGGCAAGGAACATCGAGCTCGCCGTCGAGGCGTCGCTGTCCCGGCTTCAGACGGACTACGTCGATCTCTACTACGCACACATCGACGATCGCGAGGTGCCGCTCGACGAGACGCTCGGAGCCTTCGACGCGCTCGTCGCGACGGGCAAGGTCCGCTGCATCGGCGCTTCGAACTACGTCGCGTCGCGGCTGTCGGACGCACTGACGATCTCACGCGAGCGCGGATGGAATGCATATTCGGTGCTGCAGACTCACTACAACCTCGTTCATCGGCACGAGTTCGAGGACGATCTCGCCGACCTGTGCGCGAGGGAGGGGATCCTGTGCGTGGCGTATTCCGCGCTCGCCGACGGCTTCCTCACCGGAAAGTACCGGCGCGGCGCCGAGCCGCCGGCATCCGCGCGCGCCGATGATGTGAGGCCGTACCTGACGGCCGAGTACGACGCCGTCCTCGACGCGCTGGACGAGGTCGCGGAGAACCACCGGGTGGCGGTCGCGGCGGTGGCGCTTGCCTGGCTCTCAGCTCACGACGGCGTGGTCGCGCTGGCAAGTGCACGCACCACCGGTCAGCTCGACGACCTCGTCCAGGCTGTGGGGTTGCACCTCTCCGATGCTGAGATGGAGTTACTCGACGCGCGAACCGCCTGCCTCGCACCGGACGCCGGCCCCGAGGCCGGCTCCGATCTGCCCAAGGTGGGTGGCTAGATGACACCGGCTCGACAGGCGCTGGCGCGGGACCGGCACATGGCCGACGGCGTGATCCTCGGCGCATCGATCCTGACGCTCGATCCCCGGCAGCCGCGTGCCTCGGCGGTTGCGTTCCGCGATGGGGTGGTCGTCGCGGTCGGTGACTGGTCGGCTGTGCGTGCCGAATGCGACGCGCGCACCGAGCGGATCGACGGTACCGGCACGGTCGTGACCCCGGGGCTCGTGGATGCCCATCTCCATCCCTTCTGGGTCGATGTCGTTGCCGGAGTCGATCTGTCGGACTGCGGGCGGCTCGAGGAGGTAAGTGACAAGCTCGCAGCCGAGCGGGATCGCCTGGGCGATGGAGCGTGGGTGCGAGGATGGGGGCTGGACTACGCGTTGTTCAAGGACGCGGACATCGGTTGTGGCGCGATCGAGGAGGCGGCCGGCGACGGTCCCGCGCTGGTGACGTTCTTCGACGGACACACGGCGATCGCGTCGAGGCGGGCGTTGCAGCTTGCAGGGATCACGGGACCCGTCGAGCTCTCGGGATCGGCCGAGGCGGTCATCGACGAGAGCGGGCGCCCGACCGGGGAGCTGCGAGAGGAGGCGGCGATCGCGCGTGTGGTCGAGGTGATTCCCTCGCTCACGGACGCCGAGCGCTACGCCAAGGTGGTCGAGGTGCAGCGGATGTTGAACGGGTTCGGCCTGACCGGCGTGCACGCGATGGACGGCAACCCCGGGACGTTCGACCTGCTCCGCGAGCTCGAGGCCAACGGCGATCTCACCACGCGCGCGATCGTCTCCTTCTGGCAGTCACCTGAGACGGGGTTCGACGAGCTCGAGCGCCGTTTGCCGTTTCGCCGGGAACGGGGCCGGCTGTGGCGCGGCGGCGTTGCGAAGTTCTTCCTCGATGGGGTGGTGGAGACGGGCACGGCCTGGCTGCTTGCGCCGGACAGCCGCGGCGCCGGCACGCAACCGTTCTGGGAGGACCCGAAGCGTTACGGCGCCGCCGTCGCCAGATATGCCGGTGCCGGCTTTCAGTGCGTCACGCACGCGATCGGGGACCGTGCCGTCCGAGAGGTGCTCGACGTCTACAAGGCCGTCGGCGCGGCCAAGGGCCACATGCACCGGGTCGAGCACGTCGAGACGCTCCAGGACGTCGATCTGCCCCGGTTCGCGGCCGAGGGCGTGGTGGCCTCGCAACAACCGATCCATCTCCAGTGGCGCCAGGCTGACGGGAGCGACGAATGGACGGTCCGCCTCGGACCGGACCGGGCCGCCCGCGCGTGGCGGTTCGGTGACCTGCTCGCGAGCGGGGCGACCGTCGCACTCGGATCTGACTGGCCCGTGGCGTCGTGCGACCCCCGTCTGGGGATGGCCTGGGCGCGACTGAGGCGCCGTCCCGGCGACCGCGAGGCGGTCGCGTTCGAACCCCGCCAGCGGCTCACGGGAGCACAGACGCTCGCCGGGTACACGATCGGCAACGCTGTGGCCGTTGGCGAGCAGGCCGTGTCCGGCAGGGTCGCAGTCGGCTTCCGCGCTGACTTCACCGGTTTCGGGGAGGATCCCGTCGCATGCGACGCGGACGCGTTGCCGCAGGTCCCGATCACCTTGACCGTCGTCGACGGGCGGGTCGTCCACCGAGGCGCCGAATGACGTGAGCTCGATCCGCTGAGCACGCAGCGCTCAGCGTGATCGAGCCCCACGCTCGGCGGGGGCGCCCCAGTCGAGCGCGGGCATGAGTGCCACGAGCCCGCCCGGGTTCAGCATCCGATGCGTGCCGTAGTAGTGACGGCGGATCTCGTCGAAGTCGACCGTGTCGGCGATGCCGGGCCACTGGTAGAGGTCGCGAAGGTAGGGCCACAGGTGCGGGTATTCGGCGAGCTTGCGCAGCGAGCACTTGAAGTGGATCTGGTAGACGGCGTCGAAGCGGACGAGCGTCGTGAACAGTCGCCAATCGGTCTCGAGCGGGGCTCCGCCGAACAGGAAGCGGGTGCCGGAAAGGCGCGCGTCGAGCTCGTCGAGCATCGCGAACACGCCCTCGACGGCGCGTTCGTACGCCTCCTGGCGGTGCGCGAACCCGGCCCGGTAGACGCCGTTGTTGAGCTGGTCGTAGATCCGCTGCGCGAGTGCGTCCTGCTCGGAGGCGAGGGCGGGCGGGTAGAGCTCGACCGGGTGCTCGCCAAGGGGCGCGAACACGGTCGAGAGCATTCGCAGGATGTCGGCCGACTCGTTGTTGACGATCAGCCGGCGCCGGCGGTCCCACAGAACCGGAACGGTGACGCGGTCGTCGAAGCCGGGATCGGTCCGTTCGTAGGCCTCCGCCAGGAACCGGAAGCCGTTCACCGGATCCTCGTAGCCGGCGCCGGTGAACGCCCAGCCGCGGTCGTCGCGGATCGGGTTGACGAACGAGATCGAGATCGCCGCCTCGAGCCCCATCAGCCGCCTGCCGATGATCGCCCGGTGCGCCCACGGGCACGCCCGGCAGACGTACAGGTGGTAGCGACCGTCCTGGAGCGGGAATCCGGTCGAGCCGTCGGCGGCGACCCACTCGCGGAAGCGGCTCGCCTGCCGCTGGAAGGACCCGTCGTCGCCCTGCTCGCGTACGAGGGTGAAGGGCCGCGCCACGTCCGCCACGACGACAACGGTACTGCGGTGCGAGGCCGGCCCACTACGATCGGAGCGTGTGCGCGCTGCTGGCGGTCGACGTGACTGGGGCCGGCGGGCCGGTGGTGCTGCTCCATGGCCTCGCGACCGACCGGCGGATCTGGCGGCTGGTGGCGCCTCAGCTGGCGCGGCGGCACACGATCATCACCCTCGACCTCCCTGGGTTCGGAGGATCGGCGCCCGCCGGTGAGGGTTTCGGGCTGGAAGAGGTCGCCGAGCGGATCGCGCGCGGGCTCGCGGCCCGTGGCGTGCCGGGTCCGTACGACCTGGTCGGGCACTCGCTCGGCGGCGGGATCGCGCTGACGCTCGCCAGCCACCGCCCGGGTTCGGTCAGGCGGCTGGTGCTGGTGGCGCCGGCAGGGCTGCGCCCGTTGCCAAAGGGGGTGCCCCGGCTGCTGGCCGCGGGCGCCGAGGCGGGGCTCGCGCTCCGGCGCGCGGCGGCGCCGCTGTCAGCGCTGCGCTGGGGCCGCAGGCTGTTGCTGCTGGGGACGGCCGCCGACGGGGCGCTCCTGCCACCGAGTCTGGCGCGCCAGATGGTCGGCGCCTCGGCGGGCGCCCGCCGGACGGCGCCGGCGCTCGAGACGATCGCCGCGGCCGATCTGCGGCCGCTGCTCGCCCGGCTCGAGGCGCCGGTCGGGGCGATCTGGGGCGAGGTCGACCGGACGGTTCCCGCGACGGCGTGCAACACGATCACCGCTGCCCGTCCGGACGCCCGCGTGGTCAGGCTGCGAGATACTGGGCACGTGCCGATGCTCGAGCGCCCCGAGGCGTTTGTCCAGGCGCTCGAGCTGCTTATCAGCAACGAAACAACTCTGGCCGAGGGGGGCACTACCTTCCTCTGAGTGGTCAGCTCGATGCGGCTCCGCGACGGCCGCCGGCTCGCCTACACGATCACCGGCCCGGCGAGCGGTAGACCTGTGCTGTATTGCCACGGCGCGATCGGCACGCCGGTGCACGCGACGGTCGACCTCGAGCGGATCACGCGCCGGCTCGCGATCCGCTACATCGCGCCGAGCCGCCCGGGGATCGGAGGTTCCAGCGCACACGCTGGCCGGACACTGCTCGACTTCGCGGTCGACGTCGAGCAGCTGCTCGATCGGCTCGCCCTCGACCATGTGGACATCGCCGGCGTGTCGGCAGGTGGGCCGTATGCGCTCGCCGTGGCGCACGCGATCCCGGAGCGGGTCGGGCGGGTGGCGCTGTGCAGTTCGCTGTCGCCGCTGTGCGCGCCGCACCGGACGCCCGGCATGCAGCGGCGGATCCGGCTCGCGCTCGCGGTGGTGCACGGAGCGCCGCAACCGTGCGCCAAGCTCGGCAACGCGCTGCTGCCGCTGATCGCACGCCAC
>DAHUYL010000163.1 GCA_027315255.1 Solirubrobacterales bacterium | reverse complement strand
CGCTTCAGTGGTCGCAGCCGCGAGCGGGCCTCGCGCTCGACGTCGAGCGCTCGATCGAGGTTGTCCTGCGTGTGGCCGAGCTTGAGCTGGGCCCTGCGCCTGCGCTTGCGATGCTTACCGAGACCGGCCGCCTCCTCGATCAGAAGCCGGCGGTCGCGCGGCTTCGAGGTGACGATCGACTCGACCCGCCCCTGCGAGATGACCGAGTGCATCTCCTTGCCGAGCCCGGTGTCCGACAGGAGCTCGAGCACGTCGATCAGCCGGCAGCGGGCGCCGCCGATCCGGTACTCGCCGTCGCCGGCGCGATCGAGCCGGCGCACGATCGACACCTCGGGCCCGAGCCCGAGCGTGCCATCGGCGTCGTCGAGCACGAGCTCGACGGTGGCTGCGGTGGCTGCCTGACGGCCCGGGGCGCCCCCGAAGATCACGTCCTGCATCGACTGCCCGCGGACGGCCATCGGCGACTGCTCGCCGAGCGCCCACAGGACCGCGTCGGTGACGTTCGACTTGCCGGAGCCGTTCGGGCCGACGATCACGCTCGTCCCCGGTCCGAACTCGAGCCGGGTCCGGTCGGGGAACGACTTGAAGCCCTTCATCGTGATGCTCTTCAGGTACATGGTCGACTCCAGTGTGGCCTAGCGCAGCTTCTCCGAACCGGTGCCGGCCGCCCCGCTCCCGGCCGCTTGCGCGATCCGGTCGAGCGCCTCGCGCGCGGCCAGCTGCTCTGCGTCCTTCTTGCTGCGGCCGCTCCCCCGACCTACCTCCTCGTCGTCGATCGTCGCGGCGACCGTGAACGTGCGCTCGTGCGGCGGGCCCTGTTCGGAGACGACCTCGTAGCTGACGAGGTCGCCCCGGCGCGCGAGCCGCTCCTGCAGGGCGGACTTGAAGTCCACGGGACGCTCGAGCGCGTCGTCGAGCTCGGGAGCGAACGCGTCGACGACCGCCGTTGCGGTCTGCTCGTATCCGTAGGCCAGGTAGCAGGCGCCGATCACCGCCTCGATCACCGAGGCGAGCACCCGCTCGGTTCCGATCAGCGCCGTCGAGGCGGCGGTCGCACCGGCGGGCGCGGCCGCCGCGAGCCGCTCCGGCACCCCGAGCCGCTCGGCGACCGCTCGACACGAGCGACCCGAGACCGCCTGCGCCCGGATCTTGGTCAGCTGCCCGGCGCCGAACCGCTCCGCCTCGAGTCGCGGATACAGGTGCGAGGTGACGGCCAGCGACAGCACGCTGTCGCCGAGGAACGCCAGACGCTCGTATGACTCGGCGCGCCTCGCCGTCCACGAGGCGTGCGTGAACACCCGCTCCGCCAGCCCGGGCGGGAGCCGCTCGAGCAGGGCCAGGAGTCGTGCCTCCGGTGCCGGTGCGTCGCTGCGCTCAGTGCTCACCGGCGGGCTGGTGGGCGGAGGTCGAGTTCGTGGACGCCGACTCGGGCGTGCCGGGCACACCCGTCGCGAGCACGAACTCAACGGCTTCGCCGACCGTCAGGATCCTGGCTGCCTCCTCGTCTGAGATCTTCACGCCGTACCGGTCCTCCAGCTCCTGGACCAGCGTGTAGAGGTCGAGCGAGTCGGCTTCCAGGTCCTCGCGGAACCGCGTCCCTTCGCCGATCGAGCCCGGATCGATCTCGAGCTCGTCGGCCAGGTGCGCGCGGATGGCGGTGAGGATCTGCTCGCGTGTCATCGGCGGACCACGGTAGCCGCCTCCTCGGACGCCGCCTCCGTCTCCAGCTCCGACACGAGCGCGGCCGGCGGCGGCGGCCGCAGCGCACCCGCCGCCACCAGCGCGGTGTGGGTGACTCCGACGACGTCCTGCTCGACGCCGCGGACCGCAACCTCGATCGCCCGCGCGAATCCACGGCGCGTGAAGCGCCCGTGCGCGACGACGCCGATCCGCCGCAGCCCGAGCATGTAGGCGCCGCCCGTCGTCTCCGGGTCGATCTCCTCACGCAGCGCCTGGACCGACGGCGCGAGCAGCAGGCCGCCGAGCTTCGCGCGCCACGATCGCATCGCCGCCATCCGGACCGCCCGCATCGTGCGGGCCGAGACGCCCTCGATCAGCTTCAGCGCGATGTTGCCCGTGAAGCCGTCCATCACGACCACGTCGGCGACGTCCTCCATCACCTCGGTCCCCTCGATGTAGCCGATGAAGCGCAGCCCAGCGCCCCGGTCGCCGGACAGGCGCGCGTGCGTCTCACGCAGATCCGGGGTGCCCTTCGCGGTCTCCTCGCCGTTCGACAGCAGCGCCACCCGCGGCTCGGCTAGCCCCATCACGGCCGAGGCGAACGCCGACCCCATGTGGGCGAACTGGACGAGGTGCTCGGGCCGGCAGGCGACGTTGGCACCGACGTCGAGCAGCAGGACCGGACGCTCGCCCGGTCGCGGGATCGGAAGCGCCAGCGCCTGGCGGTGGACGCCGGAGGCGCGCTTCATGTTGAACAGCCCGGCGGTGATCGCCGAGCCGGTCGAGCCGCCCGAGACGAGCGCCTGTGCGCGGCCCGACGCAACCGCGCGGGCGGCCTGGACGATCGATGCCTCGGGGGTCGATCGAACCGCGTACGCCGGATCGGCCGACTTCGCGATCGACACGGGCGCGTCGATCAGCTCGACGCCGTCCGGGACCTCGCCGACCGCGGCGGCGTCTGCGAACAGGAGCACCCCCACGCCGCGGGCCGCCGCCATGGCGGCGCCCGCCGCGACCTCGGCGGGGCCCAGATCCGCCCCGTTCCCGTCGACGGCAACGGTCACCATGGCGCGCGAGCGCCTCAGTCGAGCGCCGACTGCTCGGCCGCGATCACTTCGCGGCCCTTGTAGCTGCCGCAGACTGGGCACACGCGGTGCGGAAGCCTGGGGCTGTGGCACTGCGGGCACGCGTTCGTCGCGGGCGAGTGGGCCTTGTGGGTCGAGCGGCGCTTGGTGGTGCGCGAGTGAGACTGCTTCTGCTGGGGGACGGCCATGGGCCGGCAGGCTAGCAGGGAGGAGCGCCGGCTCCGGTGCGGGCTCTGGGCTCCCGGGTCCGGTGCCGGGTCCGGCGGGCTCCCGGCTCCGGTGCGGGCTCCGGTGGTTCAGACGCCGTCGGGCCGCTCGAGCTCGAGCCGCAGCTCGGCGAGCTTCGCCCAACGCGGATCCGGCTCGGGCTCGTGGTGGTGCCCGGCGCCGGCGGCGTTCAGGTCGGCGCCGCAGATCGGACACAGGCCCGCGCAGTCCGGCCGGCACAGGACCGTCGCCGGGAGGCACAGTACGAGCGCATCGTGGGCCCAGGCCACCAGATCGAGCACGCCCCCGGTCACGTACGGAGATTCGAGCTCCTCCCCCGCGCCCGGCTGCGAGATCTCGCGGGCGTCCACCTCGATCGGGGCGCCGGCGGGCTCGAGGCAGCGCATGCACGGTCCCGCCAGCTGCGTCGCGAACCGAAGGCGCAGCGCGTATCCCTCCCCCGTCGTGCGCGAGATGTCGAGCCGCACGGCCACCGCAGCCTGGTCGACCGCGTAGCGCTCGCCGCCGAGCTCGACCGGCTCGAGCACGACCGTCGCCTCGAGCCGGCGACCCTCGCCCGAGGTCAGCCGCAGGCTTCCGAGATCCACCATGTCGGTCCGCAGCGCCACAGGCTCAGATTAGCCCCGCCTGATGCGATGATTGCCCGGTGTCCAGGTGGTTTCGCACGTACGGCTTCCAGGAGGTCGCCGACGACCTGCTGGTGGGCGCCTACCCGCTGGACGACGAGGACGTGGCGGCGCTCGAGTTCATCGGCGTGCGGCGGGTCCTGAACCTGTGCGAGGACGACGAGTACGACCCCAGGGCACGCGCTGCCGTGACGCTGCGCTACCGCCACTCGGGGATCGAGGAGCAGCGGCTGCCGCTGACCGACTTCGGCCGTCTACCGGCGGCCGTGCTCGACGAAGCGGTCGCGATCGTCGGTCGCTGGCTCGACGAGGGCAAGCTCCCCTACGTGCACTGCCGCGCGGGCTGGCAGCGCTCGGCGGCCGTCGGTGCGGCCGTGATCGCGATCCGGCAGGGACTCGAGATCGACGACGCGGTCGGGCTCGTGCAGTCCCGCAAGCCGTCGGCCGACCCGCTCCCCGAGCAGCGCGAGGACCTGCGCAGCTGGTGGCGCGCGGCCGCCGCCTACCGCCGCCTGACCGGGCGCAGCCCGCAGGCTTAGTACGGTCGGCGAGCGAGATCAGGGCCTGCTGGCGAGCTTTGGTCCCGTTCCGGGCCCGAACCTCGCCAGCACCCCTCAGCGGGGATGCGGGCCGGCAGCCCGCAACCGCCGCGGCCCGGACGGCTCCTCGAACAGCGACGGAACCTCGCGGCGGTCGGACAGCTCAGCCGCGCGGCGGTCCTCGGGCGCGATGTTCACGCTCCGCCCGCCCAGCGTCACCGGCTCGAGCTCGGGCAGTCGCTGCCCCTCGGAGACGGCGCCGTGATCGGAGAACCGGCGCGCGGCGGGCAGGATCCGCGCCTCGTAGGAGCCGACCGTCTCGTTGTAGGCGGCGACCGAGCTGTTCAGGCGCTTGCCGAGCGTCGCCAGCAGCGTCGACAGCTTCGCGAGCCGGCCGTGCAGCTCGCGGCCGAGCTCGGAGATCGCCTGCGCGGACTCGGCGACCCGCTCCTGCTGCCATCCGTAGCCGACCGAGTGCAGCAGCGCCAGCAGCGTCGTCGGCGTCGCGATCAGCACGCGCCGGGCCATCGCGTCCTCGATCAGCTCGGCGTCGGCCTCGAGCGCTGCCCCGTACAGGTGCTCGCCTGGCAGGAACAGGACCACGAAGTCGGGCGCGGTCTCGAGCCCCGCCCAATACGCCTTGTCGGACAGCTGCCGGACATGCTTTCGCAAGAGCCGGGCATGGTCCTGTAGGTGACGCAGCCGCTCGTCCTCGTCACGCGCCTCGTAGGCGTCGAGGATGCCCTGAAGCGGCGCCTTCGCGTCGACGACCACGTGCTTGCCGCCGGGCAGGTTGACGACCAGGTCAGGACGCAGCGTCCCATCGTCACCGGCGAAAGACCCCTGCTCGGTGAAGTCGCAGTGGCGCACCATCCCGGCGAGCTCGACCACCTTGCGCAGCTGCATCTGGCCCCACTGGCCGCGGGTGTGCGGCTTGCGCAGCGCCGTCACCAACGCCCCGGTCTCGGTGCGCAACCGCTCGCCCGTCTCCGACAGGCTGCGCAGCTGCGCCTCGAGCCGGCCGCGCGACTCGCGCCGCTCGCGGTCCAGCGCGACGAGCTGCTGATCGACGCGGCCGAGCTGCTCGCGCAGCGGCGCCACCAGCTGCTCGACGGCACTCTGACGCTTGTCGAGCTCGCCGCGGCCCTCCGCCTGCGCGGCTCGCAGCTGCGACTTCGCCAGCTCCGCGAGCTGCTGCATGCTCGCTTGCAACGCCTCGGCGCTGAGCGCCTTGAACGAGTCCGACAACCGCGCCTGCGCAGCCTGGAGCGTCTGCAGCCGCTCACCCGCGAGCTCGCGCTCGTGCTCGACCTCCCGCTCGGCGCGGTCGAGCCGGCGCTGCAGCTCGGCCGCCTCCGCGGCCTGCGCCGCCAACCGCCCGAGCCGCCCCCGAACGAACAACAGCACCGTGCCGGCGCCGAGCGCGACCCCGACGATCAACCAGATTGCACTCATCGCACACCGAGGATCGCGCGAGGTCCGGACGGAACCGGCCTCGCGTGCGACTACGCCGCCCGCGCGGCATGGGCGAGCACGCCGCCGTGCACCCGCCAGAACTCGCCCGGGGGCGCGCGCAGCGAGCGCAGCAGCCGCTCGAACCGTCCGGCCTCCGAGGGCGCGACGACGGCCGGCCGGCCGAGCAGCACCCAGCGGCCCGGGCCGACCGGGAGCGAGCTCGCGACCACGTATGAGACCCGACCCGCCAGCACAGCGCCCGGGACCCGCTGGAACGCGAGCTGCGCGCGGCCGGACCCGAGCGGGCAGCGCCCGGCACACAAGCCGGGCGCGTCGAATTCCTCCACCAGCCAGGCGCGACGTTCCACCCGCGCCAGCTGGACCCGCAGGCGCTCGGCGGGGAGCGGCGCCGCCCCGAGCAGCGCGACCGGCCCCACCAGCTCCTCGAGGAGCCGCTCGACGGGCGTGGCGCCGGAGGCGGTCACTGCGCTCGGCAGGCTACCCCGCGAGCCGGACGGACCTGACGGACCCGGCCGGCAGCCTAGGAGACTTCGACCGGCTCGTCCTTGCCGGCGAGCCGATCGCGACCGCGTTGCACGGCCGCGATGAACTTCGACAGGTTGACCTCGAGCGTGCCGAGGATCTCGTCGGCGTAGTCCTCCGCACCGAGCCGGATCTCGCGCTCACGCGCGCGGGCGTCCTCGATGATCTCCTCGGCGGCGCGCTCGGCCTGCTTGGTGACCTCTTCCTCGGACACGAGCCGGTCCTGGCGCTCGCGCGCCTCCTTCACGATCCGCTCGGCCTCGCGCTTGGATTCGGCCAGCATCTCCTGGCGCTCCTTGACGATCCAGCGAGCCTGCTTGATCTCCTCCGGGATCGTCGCGCGCATCTGATCGAGGATGTCGTAGATCTCCTCCTTGTCGACCCGCACCTGGTCGGTCAGCGGCATCGGCTTGGCGTTGTGGACGAGGTCGTCCAGCTTGTCGATCAGAACCAGGACGTCCATGAAGCGTGAATCTCTTTCGTCAGCGGGTCAGCCTTTCCTTCAAGGCGGCTGCGACCTCGGTCGGCACCATCTCGTCGATCGTGCCGCCGAACGTTGCCAGCTCCTTGACGCCGCTCGACGAGATGAAACTGTACTCGGGCGAGGCCATCAGGTAAACGGACTCGACGTCGGGCGCCTGCGTCCGGTTCAGCTGGTTCATCTCGAGCTCATACTCGAAGTCCGAGATCGCCCGCAGGCCCTTGACGATCGCCTTCGCGCCGCGGGAGCGCGCGAATTCGACGACTAGGATGCTGAACGGCTCGACGGTCACGTTCGGCAGCGACGCCGTCGCGTGCTCGATGAACGCCACCCGCTCCGAGCTGTCGAACAGGGTTCCGCCCTTGCGGATCGGCAGGTTGACGACAGCTACGATCACCCGGTCGAACATCGTCGCGGAACGCGCGATCACGTCGAGATGGCCATTGGTCACCGGGTCATAGGTCCCCGGGCAGACAGCGATGCGGTTATCGGTTGGCATAGATCCTGATCAGGGTGTCTCCGTAGCGCCGTTCGCGGACGAGCGGGAGCTCGAGCGCCAGCGGCGCGCGGCGGTCGGACTCGGCCAGGACGCGTGCGCGGGGCGCCAGCACCGACTCGAGCGCCACGGACAGCTCCGGCCCGAGCGTCTCCGCCAGCCGGTATGGGGGGTCGAGGAACACGAGATCGTATTGCCGCGCGGCCGCCGGCGCGCCTTCGGGTGCGACTGCGGCCGCGAGGAACGAGGAGGCGGTGCGGCGCTGGACCTCGGCCTCGAGCCCGAGCGCCTCCAGGTTGGCGCGGATCGCGGCGATCGCCGACGACGCCGAATCGACCAGCGTCGCCGACGCAGCCCCGCGCGACAGCGCCTCGATCGCGAGCGCGCCCGAACCTGCGAACAGGTCGAGCACTCGCGCCCCGACCACCCCGCCAGCCGCCTCGAGCATCGAGAACACGGCCTCGCGCACGCGGTCCGAGGTCGGCCGCGTCGCGGTCCCGCTGGGCGCTCGCAGCGCCCGCCCGCCCAGGGTCCCGCCGACGACTCGCACCGCTCACGCGCGGATCGGCGCGCGCGCCTCCTCGCCGTAGCGAGCCCGCAGCGCGTCGGTGAGCAGCGCGTGCTCGGGCAGCGCGAGGTCCGGGTCGGCGTCGACGATCGCGCGCGCCGCCAGCAGCGCCCGCTCGAGCAGCTCCGCGTCCCGGGGCAGCTCCGCGAAGGTGTAGACCTCCGCGCCGGACTGCCGCGTGCCGACCAGCTCGCCCTGGCCGCGCAGTTGCAGGTCGACCTCGGCCAGCGCGAACCCGTCGGACTCGCGCGCGAGCGCCTGCAGCCGTGCCGCGTCGCGCCGGCCGAACAGCAGGCACAGCGAGGCGTGCTCGCCGCGCCCGATCCGCCCGCGCAGCTGGTGCAGCTGCGAGATCCCGTAGCGGTCGGCATCCTCGACCAGCATCACGGTCGCGTTGGGGACGTCGATCCCGACCTCGATCACCGAGGTCGCGACCAGCACGTCCGCGTCGCCCGAGGCGAACGCGGACATCGCCTGCGCTTTCGCCGCGGGACGCATCTGCCCGTGCAGCAGGGTGACCCGGTGCTCGGCGAACGGCCCGCTGCGCAGCCGCTCGAACTCCGCGGTCGCCGCACGCGCCTGTAGCAGCTCGGACTCCTCGACCAGCGGGCAGACGACGAACGCCTGGCG
>DAHUYL010000159.1 GCA_027315255.1 Solirubrobacterales bacterium | reverse complement strand
CCGCGCCGCGATCGAGCGGCGTCGCCGACCCCGGCTACCTCGCCGACGCAATCGCCGGCTCAGACACGTCGCGTAGACCAAGGCCCGTGCGTTTCTGAACAAGCCTTGGCCACCACTCAGGCGCCTGCATCCTGGCGACTGTCAATGACCAGCAGCGCGTGTACGCGAGGGTCATCATCACCGACTGCTCCCACCAGATCGAGCTGTCGTTCGATTGCTACGACGCCGACTCCGCCGCCAACTCGACTTCAAGGCCGAAACGCTGATCGCTGCGCTCACCGGCCTCCGCGACGTGCTCCGCGAGTAGCGGCTGGGGCGCACGCTGGCCGCTGCTGAGCGAAGGTCTCGGAGCTGACCGCCGCTGCGGCAGCGAGCAGGCCGTCCGACACGACCGAGCCAGCTTTCAGTGCGTCTCGAAGATGTTGTACTCCTGCGTGCCGAGCGCGTACGTCGCGTAGGCCTCGAAGACAGTGCGCAGGTCGGCGTGGGGCTCGATCACGAACTGGACGGGCAGCATCGCGACCAAGCGCTTGGCGGCGAGGACCTGCTCGGCGAAGTCCTCGCGGCCGACCAGATCAGCGCGGAAGCCGGCGATACCGATGCCTTCTTTGGCCGCGGTCCGCTTGGCGATGTTGTAGGCGAGCGAAGCCGAATTGTGGTCAGCGCCCTCGCGGCAATATTGAGCGAGGCGAGCACGCAGGTTGCGGCTCTGGCCGACGTACAGAGGCTTGCCCGTGGCATTGGCTACGCGAACGGCCCCGATCTGGGGCCGTTCTACCTGAAAAATCCAGTAATCCAAAAAAAGTGGAGACGGCGGGAATTGAACCCGCGTCCGCGGTCGCAAGGAAGATGGCTTCTACGAGCGTAGCCGGCGCTCTGATCTCGCCCTCGCCTCGCCACGCCGGCGGGGTCCGCGAGAGCCAGCTCCCTGGTGGTCCTCGGATCGGAGGGAGCAAATCCTCACCGAGCAAGCCCGCTAGATGATCCCGGCTACCTCACCGCGGGCGAGCGGGGGCCGAGATGAGTCTCAGCCGGCTGGATTAAGCAGCGAGGCCGAGATCAAAGTTGTGCGAGTCCGCACTTATTGTTTCCCAGGTGTTTTACGAGGCCGCCTGGGCACCTCGACTCGCGACCATCCCCAAGACCAGACCACGTCGAAGCCTGTCGTCCCCGGGGAATATGTCGAGAACGATTGTAGCGGCCCGGTCATGGCGCCGAAAAGGAGCTGGTAGGGGCGGACGTCCGCCCCTGCCACAATCGACTCACGCCCGTGGAACCGTCCCCCAGCCTGCGCCAGGCGTCTGCGCCGCTCGACACCGCGCCACAGCCGCTCCGGCTGTCGGGCTCGGATCCCGTCCGGACCGAGCCGCCGCCCCCACGAGCGTTGGGCGACCTTGGCGACCAGGACAAGGCCGGGCAGCGCTCGTGGCTGCGCCGCCGGCTCGGCGCCGCGGGTGCGGCGCTGCTCGCGATCCTCGCGAAGCTGAAGGCGATCCTGCTGCTGCTGCCGAAGGTCAAGCTGCTCGCGACCGCGGGCACGATGGCGGTGTCGGTGCTCGCGTACGGCTCGATCTGGGGGCTCTCGTTCGCCGCGGGGTTCGTCGCGCTGATCCTGGTGCACGAGCTCGGCCATGTGATCCAGCTGCGGCGCGAGGGCCTGACAGCGACCGCGCCCGTGTTCATCCCGTTCGTGGGGGCCCTGATCCGCGCGCGCTCGCTCGGCGACAATGCGCTCGCGGAGGCGAAGGTCGGCCTCGCCGGACCGATCCTCGGAAGCGTCGGCGCGACCGCCTGCATCGCCGTCTGGCACGCGACCGGCAACGACCTGTGGCGGGCGCTGGCCTACACAGGCTTTCTGCTCAACCTGTTCAACCTGATCCCGGTCGTGCCGCTCGACGGCGGCCGGGCGATGGCGGCGATGTCACCGGCGCTGTGGCTCGCGGGCTTCGCGGGATTGGCGGCACTCGCGTTCGTCGATCCGAACCCGCTGATGGTGCTGATCCTGATCGTGGGGGCGTTCGAGACCTACCGCCGCTGGCAGCAGCGCCGCTCGGGCAGCGAGCGCGCGGCTGACTACTACCGGGTCGCACCGGCCGACCGGCTGCTGATCGCCGCCGTCTACGTCGGCCTGATCGCGCTGCTGGTGATTGGCATGCACGCGACGAACCTGCCCAGAACGCTTTGACGGACAGCCCCGAGAGCGTCGCCGGCCACTCGTAGGCCTCTTGGTTGAAAATGGACGCCCGGCGGGCTGTCGCAAATCCGCCTGCGACGGGACGGCGCGTCGCGACACTACCGGTCACAGGATGCCGCGGCGGCCCACCGGCAAAACCGCGACATCATCTGCTCGCGACCGGCAGTCTTGCCGCTGTCCGCCGCAGATCTGCACCATGTCGGCCGCGAGGCCCGGTGCTGTCGACCTCTTGCCGCACCTGCCTGTTCGGGAGCGTGCGTGTCCCCGGCGTCGCGAGCTTTCGCGACAGCCTCTCCCCGATCGCGTTCTCCGACCAAGCGAGGTTCCGGCCGGCGCGGGCATCCGGCGAGCTGGTGGAGGTGATGCGCACGTCGGGGACGAGGTAGCCGGCACCGGCCCGGGGCGGCCCAAGCCGCGCGCCCGTGGGACGCGCGGACGGCAATTGCGGCGGACGACGTCACGGCGTGAAGCCCGCGCGAACAAGAGCGTTGCCGACCGCGGGTCCGACGGCCGCCCGGCCCACCAGACCCGCCAGCCAGCCAGCAGCCACCCCAGACAGACAGACAGACAGACAGACAGACACGCCGGCCCGGCTCAGCGGTGCAGCTCGCGCAGCTCCCGCTGGATCTCGCGACCGGTCTCGCGCTTGCGGATCGACTCGCGCTTGTCAAACAGGTCCTTGCCGCGAGCCAGGGCGATTTCGACCTTCGCGTGCGAGCGCGTCCCGGCGAAGTACAGCCGGGTCGGCACGAGCGTCAGCCCCTTCTCCTGCGTGCGGCCGACCAGCCGCTCGAGCTCGGAGCGGTGCAGCAGCAGCTTGCGAGGCCGCTCGGGGTCGTGGTTGTCACGCGCCGCGGCGGGATACGGGGCGATGTAGAGGCCGAGCAGCCACGCCTCGCCGTCGCGGATCACCGCGTAGGCGTCCTTCAGCTGCGCCTTGCCGTCGCGCAGCGACTTGACCTCGGTGCCGGTCAGCACGAGCCCGCACTCGAATCGCTCGAGCAGGTGGTAGCGCCATGATGCCTGGCGGTTGGTCGCGACGTCTCCGGGCGCCGCCTTGCGCTTCGACTTGGCCATCAGGCGTCTGACTGTACGAGCAACAGGTCGACCCTGCCGCGGGGCGGGTCGATCCCGCCGACGCGGACGGTGATCGGGTCGCCGAGCCGGAGCGCACCGCCGCCACGGACGCCGACCAGCGCGGTCCGCTGTTCGTTCAGCTCCCACCAGTCGTCGCGCATCAGCCGGACCGGCAGCAGCCCCTCGTACGCGAGCTCCTCACCGAACGCGACGAACGCGCCGGCGCCGATCACGCCGACGATCTCGCCCTCGAACACGGCCTCCCCGAAGCCGACGCCACCGGCCGCACCGCCGAACAGCGCCCGCTCGAGCAGGAAGCAGCGGGCGACGTCGTCGGCGTCGCGCTCGATCGTCATCGCCTCGCGCTCGCGGGCCGAGCACAGCGGTCCAGCGGAGGCGACGAACGCCGCTTCCGGCGGCGGCTCGACGCCGGACAGCGCCGACAGGAGCGCCCGGTGGCAGATCAGATCCGGGTAGCGGCGGATCGGCGAGGTGAAGTGGCAGTAGGACTCCAGCTGAAGCCCGGAGTGGCCGCGGTTGCGGTTGTCGTAGTAGGCCTGCTTCAACGACCTCAGCACCAGCCGGTTGAGCGCAAGCGCGCCGCGCCCACCCCGTCGCGTGACCCAATCGGCCACCGCCTGCGAGACGTCGCCGACGACCGTAGCCGCCTGCTGCGGTGTCAGCGGCCCGGCGGGCACAGGCGGAGTCGGCACCCCCAGAGATGCGAGCTGGTCGACGAGCCGGTCGACCGCAACCGCCTCGGGCCGCTCGTGCACGCGGTACAGCGCCGGGATCCGCCGCGCCTCGAGGAACCGCGCCACCTGCTCGTTGGCGGCGATCATCAGGTGCTCGATCAGCCGGTGCGACTCGGTCTGAATGGCCGCCTGCACCCCGACGACGTGACCACCCGAGTCGAACTCGAACGATGGCTCGGCTGACTCGAGCACGAGCGCACCGCGCGCCTCGCGCCGCGCGCCGAGCGCGCGCGCGGCTACCCGAGCGCAGTCCAGCACCGAACCCCACTCCCCCTCCGCTCGCACCCTGCGGGCGAAGACGGCGTCCACCTGGTCGTAGGTCAACCTGGCGTCGGAGCGGATCAGCGAGCGGTGAAACGCAGCGCTCGCGACCTCGGAGCCGCGGACGACCATCTCGACGCTGACCGCGAGCCGGTCGACGCCCGGCACGAGCGAACAGGCGCCGTTCGACAGCTCGACCGGGAGCATCGGTTCGACGGCTCCGGGCACGTAGACGGAGGTGCCCCGCCGCAGCGCCTCGCGGTCGACGGCGCCGCGCCCGGGGACGTACGCGCTCACGTCGGCGATGTGCACCCACACATGCCAGCCGTCCGCGCCGTCCGGCTCGCACGAGATCGCGTCGTCGAAGTCCCGCGCGCTGGCCGGATCGATCGTGATCGTCGGCAGCTCCCGCAGATCCCGCCGCCCGTCCTGAACCTCGGTCGCCATCTCCGAGGCGGCCCGCGCCGCCCGCGCGACGGCCGGATCGAACCGCCGCGCGAGCCCGCGGTCGACCATCAGCGCCTCGATCACGTCGCGCGCCACGTCGGGCCGGCCGAGCCGTCGCTGCACGCGCACCCGCCCGCCCCCACCGCGGCCACCGCCACCTCCGCGGCGACCGCCCCCACCGCGCCCACCGCCGGCTGCCGAAACGACCACGAGGTCGCCGACGTCGTAGCGGCTGTCACGGCTGATCGCCAGTCGCGGACCTGGCCCGAAGAACGGCTCGGCGACGAGGAACCGGCCGCGCTTGTGCACGACCGCGACCAACGCCGCCCCGGCACCCAAGCCGGGGGCGGCGCCCGTCCCCGCAACCGGCACCGTTACCGACCCTCGAACCCGGGCCCGCTCACCGGACCTCGCCGGCGAGCACCCGCTCGGCCACCCGCAGCACATGCATGCCGGGCTGCTGCGGGTTGTCGTACACGTACACGTTGGGCTTGATCCCGGGCCCGCGTGCGACGGACCTCCCGGAGGCCACCCCGGTGGCGCCGAGGTTCGTGCCGTCGGGCGTGAAGAACTCGCCGACGGTGAGGTCGAGCAGGCCGCCGTTCGGCAGGGTCTGCGTCTCCTGGAAGACGCCCTTGCCGTACGTGCGCGTACCGATCACCTTCGCGCGGCCGCGCTGCTGCAGCGCTGCGGTGACGATCTCCGCCGAGGAGGCGGTGCCCCGGTTGACCAGCACGACCATCGGGGTCGTCCGGGCGATCGCGTTTCCCTGCGCGGTGTACACGTACGTCGGCTGGTGGCGTCCGCGGGTGGTGACGATCGTCCCGTCCTGGATGAAGATGCTCGCCACCCCGATCGCCTGGGTCAGCAATCCCCCGGGGTTGTCGCGCAGGTCGAGGATCAACCCCTGCGCCCCCTGGCGGATGACCTTCTGCACCTGGACGCGCAGCTCCTGCGCCGAGCCGTCGGTGAATCCCTGATTGAACTCCAGATAGCCCAGCTTGACGGAGTGGTAGCGGATGATCTGGCCGTAGGCGACCGGCACGGAGACGTTCGCACGGGTCAGCGTCAGCTTCCGGCTGCGCCCGCCGTGGGTGACCGTCAGCGTCACCTTCGTGCCCGCGCGGCCGGTGACCAGCCCGGACTGCCGCCCGAGCGTCATCCCCGCGAGCTTCCGCGCCCCGACGGACGTGATCACGTCGCCCGGAACCAGGCCGCCTGCGGCCGCGGGCGAATCCGGGAACACCTCCTCCAGCTGCAGCCCGGCAGCGACCTGGTTGACGCTGACGCCGATTCCGGTCACGTGCGGGCCCTGGGTCTCCGCAGTGAACGTCCCGAGGTCCCCGGGCGGGTAGTAATGCGAGTAGGGATCGTTCAGCGAGGCGACCGCCGCCTGCAGCCCGGCGCCGACCAGCTGGTTGGTGTTGACCTTCCGGTAGTAGTTGCTCCTGATCAGGTCGAGCACCTGCTGGACCTGCTGCTCGGCCGAGGTCTGCGGCGCGAACGCACCGCGCAGCCCCGACGGGATCCAGCCGGGATGGCCGCCGAGCCACACGCCGGCGATCACGAGCACGACCGCGACGAGCGCGAGCGGCCAGCGCCGCCGAGACCGTTCCGGAGAGGACAACATCGGCAACCCAGGGTAGCTGGCGCGCTCCGCCGGCCAGCCGAGCGCCGCGCTAGATCAGACGCGCAGGAAGCGCCGCAGCGACAGCCCGGAGCCGAGCGCGGACACGCCGACGCCCGCGGCGACGAGCACGCCGACGAGCGACACGAAGGGGATCGTCCGGGGTGCCGCGATCAGCGTCCAATGGCCCGCCAGCGGGTCGAGCAGCGCGATCTTCGTCGCGGCCAGCACCGCGATCGCGAGCAGCGCCCCGGACGCGCCGACGATCGTCCCCTCGAGCACGAACGGCCAGCGGATGAACCAGTCGGTCGCGCCGACTAGCTTCATCACCTCGACCTCGCGCCGGCGGGCGTACAGCGACAGCCGGATCGTGTTGGCGATCAGCAGGATCGAGGCGACCGTCAGCAGGGCCGCCAGCAGCGCCGCGGTGATCGTCACCAGGTTCGTCACCTCGAGCAGCTTCTTGGTGTCGTCGGTGTGGTTCGAGACGCTCGCGATCGCGCGGTCGAGCATCCGTGTCGTCCCGCCCGGGCCGGTCGGCGTGATCGCGCTGCGGATCGCGAGCACGTTCGCCGGGTTGTCGGGATACACGTGGAAGGTGTCCGGGAGGGGATTCGACGACAGCAGCGCGTACGCGGCGGGATCCTGCGCGCGCTGCTGCGCGAACGCCTGCTGCTTGGACTCGAACACGACCCGCTTGACATGCGGGATCGCCTGCAGTTCGCGCTGCACCCGCGCGTCGGCGCCGCGGCCCGCGCTCGTGACCATGTAGACGTCGACGAGCACCCGCGAGCGGACGCTGTTGGCGGCGCCCTGGGTGGCCTGGACGATCGGGATGAACACGCCGACGACGACGAGGGTGACGACCACGGTCGCGAGTGCCGCCAGGTTCGGGGCGGCGTTGCGGCGGATCGAGCGGGTCGCCTCCTTCAGGAAGAACTGGAGCCGCATGCTCAGACGGTGTCGGGTCGCTGCCCGGTCGAGCGCAGCCGCTGGGCGAACTCGCGCGTGGTCTCGTCGCGGGCGTACAGCCCGGTCGCCTCGTCGCGGACGATCCGCCCGCGCGAGAGCTCGAGCACGCGCCGGCGCATCCGGTCGACCATCACGTGGTCGTGCGAGGCGACGAGCACGGTCGTGCCGGTCCGGTTGATCCGGTACAGCAGCCGCATGATGTCGATGCTGGTGTCCGGGTCGCGGTTCCCGGTCGGCTCGTCGGCCAGCAGCAGCGGTGGGTGGTTGACGAACGCGCGGGCGATCGCGACGCGTTGCTGCTCGCCGCCGGACAGCTGGTCGGGGTAGTTGTGGAGCTTCGTCGACAGCCCGGTCAGGCGCAGGATGTCGGGCACCTTGGCCCGGATCTCCTTGCGCGTACCGCCCGTCACCTGCAGCGCGTAGGCGACGTTGTCGTGCACGGTGCGGTTCGGCAGCAGCTTGAAGTCCTGGAAGACGACCCCGATGTTGCGCCGGTAGAGGGGCACGCGCCGCCGGCCGATCCTGGTGAGGTCCTTGCCGGCGACCCGGATCGTTCCCTCGCTCGGCTCGAGCTCCTTGATCAGCAGGCGCATCACCGTCGATTTGCCCGACCCGGTCGAACCGACGAGGAACACGAATTCCTCGCGGTCGACCTGGAAGGTCGCCTGGTTGAGGCCGGTGTCGCCGCTCGGGTAGCGCATCGAGACGGCGCGGAACTCGACGACGGGCGGCCCGGAGGCGGGTCGCGAGCTGGGTCTTTTGAGCTGTGGGGCGGGGGCCGGCAGAACGCGGCGCCGGGCCCGCTGTTGTGATTCTGAGTGAGCCATGAGCTGGCGCCAGACTAGCGACCGGCCGGCACCGAAGGTCCCCAGGCCAGCCCCCTGCAAGCAGATTTGCAGGGGTTTCGGCCAGGATTCTTATGTTCCGCCGCGATCGCTACCTTGTCGGTGACGATGTCGGAGCTGACGACCACGGTGCTCGCAAACGGGTTGCCACTGCACCGGATCGCGGTCGCGGGAACCCGGTCGGTGACGCTGCTGGTCGCCTTCGACGCGGGCGCCCGCACCGAGCGCGCCGAGGAGAACGGGATGGCGCACTTCCTCGAGCATCTCGTGTTCAAGGGCGGCGAGAAGTACCCGACCTACCGCGACGTGAACGGTGCGGCGGAGCGCGTCGGCGCGGTCCTGAACGCGTACACGAGCCACGACCTCGTGGCCTTCCACATCACGTCACGCTCGACGCGCGCGCTCGAGGCAGCGGATCTGCTGACCGACTTCGTCGGGCGACCGCGGCTCGACCAGGACGAGCTCGATCGCGAGCGCGGGGTCGTCGTGCAGGAGATCGCGCGCGCGAACGATCAGCCGGCGATGGTCGCCGAGCACCTGATCGACCAGGCCGTGTTCGGCGATCACCCGCTCGGGCGCCCGGTGCTCGGAACCACCGAGCACCTGTCCGAGACGTTCACCCGCGACGGGATCCTCGCGTTCCGCAGCCGCCGCTGGTCGCCCGCGCGGGGCGCCGCGTTCGCGGTGGGCAACCTCGAGGCGCTGCCGAGCGATGGCGTGCTCGACGAGCTGTTCGAGCGCTTCCCCACGGCGGCGCCACCGCAGCCGTACGTGCCCGCACCCGCGATCGCACCGCGCGTGCTCGTCACCGAGCGCGACTCCAACCAGTCGCACCTGCGGATGTCCTACCGGCCGGCGGTGGACGTCACCGATCCGGCCAGGCGCGCGGCGCTGACCGTCTACTCGACGCTGCTCGGCGGCTCGATGGGCTCGAGACTGTTCGACGAGATCCGCGAGCAGCGCGGGCTCGCCTACTCGGTGTCGAGCTACCCGCACGCGTACGCCGACCTGCCGGTGCTGCAGCTGAGCGCCGGGCTGGACTCGAGCAAGTGCATCGAGGCCTACCGGCGGATGCGGGAGATCGTCGTCGAGCTGCGCACACAGGGGCCGACCGAGGAGGAGGTCGAGCGCGCACGGACGTTCGCGGCCGGCGCCCGCGCGATCGCCTTCGAGAACACGAACGCGATCGCCCGCAACGCGGCACAGCAGGCGATCGTCTTCGGCGAGGACGTCGATCCGGATGCCGTGATCGAGCGGCTGGACCGGGTCACGTTCGACGAGGTCAGGGAGGTCGCCGGTGGCATCGAGGACGAGGTCGTCGTCGCGTGCGTCGGACCGCACGCCGCGGCGGACTTCGAGTCGATCTGAGCGGCGACGCCGCGCGCGCCGGCGCCGACGGATCGCACTCGCGGCGCCGCTCGCCGTCGTCGCGGCGGTGGCGGCGCTTCTGAGCGTGAGCGCGGGCGGTGGCGCCGGCAAGCGCACCGGCCGGGGACACCGCACC
>DAHUYL010000148.1 GCA_027315255.1 Solirubrobacterales bacterium | reverse complement strand
CGGGCGACGGCGTGCTGGTCATCGGGCCGTCCACGGTCGCTGCGGGCGGCAACGGGAGTGGCGCCGCGTCGCCGCCGCACGATTGGGCCCAGTCCGACTTCAATCCCCCGTTCGAGCCGCCACCGCCGTCGCCGTCACGGCTGAGCCCGCTCGAGCCGCCGCGCCGTGGCAGTCGCAGGCACCGCCGCGCGGCTGCCGCGCCGCCCTCGCGCGCAAGCCGGTTCCTGCTTGCGCTCCTCGGCATCGTCCTCGCCGCCGCGGTCGTCGGCGGGCTCCTGTACGCGATCGGCAGCGGAACACCGGCGAAGAAGGCCGTCGTTCATCACACGCCGCCGAAGCGGCCGGCCGCACACCGCCCGTCGACCCCGCCGTTCAACCCGGCCTCCGTCACCGTCGCCGTGCTCAACGGGACCGCGCTGAACGGCCTCGCCGGCGACGTCGGGCTGAAGCTCGCGAGCGCGGGCTACAAGGCCGGCACGGCGGACGCGCAGGTGGTCGCCAACGCCGCGTCCCAGACGCAGACCACGACGGTCGTCGGCTATCTCCCCGGCCACCAGTCAGACGCCGCCCACGTCGCCACCGCGCTCGGCCTGGCCGCGAGCGCCGTCCAGCCGGCCGACTCGAGCGCGATCCAGAGCTGCGCCAGCTCTGTCCCCGCAGGCGCGACGACGACGACCACGCCGTCCGGGTGCCCCGCTGACGTGGTCGTGACCGCGGGGACCGACCTCCAGGGCGTCCAGAGCAGTACGGTGTCGGGCTGAACTCGATGGACGACCTGCTCGACCTTCCGCAGCGCAGCGTCAAGCCGCGCGACACCGGCCTCACCCACGTGCTCGACCGTGGCCTGTCGGTCGCCGAGATCGATTCGCTCGCCGAGATCGCCGGCGAGTTCGTCGACGTCGTCAAGCTCGGCTGGGGGACGGCCGTCGTCACGGGCAACCTCGAGGGCAAGCTCGCCCGCTATCGCGAGCACGGGATTCCGGTGATGCTCGGAGGCACGCTGCTGGAGATCGCGATCGCGCAGGACCGCCTCGAGCAGGTGCTCGCCTGGATCCGCCGGCTCGGGCTGGAGCACATCGAGGTCTCCGACGGGACGATCACGATCGCCCACGACGAGAAGCTCGAGCTGATCGAGCGGCTCGCGCGTGACTTCACGGTGATGTCCGAGGTCGGATCCAAGGACGACACGAAGATCATGGCCCCGTACCGGTGGGTCGAGCTGATCCAGGCCGAGCTCGAGGCGGGCGCCTGGAAGGTGATCGCAGAGGCGCGCGAGAGCGGCACCTCCGGGATCTACCGCCACGACGGCGAGGTGCGGATGGGGCTGATCGACGAGATCGTCCACGCGGTTCCGCCGCAGCGGCTGCTGTTCGAGGCGCCGCTCAAGGAACAGCAGGTCTGGTTCGTGCGCCGCCTCGGGGCCGACGTGAACCTCGGGAACGTCGTGCCCGACGAGGTCCTGTCGCTCGAGACGATCCGCCTCGGCCTGCGCGCGGACACGGCGCTCGCAGGCGTCGGCGCCGCGATCGACAGCGAGAGCGTGCGTGCCGAGTGACGGCGGGCTGCTGCTCGCCCGCCACGGCCAGACCGACGACAACCTCGAGCCCGTCCGCGCCCAGGGGTTCCGCGACACCCCGCTGAACGAGACCGGCCGCCGCCAGGCCCAAGAGCTGGCGGAGCGCGCCACCGGGCTCGCGCTTCGATCGCTGTGGACCTCGGACCTGATCCGCGCCGCCGAGACGGCCCAGGTCGTCGGCGCTCGGATCGGCCTCGAGCCGCACCCCGACGCGCGCCTGCGCGAGGGCAATCGCGGCGACTGGGAGGGGCGGCTGTTCCGCGACATCCGCCGCACGGACCCCGACGGCTACGCCGCCTGGATGCGCGCCGGGGCGGACTTCCGCTTCCCCGGCGGCGAATCGCTGCAGGAGCACTCCGACCGCGTGTGGGCGTGCCTGCAGGAGATCCGCGCACGCGGATCGCTGCCCGCGCTCGTCGTCTGCCACCGCGGCTCGATCCGTGCCGTGCTGTGCCGCTCGGATCCGCGCGGGCTCGACGCCTTCCACGAGTACGACGTCCCGAACACCGGGATCGTGGAGCTGTGAGATGAGTCGGCTGCCCGCCGCCGCGTTCGCGGCGCTGGTCGCAGCCACCGTCGGCGCGTTCTTCATCACCCAGCACCTCAAGGTCCAGAACCCGTTCGTCAACGGCGCGCCGCGGCCGGACCCGCCGGCGATCAACCCGACCGCGGGGCGGGTCTGCCGCGACCTCGTCGGCAGGCGCGTCAGCTTCAAGCGGACGAGCGTCAGCTTCTACCTGCAGACCAAGGCCCAGATCGTCGATGTGTTCGTCTACAACGCGAACGGCCAGCAGGTCGCGACCGCGACCGGCTCGGGCCGGTACGTGCGGCGGGGGCCGCGCGTGGTCTACAGCTGGGACGGCACGCTGCCCAGCGGCGGGATCGCGCCCGACGGCAGCTACCACTTCGAGGTGAACCTGCCGTCCGAGGACGAGACGATCCGGGCCGGCGGTGACTTCCAGGTGATCACGACACCGCCCCACCCGCAGGTGACGAGCGTGACCCTGAACGGCGCGCCGAAGGACGCGACCGCCGCTGGCCCGCCGGTGATCTCGCCGGAGTCCGGCCAGAGCGTGACGATCCACTACACGCCCGGGAACTGGCGCGACTCGCGGATCGAGATCATCCGCACCGACCTCCCCGGCAGCCCGCGGGTCGTTTACTCGTACGGCGCAGCCGCGACGCTCGGGCGGGCGGGCTGGGACGGCAAGATCGGCGGCCGCCCGGCGCCGGCGGGCACGTACCTCGTCGGCATGCGCGTGACCGACCAGGCGTGCAACGTCGGCCATTTTCCGTTCGTCTCGGACCCGCTTCCGGGCTCGACGCCGCACGCCGGCGTCACGGTTCGCTACCTGGCGGCGCAGCCGCCGCTGGTGCCGGTCACGGCCGGCTCGGCGACGACCGTGTTCGTCGACTCGCGGCGCCGGCCGTACACGTGGAAGCTGTTCGCGGCCGGCCTGCCCAAGGTGCTCGAGCGGGGATCGGTCGCCGCGACGGTCGCCGCGACCGTCACCGGGGCCGAGTTGCGCGTCAAGATCCCGGCGCTCGGGGCGGGCGTGTACGAGCTCGCGCTGAGCTCCGGCACGCACCACACGGTCGTGCCCCTGGTCGCGGCGGCCGGCGGCCGGCGGGCCGCCGCCAAGGTCCTCGTCGTCCTGCCCGCACTCACCTGGCAGGGACGCAACCCCCGCGACGACACCGGCGACGGCCTCCCGACGACGCTGACCGCCGGCGATCGGATCGAGCTCGCGCGCCCGCTCGTCGACGGCCTGCCGGCGGACCTTCCCGGCGAGCTTGGGGCGATCCATTTCCTCGAGCGCCAGCGCGACCCGTTCCAGCTGACGACGGACATCGCGCTGGCCGCGGGCGTCGGTCCGCAGCTCGCGGGCCACACCGGAGTGATTCTCGACGGCAGCCTGGTGTGGCTGCCGTCGAGCCTGACCGCGCGACTGCGGGCGTTCGCGACGGCCGGCGGCCGCGTCGTCAGCGTGGGGACCGACTCGATGCAGCGCGTCGCGCCGGTGCACGTCGGGACCGGCGGCGTCGCGGTCAGCGCAGGACCTCCGTCGCCGCTCGAGCCCGACCCGTTCGGTGCCCGCCACGGTGCGCTCGTTGCCCGCACGAGCGCGCAGATCCTCGTGCTTCCGGGCCGCCTCGGCGTGTTCGGCGGGCTGCCCGCGATCTCCGGATTCAGCTCCTATCAGCCGATCTATCCGCCCTCGGGCGTTCCCGCCGCAGGCTTCGGGATCGCCACGGGCGTCCCGGCCGTGACGGGCTTCCGCATCGGTCACGGCACGGTCGTCGAGATCGGCTTGCCCGGCTTCGGCGCGAGCCTCGCCGGAAACCTGGACGCCCAGCAGCTGCTCGCGACGCTGTGGGGCCTGCTCGCCCGATAGGGACGGCGGTCGTGACGGTTCGTCGCTCGAGGAGCAGATGGCCGGCTACCTGAAGCGGCTCGTCTCCGCGCTCGGCGCCTACCAGCTCGCCGACGCGGTCTCGAAGGTGATGGCGGTGCTGCTGCTGCCCGTCTACACCGGCTACATCCACCCCGCCGGGTATGGCTACGTCGAGCTGCTGGCGACGTTCGTGATCTTCGCCAGCATCGTCGCGCGCTTCGGGATGATCGAGGCGTTCCTGCGGTTCTACTTCGTCGACAAGGATCAGGCGCGCCGCGACGCGCTCGCGCGGCGGGCGGTCGCGTTCATGCTCGTGACCACGACGCTCGCCGCGATCGCGCTGGCGATCCCCGCCGGCCCGCTCTCGGAGCTCGTGACGACCGCCCGGATCCCCGGGCCGTACCGCGTCGCGGTCCTCGGCGTGTGGGCGTTCACGAACCTCGAGCTGGCGTACGCGCTGCTCCGCGTCGAGGAGCGCCTGCGCGCCTACGCGACCGCGACGCTGTCGAACGTCGGGCTCACGATCGCCGCCTCGGTGGTGCTCGTGGTCGGGCTCGGCGACGGGTACGAGGGGCTCCTGATCGGCAACTACGGTGCCTCCACGGTCGTTCTGCTGGCGCTCTGGTGGTCGCTGCGGGGGCGGCTGTCGCCGCCGCGCACGCCGGCTGCGAGCGCCCCCGGGGCTGCCGCCCCCCGCCCCCAGCCCCTGCGCGCGCTGCTCGCGTTCGGGTTGCCGACGGTGCCCGCCGAGGCGTCCGTCTACGCGCTCAGCGTGCTCGACCGCCAGCTGATCGTCCATGACGTCACGCCCGCCGCCGCCGGGCGCTACGCGCTCGCGATCAAGCTCGCCGGCGCGATCGCGTTCGTCGTTCGCGCCTTCCAGTACGCGTGGCCGCCGCTCGCCTACTCGATCACCGACGACGCCGAGGCCGCGCGCCTGTATGCGCTGGTCACGACCTACTACGCGGCGGTCAGCGGCTGGATCGTCGCCGGGCTCGCGCTCGAGTCGCGCTGGGTGATCCGCCTGCTGGCGCCGCACCCCGGATACTTCGGGGCCTACCGAGCGGTGCCGTGGGTCGCGCTCGGCTGGGCGCTGTACGGCCTCTGGGTGGTGCAGCTGGTGATCGCCGGCCGCGTCCAGGTGACCCGCCGGAACTTCCCGGCGGCGCTCGCGGGCCTGCTGGTGAACGTCGGGCTGCTGGTGGTGCTGGTGCCGCGCTACGGGATCGCCGGCGCCGGGATCGCGCTGTGCGGCGCCTATGTTGCGATGCTGGGAGCGATGCACCTGCTCGTCCGCCGCGCGTTCCCGGTCTCATTCGAGTGGCGGCGCTTGGCACAGCTGCTCGTCGTGACCGGCGGCCTGTCCGTTGCCGGCGAGCTGCTGCTGCCGACCGTCGGCGCTGCCGGCCTGCTCTCCCGGGGGGCCGTGTTCGCGGCGATCCCGGCGGTGCTGCTGGCGACGGGCTTCGCCCATCCGGCCGAGTTGCGTCGTGCGCGGGCGCTGCTGCGCGCCGGTCGACGCCGGCGCCCGCGGGAGGCCGCCTCCTCGTGAGCCGGCCGGCCGTGAGCGTGGTGGTCCCGTTCGCCGGTGACGCGGCCCAGGCGTTGGTGGCGCTGGCGCTGCTCCGGTCGCTCGACGTGGTCGGCGGCGACGAGCTGATCCTCGCCGACAACTGCGGGGCGCTCGCGCCGCACATCGCGGACGTGACCGTGGTGCGCGCCAGTGGTGAGCGCTCCCCGGCCCATGCGCGCAACGCCGGCGCCGCCGCCGCGTCGTGCGACTGGATCCTGTTCCTCGACGCCGACGTGCGCGCTCCGGCGGAGCTGCTCGATGCGTACTTCGAGGAGGCTCCCGGTGACAGGGTCGGGGCGCTCGCCGGCGAGATCGTCGGCGATCCGAGCGCCGGCACGCTCGCTGCCCGCTACGGCGCCACGCGGAACTTCCTCGGCGCGAGCGCCCATATGCGCCATCCGTTCCGCCCGCGTGCGGCGGCCGCCAACCTGATGGTTCGCCGCGGGGCGTTCGAGGCGCTTGGCGGCTTCACCGAGGGCGTGCGCGCGGCCGAGGACACCGACTTCTGCTGGCGCCTGCAGGAGCTCGGCTGGACGCTCGAGTTGCGTCCCCGGGCCGCCGTCGGCCACGCATACCGGACGACGCTGCGCGAGCTGCGCCGGCAGTGGCGCGAGTACGCGGCCGGCCGCGCCTGGCTGGCGCAGCGCTACCCGGGATTCAGTCCCCAGCCCGCGCTCGCGCGGGTGGGCGGCCGCCTCCTGCGCCAGGCCCCGGAGCGCGACCTGGGCAAGGATCCTGGTCCCACGGAGCACATTTCCTACCCAAGTCCCGTTCCTGGGCCGCGCAGCTCAGGCCTCGAACGCCTGCTGTTCCTGGGGATCGACGCGATCCTCGCGGTCGAGGAGCTCGTCGGCCTGCGCCGCTCGAACCTCCTGCGGGAGCCGCGGTGATCCGGGTCGACCTCGTCGACGCGGCGGCCTACACGCCGCCATACGACCATGCGCTCGCGGCCGCA
>DAHUYL010000141.1 GCA_027315255.1 Solirubrobacterales bacterium | reverse complement strand
ACCGTACGAGGCTCACACGCCGGCGATCGACGCCGCGGTCAAGCGGCTCGGGATGGTCGAGGTGCTGTGGGACGTCGACAGTGCCGATTCGCTCGGCGCCAACTACCTGGGCATCGAGCACAACGTGGTCGCAGGGCTGTACCCAGGCTCGATCATCCTGATGCACGAGAACCGCGGGCAGACGATCCGCGCGCTCGACGTGATCTTCGCCGCCCTGCGGCGACGTCATCTGGAGGCCGTGACGGTGCCGCAGCTGATCGCGCAGGACCCGCCCTCGCTCGCGCAGCTGCGAAAGGGATACGAGGGGTGTCCGGTCAGGCTGATGCACGGCAGCGGCGGCTGATCTGACCGTCACCGGAGCGATGAACACGACCCTGCGCTCACGAGAGGCATCACTGGAGGCTTACGCGTGGCTGCCGCGAATGCTCGACAAGGCCCGGGCCGAGCTCGCCGGGGCGCGAACGGGATTCCCGTTCGGATGCCCGATCGACCACACCTGCATGGCGAGGCTCGGGATCGACCCGGCGCTGGTGATGGACCTGGTCGCGCGCCACGGCCCGGATGACGCGGCGATCCTCGCCGAGTTGCGCCAGCGCGGCATTCCGCCACCCGACGAGGCCTGGTTCGATGCCCCGGCGCTCGAGGAGACACTGCAGCAGGGCGGTCCCTACCTGCGCGTCCGCCGCGTCGAGGCGCTGCCCTGCGATCCCGACTCAGGCGGGCGCACGTTCGCCGGCGAGGACCATGGCAGCAGCGTCAGCCTCGTCCTGATCGAAGCGCGACCGGGTTACCGCCAGTCGCCCCACGTTCATCCGACGGAAGAGGTGGTCGCCGTCCACGAGGGGAGCGCCACCTTCCATCTCGGCGAGACGCAGTCGCGAACCGTCACGGCGGGCGAGGTCGTCCGCGTGCCCGCACGAGTTGTCCACTGGCTCGAGAACCGCGGTGCCGAGCCGCTGCACGCGGTCGCTGTCCATGCCGCGCCGACGGGGTCCACCCACGGGGATCGAAGTCCCGACCGGGCGCCGTCGGCGTTCGGGGTCACTCGACCCCGGGCCAGCAGTAGCGACTAGCTCGACCAGCGACCGGGCGCTCACCAGTCGGTCGCGCTTCACATGCTCGTGACGGCGGTCGAGATCGCGTGGCAGCGTCGTGCTGCTTCACCTCGCCGAGCGGATCGGCGCCGATGACGCAGCAGTGCCTTGTCGGGTTGATCGGGATCGTCGTGCGGCCTGGTGAGCCGGCGGCGAGCGCGTGGCCTGAACTGGTCGTCGCGGTTGCGTGTGGTGGAGCCGCACGGTGTCGGTGTCGCAGAGCAGAGCCCGGGCGGGTCCGGAGGCTCCCGTGGAAGCGGCGTAAGCTCGACAGCATCGGGGTTTGTGGTTGGGGTGGTGCGGATCGGCTGCGTATGGCGGCGTGGGTGCGCAGGGTGTGGTCGCGGGGTGGGTGCTGTTGAGGTTGTGCCGGTCGGCGGCTGGGGCGGGCTCGTCGACGCCCGTCCCGCGGACCGCCGAGCTGCCGTCGCCGGGATGCGCCCACCCGACGACGACGACGACGACGGCAGCGGCGGCGACGACGACGGCGGCGCGCTCGGTCCGTCGAAGGTCATGCGGACGGGAGTCGCCGCCAACCCGACAGCGGCGTGCCACGGCCGCCGGCGACGGGACGGCCCCGCCGATTGGACGCGAAGCGAGGTGGGTTGGCAGAGCTGTCCCGGCGCCGCCGCGACCCGCGGTGCGCCCGCGGCCCTCGAGTCGAGCGCTCGACGTAACAAAGCGCTGCTACGGAGCGGGGGGCGGGAGCGGATCGACCCAACGAACGCCGGAGAAGCGGCCGAAGTCGGCATCGCAGGAGTGGATCGTCGCGCCGTGCTCGATCGCGAGTGCTGCCAGGTGCGCGTCGCCCGTCAGGTTGCCCGCTGCCCCGAGTGGGCTCAGGAGCTCGCGGAGCAGACGCGCGTGGCGCTCCGTCTCGTGCACGATCGTCGTGCAGGAGCGCGCGAGCCAGCCATCGACGATGTCAAGCGCCTCCTCGACGCGCAGCGGATTCTCGAACACCGACGCGCGCGTGCTCAGACGCACGAACGCGAGCAAGACCGTCCAGGCGAGGCCGACCGTCTCGGTGCCCGACATCGTGAGCTCGAGCCAGCGCGCTGCGGGCCGGTGGCGCGGCGACCGACGGTCGATCGCGTAGAGCAGCAGGTTGGCGTCGGGCGCGATCACTTGCGGAGCTGCAGCCGGCGCACGAGCTCCACGTCTTCGAGTTCGTCGGCGAGCGCCAGAGCTCGGTCCAGGTTGATCCCGGGGAGCAGGGCGAGGTCGTGGACCGGCACGCGATACGGCGCCTCCCCGGCGGGATCGCTTCGCAAACCGGCCCGCAATGCGTCGTTCAGGGCCACCTTGAACGAGATCCCGCGCTCTCGCGCGAGCTGCCTCACCTTGATCTCGACATCGGGGTCTAGCGTGACCGTCGTGCGCACGTTGGCATCATAGCAGCATGTCAGATGCTGTCATGATGCCGCTCTGCGGGAGTCCGCTGCGCGAGCCGCTTCGACCCAGCCCTCGCGCGGCTAGGCTGAGGGATCGCCCGAGCGCGCGGGGTACTTCCGGCCGGCGGGCCTGGGGCATCGCAGCGCTGCTGCGCTTCTGACTGCGCGAAGTCGAGGCAGCGCGCGACGCGGGGCGCGCCCGGTGTTCGCGCCCCGCGGTGGTGGGTAGAACCTGAATGACCCCGAACCAGGAGAATCGATGACAGACACAGACATCAAGACACAGCTGGTCAAGTACATCGAGGACGCACATGCAGTCGAGCAGCACATGCTCCGTGCGCTCGACGGCTTGATCAGCACCACGGACGACCCGGAGATGCGCGGCCACCTCCAGCATCACAAGGAGGAGACCGCGCGACACCGTCAGCTGCTCGCCGAGCGGCTCGAGGCGTACGGGACGACCCCGTCCACCGTCAAGGATGCGGGCCAGATCTTCGCTGCGTTGAGCAAGGGGATCATCGACATGGCGCGCACCGACAACGCAGGTAAGAACCTGCGCGACGGGTATGTCGCCGAGCACCTCGAGATCGCCAGCTACGAGCTGCTCGAGAGGGTCGCGAGCCTGGCCGGCGACCACGAGACGGCCGACATCGCGCGACGCAATCGCGCCGACGAGGAGGCGATGGTCGAGAAGATCAGCGCCGCCTGGGACAAGAGCGTGATCGAGTCACTCGAGCAGGAAGGCGTTGCTCCGTCGGAGATCGCTGCAGCGGTCGGCACCGCCTAGCAGCACAGCCGACATCCGGCGATCTGATCGGCCACTGAGTGGCCACCGCGCCATCGGTCGTGTTGGATCGCAACCCGGGGTGCCCGGGTTGTCGGCAAACGCGCCAGCGCGGCGATGTCCGCCGGCACGCCCGGGTAGCCCCCGTGGTGCGGCGCTGGTGCGCGTGTCAGTTGTCGCGTGCAGCGCCGCACGTGCGGGAGCACGACGATCGGAACGGAGGATGTTCGAACGGCTGACGCCCTGCCGGATGGCATTCTCTTGGAATGCTCGCTTGTATGCTGGGGGTAGACAAGACTGCATACTTCTTCTCTACGCGGGATCGTTCGCCCGGTGGCGGCCGGCAGGGACCTCAATCCGTTTCACTTCTCAGGTCCGCTGCCTCCCGAGCAGATGATCGATCGCGATCAGGAGGCGGATGACCTGCTCGCGCTGGCGCTGGGAGGGCACTCGTTCCGGCTCGTCGGCCCGCGCCGCTACGGCAAGACGACGCTCCTGCTCAGAGTGCTCGAGGCCGCGGAACGCGAGGGCATGGCGACCGTCCTCGTCGATCTCCAGGACGTGCTCTCGATGGCGGAGATCGTCGTCAGGATCGAGCGCGCCTACGACCGGCTCAGGGGCCAGATCAGGCGGCGCATCGAGAGCCTGCTTCGAGCCTGGAACATCGGGCTCTCGCTGGGGGGAGGCGGCTTTACCGCAACCTTGCAGCGCAATCCGCAGGTCGACGCCGAATCCGTGTTGCTGCGGCTGCTGGAGCTGCCGGCGGCGCTGTTCGAGCGCGACGGGACAGCGAGCCTGATCGTGTTCGACGAGATCCAGGACGTGCTTGCCGTCCCTGGGGCGGACGGCAAGATCCGAAGGGTCATCCAGCATCAGGCGCAGGCCGCCACCTACGCGTTCGCGGGCTCCGCTCCGGGCGTGATGGAGCAGCTGTTCGCCGATCCGAGGCGTCCCCTGCTCGACCAGGCGGTCCCGCGGAACCTCGCGCCGCTGCCGATCCCCGACGCGGCCGACTACGTAGCGGGGCGATTCAGCCGCACCGGACGCGACGTAGGGTCCGCGCTCACGCCACTGCTCGAGTTCAGCCGCGGGCACCCGATGCGGAGCATGATGCTCGCCCACTACCTGTGGGAGCGGACCGCGCGTGGGGTGGCTGCCGATGAAGGCACATGGCTGGCGGCGCTCGACCAGGCGATCGACGACAGCGCCCAGCTGATGCAGGCGATCTGGCGCGCGCTCAGCACGAATGAGCGGCGGGTTGCGCGAGCGCTGGCGGTGGCTGCCACACCGCTCTACAGCCACGACACGGCCGCGGCCGTCGGGATCCGGCGCACGAGCATCGGCAAGGCGCTCGAGAGCCTCACCGGCAAGGCGGACGTGATCGCCGTCGAGGGCAAGCCGCGGCTGACCGATCCGATGTTCGAGCTGTGGCTGCAGACCCGCGGGCTGACCCCGGCGAGCGGAGAGGGGGGGATTCGAACCCCCGAACGAGGTTGACCCCCGTTACGCGATTTCCAGTCGCGCCCGTTCAACCACTCCGGCACCTCTCCGGGCGGGTCCAAGCGTAGCGGGACGATCAGTCCGCCGTGGCCGCGAAGATCGGCGCGATCGCCCGCCCGGCCAGCTCGACCGGCTCGGGGTCGTAGGAGTCGGGGATCATCACCGCGATCCCGTCGAGGCCGGCATCCGCGAACGCCTGGATCCGCTCGGCGATCGTGTCGGGGTCGCCGGTGATCGCGCTGCGCATCCGCTCCGCCGGGAACCCGGCCGCGATCAGCTTGTCGACCTTCGCGCGGGCCGCCTCGTCGGTCTGCGCGATCACGAGCGTCGGCAACGCCGTCTTCGTGATCTCGGCCGGGTCACGCCCGACCGTCTCGCAGTGGCCCTCCAGCACGCCGAGCAGGTGCCGCACGCGGTCGGCGTCGCCGAACAGGTTGCAGCCGTCGCCGTACTGCGCGACCAGCCGCAGCGTCTTGCGCTCGCCGCTGCCGCCGATCACGATCGGGATGTCGCCGCGGATCGGCTTGGGGTTGTTGTAGGCGCCGTCGACGGTGAAGTACTTGCCGGCGAAGCTCACCCGGCCCTCCTGCGTGAACATCGCGCGCGCGATCTGGAGGTGCTCCTCGAGCATCTCGAACCGGTACTTCAGCTCGGGGTACTCGAACCCGTAGGCGCGATGCTCGCCCTCGAACCAGGCGGCGCCGACCCCGTGCCAGGCGCGGCCGCCGGAGACGATGTCGATCGTCGTCGTGATCTTCGCGTGCAGTGCCGGGTTGCGATACGTGACGCCGCCGACGAGCAGCCCGAGCGTCAGCTTCTCGGTGCGCGCCGCCAGCGCGGACAGCATCGTCGAGCCCTCGAACATCCAGTTCTCCTCGGGCCCGACGCCGACGATCTGGTGCAGGTGGTCCATCACCGAGATCGAGCTGAAGCCGGACCGCTCGGCGGCCGTCGCGATCTCGACGAGTTTCTCGAACTCCTCGCCCGGCTCGACCCCCGGGTAGTTGAAGTTCGGCAGGTGCAGGTCGAGTGTGATTGGTGCGCGCATGCGCTGAACTTAGCGGAGGAGGACTCCACTTGCCACTTCTGAGCGAGGAGGAAGCACGACACCGATTTGGCGCCGCCCGTGTCGCGCGGCTCGCCACAGCCGACGAGCGCGGACGTCCGCATCTCGTGCCGGTGACGTTCGCGCTGCTCGGCGGCGATCGGATCGTCACGGCGGTCGACCACAAGCCCAAGCGCACGGCGGCGCTGAAGCGTCTCGCCAACATCGCCGCCAACCCGCTCGTATCGCTGCTCGTCGATCACTACGAGGAGGAGTGGACGGCGCTGTGGTGGGCTCGCGCCGATGGTCGCGCACGGGTGCTCGCCGCCGGCGAGCACGATTCCTACCGCTCGGCGTCGGCCGCCCTGTCCGTTCGCTACGCCCAGTACCTCGCGACACCGCCGATCGGGCCGGTCATCCTCATCGACGTCGAGCGCTGGTCTGGTTGGGAGGCGGCTGGGCCCGGGGATCCGCCGGGCGCGATCATGTACCGGTGACCAAGATCGACGAGCGCTCGGTCGTGCCAGCCGTCGACGCAGCGGCGCGTGCCCGCCTTGCGGAGGCGCTGGACCGGCCCGGCGTGATCTCGGCCATGTTGTTCGGTTCGCAGGCGACCGGCAAGGCCGGGCGCCTGTCGGACGTGGATGTCGGCGTGTGGATGGACCCGGCGCTTGCCCGCGAGGAGTGGCACCGGCTGCAGCTCGAGCTGATGGCGCTGACCGCATCGACGCTCGGCACGGACGAGGTCCAGGTCGTGGTCCTCAACGACGCCCCGTCGCTGCTCTGCCACCGCGCGATCCGCGACGGGATCCGGCTGCTCGATCGCGAGCCGCGGACCCGTATCCGCCTGGAGACCCGCGCGGTGCTCGACTACCTCGACACCAAGCCGCTGCGCGAGACGCTGGCGCGTGGGCTGCGGCACAGGCTGGCGGAGGATCGCTTTGGTCGACGTTGAAACGGTGACGACACGCCTCGGGCGCCTCGCGCAGCTGCTCGAGCAGCTCGAACGTTCTCGCGCCCGCGGCCCCGCGGCGTATGCCGCTGACGAGGACCTGCGCGCCGCGACCGAGCGGCGGCTCCAGCTGGCCGAGCAGATCTGCATCGCCGTTGGCGTCCACGTGCTCAGCGAGCTGAACGCGCGGCCGCCGAACGACTACGCCGACATCTTCGCATCGCTCGCCGAGGCCGGCCGGCTCGATCCGGCGCTCGCGCCGCGGCTGGCGCACGCGGCTGGCCAGCGCGACCTGCTCGTCCACGCCTACCTCGAGGTCGACGACCGCAAGATCCTCGCCAGTCTCGAGCAGCTCGACGATCTGCGAGCGTTCGCCGCCGCGATCCAGCGACTGATCGACACCGAGCCGGGCGCACCCGGGGGATGACGCTCCGCCCTGCGCGGCGGCGCGGCGGCTCAGTCGTTGCCCGAGATCAGGTCCCAGGCGCGCATCAGCTTCTCGTGACGGAAGTCGGCGCGCGATTCGGCCGGGTCGTCGTGCATCACCGCCGGGTTGGCGCTCGGCTCGGGCAGCGCCTCGCAGGCGGTCGTGCCCAGCTTCAGCACGACGCCGCGCTCGTAGATCTGCTCGACCTCGTCCGCGTCGGCGAACCGGTGGCCATGACGGCCGAAGTGCTCGGAGACGACGATCCCGTCGAATACGTCCTCGCTCTCGTCGGCAAGCACGTGACCGACCTTGCCGATCTCGTGGCCGTCGGAGCTGTACACGGGCGTGCCGCGGACGAGCACCTCGTAGGAGATCGGCTGGCCCAGCTCCACGCCCATCAGCATAGTGTCGCGCGGTTCCGCGGAGCCGCCTGAGGCGTCTGCTTTCGTCGATCGGTCACGCATTATACGAACGTGTGTTCCTACACGATTCTCGTGGATGTGTGGCTGCCAGCAGCGGCGACAACCCGCGTCCGGCGGTGTACAGGACCCCGACCCGTCGACTCCGACGTCGTTGTCATGACCGGCGGCTGCGGCGGGCTGCGTCGCCGAGCCGTCGAGTCAGGCGCACGGAGGCCTTCGCGTAGGCGATCATGCGGTCGCGGCGACCGATGGCGAGGACGACCATGAGCTGCACTGCGCCGTCGGTTGGCTCGTTGCGATAAACGAGTCGATAGCGCGGCTCGCGCTTCCAGCCCGGGCGGTCGAAGCGCAGCTTACGGCGCCCTTCGAGGTTCTCAGGCCAGCGGTCGTCCATGAGATCGCCGAGGTGCGGGTTGGTGTGCAACTCAACGACGAGCCCCGCGACGACTCTCCGGAGGGTTTCATCGAGTTCAGATGCCTCGGCTTGGATCTCGGGCAGAAACTCGAATCGGTAGCGGTCAGGTCCCTGGGAGCCGCTCAACGAACTCCCCCATGCCGATCCCCGTGAGGAACTCAGCGGCGCTCAAGCGCCGGCCGCTGGTCGCAGCGAGCCGGTCCTGCACAACGAGCATGAGGCCCACGTCTTCCAGTTCGTCCTCCAGTTCGGCGATACGGCCACGAAGTTCGTCGCGCTCCCGCTCGCTTTCGAGCACGTCGACTTCGGGGATGAGCAGCGCTCCCCCCTTCCGGTGTGGCCCGATGTCGACGGCGTCTGCGAACAGGCTCGCCGACGGCTTCTGCTTGGCGCCCATTTCCTTCACGAGCGCCGGCAGTCGGCGCCGCGCTTCGGCGGTAGGAAGAGAGCTCTTCGTCTTGCTTGAAGCTCGGCCCATGATTCACACGCTCCCGGAAAGATGTACCACTTGAGGTACATCATAGGGCCTTTTGCCGACCGCGCCGGCTTTCGCGACAGACCCGAGGCGTAAGACCTCGGGGTCGCCCGCCAGCACGTGGCCAGGCAGCAGCCGCGACCTCCACGAGAATCGTGTAGGAACGTGTGTACGGGTGCGCCCAGGAGATCGGGCGCGACGAGTCATCGGTCTCCGGCACTTTCAGACCGTGACGGTCTCGACTTCGATTGCGTCCGGGGTGGCGCAATCGTTGTCGACGAGGCCGAGCGCCCCGAACGTCTCGCGGTATAGGTGGGCCGCTTGGCGCCAGTCTTCCAGAGCCTCGGTGAATGTGTCGCCGTGACCGAAGACGCCACGGATCTGGGGAGAGTGGGTGCTCATCGCAGTTCGTCGATGCCTGTCTGCTCGCGGATCGCCTCCAGCGTACTTCCCGATACTTCTTGGCTGGGGCCCGAGGCTACGCGGCGCGCTGCTCGAGCTCGGCATAGCGCTCGAGCGTGACCAGCACCGCGCGCATCTGGTTTCGCTGCGTGAGCACGATCTTCTCGAGCTGCCCCTGCTCCAGCTGCTCGAGCAGGCGGTTCAGCTCCCGCATCGCCTCGCGCACGGTGGCGAGTTCGTCGTTCGAGACGCGCACGCTGTGGACGGGTTCGGGCATCGCGGCGTGGACGTTAGGGGTGCGGTCGGACGGATCGCCGACGCATTCGTCGCCGTTCTGTCCGCGGCAGGCGCGACACTCCCACGGGTGAGTGAAGCCGCGGCGCTCGATCCGAACTCGGTCAGGCTCGGCCGCGCGCGCGGCCGGTACTTCCGCGAGAACTTCGCGCAGGGCGGCGTCGAGCTCGTTCAGATCATCCCCGAGCTGGTGACCAACGCCGACGCGGCGATCGCCGCCGCCGGTCGCGGCTCGGGGCGGATCGTGCTGTCGCTGGCGACGCCCGATCCCGAGTTCCTCGAGCTGTGGCGCTCGCAAATGCGCTCACTGCGCTCGCCGGCGCTGACCTCCTGGCGCCACGAGCTGCGCTGCACCGACGACGGCGAGGGCGTCGACGCCGAGCTGATCGACGCCCGGCTCGGGGCGCTCGGGGTGGAGTCGCCGCAGGCGGGGCAGCGAGGTCTGTTCGGCCGCGGACTGCGGGACGTGTGGCTCGCCCAGGGCGCCGGGCGGATCGAGGGGGTGCGCGCCGGCCGGGTCGTCGAGTCGTGGTTCTTCCCCGCTCCGGGCGATGACCCGTACGCGTTCGCGCACGTCCGCGACGAGCCCGCCGGCGACCGGGACCGCCGGGAGCTCGGGATCAGCGTTTCGGGCACGCGGGTCACGGTGCCGCTTCCCAGCGGCAGGCTGCCACCCGCCGGCAGGCTGCGGACGATCGTCTCCCAGCTCGTGCAGCTGCGGCCGATCCTCGAGGACCCGACCCGCACGCTCGTGCTCGAGCAGCCCGGGCAGACGCCGCAGCTGATCTCCCACTCCGCACCCGAGCCCGACCTCGAGCGGCCGCTGCTGTTCGACAAGCAGGTCGAGGTCAGCGCCGGCGTGAGCGCGCGGATCGTCGTGCGCCGCGCGAAGGAGCCGCTGTCGCAGGGCTTCTCGCGCGCGACCCGCCGCGGCGGGCTCGTGATCCGCTCCGGCCGCGCCGCGCACGAGACGACGCTCGCGGGCTCGGAGGGCCGTCCCGGTGCGCGGCACCTGTACGGCGAGGTCGTGTGCGACGCGATCGAGCGGCTCCAGCGCGACGCCCTCGACAAGCCCCGGCCCGAGCTGGTCGTCAAGGTCGACCGCTCCGGCCTGAACGAGCACCACCCGCTCGTCAGGGCGCTGTACGCCGCGATCGACGGGGTGCTGAAGCCGATCGTCGCGGCCGAGGAACGTCGTGCGGGCGCGCATCTGATCGGTGCCACGCGCGCGGTCGCCGCCCGCGACCAGGTCGGGCTCAGGGCGCTCAACGACCTCCTCAAGACGGCCTTCGATCAGCCGGGCAGCACCGGCAAGGATCCCGGCGACGAGCCGTCGCGAAACGCGCCCGACGCGGCCGACGAGGACCGGCACGAGCCCGCGGACGACGCACCGACCGGCGAGCTCGACGACGACGCCGCGGCAGACGAGAGCGACGAAAGTGACACCGAACCGCGCGACGACGCCGACGCACCCACCCCGATGCTCGCCGAGGCGCTGTGGTTCAAGCAGTCACCGGTCCGGCTGCACCCGGGGGAGAAGCGCACGGTCACGCTGATGGCCGACCCCGCCCGGGTGTCACCCGGTACCGCGATCGAGGCCGACGCCGACCCGGGACTGACACTGACACTGCAGCGTGACACCGTGCCGGAGCCCGGCAGCCGCGGGCACGCCAGCGTGCCGATCGCCGTCCGCGCGAAGGTGACAGTCGAGCCGGGCGCGCGACTGACGGTGCTGGCGGCCGCGGGCGAGCACACGGCCACGCTCGAGGTGGTGATCGTCCGCCACCGCGCGTCGGGCTGGGTGCGCGAGATCGCGCGCAAGAACGAGGACCAGCCGATCGAGGCGGAGTTCGACCCCGAGACCGGGATCGTCACGGTGTACGAGGGCCGGCGCGAGTTCCGCGAGCTCGAGAAGGCCGCCCGCAAGGCCGGCTACAGCAAGAAGCGCGCCCCCGAGTACGTCCCCTACCGGATGCTCGAGGTGGAGGCCGCCGCCAATGCGGTGTACGCCTGGGCCGCCGAGCAGATCCTCGTCCGCCGCCTGCACGAGGAGCAGCCCGCCAGCCCCGCCGACTACGCCGCCGCGGTCCGCCACGAGCACCAGACGCTGCGCCACCGCGCCCACCACAAGCTGATGGCCGCGTTCCTCGAGCCCGAGATCTTCGACGGCGCCGTCACGATCACGCGTGCGAGCAAGGCGGCGGGAAGGCAGTTGCGGCTCGTCCCAGACGAGCCGGCGACTACGGCCTGATCCTAACGCTGCTGGCCAGCTCGGGCGGGTGCTACCGAAACGTTCCCGGTCCCAACCTGTACAAGATTCGGACGATGTCGTCCAGGACGGGTCATAGTCCGCTCAGTGCCGGAAGACGCGCACGCGATCGAGGACGCGCCGGCCGGAAACGCGGTCGAGCACCCGGAAGAGCTTCGTGCTCTCCTCGGCTCGGGGGAGGCGTCCTGAGGGGCAGCGTTCGCTGCCAGGAACACGTCCGCCAGCAACGCGACGAGCTGCTGTTCCACCTCGCGCCTGAGCGGTTCAAGCTGCCCGACGTGCTAATCAGGTCGCGCGGCGTCGTCGGACAGCGAGTGTGGACGATCTCACGCTGATCTAACGCTCGCTGCGTAGCCTGCGCGGCGCGTTCGCTGAGACGACGCACGCGGGACTATTCACCCGGGAGGACCGGGTGCGGATGTGGGGTGAGACGGATGGGCCGGCTGATTGGAATGAGACGTGTGGGTCGGGGGTCGCCGTTGCGGCTGCGGCTCGTGATCGCCGGGTGCGGCGCGGGTGGCTGGCTCGTGTGGGCGCGATCGTCGGCGGTTGCTGTGCGCGTGGGTTGCTGCTGCTCGTGGGGGCACGGTGGCGGACGGCGCCGGCTCGTCGGGCTGTCGGCGGTGATGCTCGTGCTCGTGCTCGGCACGGTCGTCGCCTCGACGGCGCTGGCGAGCGGCGCGACTCCGCTCCCGCTCGCGTGCACGCCAACCGCTGTGCAGAACGCGCTCGCCACTGGCGGCGATTACCAGTTCACCTGCTCGGGGACCGCCGCAAACCCGGTGAAGCTCTACTTCCAGGCAACGCTCGTCTCGTCGCTGGACACAACCATCGCGGCGACCAGCCAGGACGGGGTCGAGTTCATCCAGCAGAACCAGATCCCGAACCCTCCGGCGAAGATGCTGACGGTCTCGGGCGGCACGTTGACGCTCACCGATATCGAGCTGTATGGCGGCGGGTTGGTGGCGGCCGAGGGCACGGCGACGCCCGGCGCGCCCGGTAACGGCGGTGCGATCGGCCAGTCGGGTGCGACGTCCGGAACGGGCACGGCCGGGACCGGCGGGACGGGCGGTAACGGCACCGCGGGTAGCACCGGCGGGGCGGCGCCGGCGGCGCAGAGCGGGGCGATCTTCATCGCTGGTGGCGCCACCGTCACGCTCAACGGCGGCGAGATCGCATCTGAGAACGTCGAAGCCAGCGCCGGCGGTGCCGGCGGTGCCGGCGGTGGTGGTGGTTCCGGCGGGCTCGGTGGCCAGTGCACCGGTGGCGTCTGCACCGGCGGGCCGGGCGGCAACGCCGGTGACGCGGCCCCAGGCGGGACCGGTGGTGTCGGTGGCGCCGCGGAGGGCGGTGCCGTCTACGTCTCCGCCGGCGCGACGCTCAACGTCAACAGCGGGACGGTCTTCGATCATGACGTTGTTTACGGCGGCACGGGCGGCGTGGGTGGGACCGGCGGCGCCGGCGGCGCCGGCGGCCTGGGCGGAACGGGTACAGACGGCACCAACGGGACCGCCGGCTCGTCGGGCCCGTCCGCGGTCGGCGGGTCCGGCGGTCAGGGCGGCGACGCGCAGGGTGGCGCGATCTACAACGCGGGCACCCTCAACATCACCGACGCGATCTTCTCCGACGACGCGGCCATCGGTGGTTCCGGTGGGGTCGGCGGCGTCGGTGGCGCGGGCGGCCGTGGCGGTCAGAGCTTCTCGTTCAGCGGCTCTAACGGCTCGGATGGCTCAGCCGGCGGAGCCGGTGGGCCGCCGGGGGCGTCGTCCGGCGGCGCGATCTACAACGCCGGCACGTTCTCGCTCGTCGAGGCGACTTTCACGGCCGACAACGCCACGGGGTCGGCTGGCGGGATGGGCGGTACCGGCGGCTCCGCCGGCGGCACCGGCCTCGGCTGCAGCACTGGCTGCTCGAACGGGACCCCGGGCGCCAACGGCAGCGGCGGTAACGGCGGCGCCGGCGGCGCCGCGAGCTTCGCGTCGGTCGCCAGTCCGGCCGCGGTCGTCGGCTGCGCGACCTTCACCGGCGACACGGTCATCGCGGGTGCCGGCGGTGCCGGCGGCACCGGCGGCTTCAACGCGGCGAGCCCGACCGGGGCCTCGGGGGCCGCCGGGGCGGCCGGATCGACCGGCACGGTGGACCCGGTGATCAGCGGCGGGGCGGGGTGTCCGACTTTGTCGGTGGCTGATAGCTCGGTCCTTGAGCCGACGGGCACGACCGCGACGCTGGCGTTCACGGTGACCCTGAGCTCGGCCGCCTCGAAGACGGTCACGGTCGACTACGCCACCAGCGACGGCACGGCGCTGGCCGGCACCGACTACGACGCGACCAGCGGCACGCTCACGTTCCCCCCCGGCACGACCACGCAGACCGTTCCCGTGACGGTGCACGACGTGGGCTATGAGGCCGACACGACTTTCAACCTGACGCTGTCGAACCCGACCAACGCCACTGTCTCCACCGCCCAGGCGGTCGGCACGATCCACGGCCGCAGCGCGCTTCAGGTGACGATCGCGACGAACCCGGCAACGCCGGTCGTCGGGCAGACGGCGGCCGGCTCGCAGCCGGCGAGCGCGACGGCGACCGTGACCGTCACGGATGTCGGCAAGAAGCCGATCACCAACGTCTCGCTGCCGAGCAGCCTGACGATCGGCTGGCACCCGCCGGCGCCCGCGAGCGCGACGACGGTGCCCGTCAAGCAGACCGCCACGCCGATGGGCCTGACGATCGGGACGCTGCAGCCCGGTCAGAGCTCGTCGCCGGTCAGCTACCCGCTCGAGGTCGACGGCGACGGCTCAATCGATCTCTCGGCGCTCGCGCTGGGGGCGGTCGGTGGCGAGACGGTCAAGGGGCTCGGCACGACGCAGTTCGAGCCCGACTCGCAGCTGCTCGTGTTCACCGCCACGCTCGGTGCGAAGGTGAACAGCCAGACCAATCCGGGACTGATCCAGGCCGGCACCGCGTTCCTGATCAACCTGACGCTGGAGAACCGTTCCAACTACCGGACGATCGTTGTCGACCCGATCTACCCGAACCTTGGGGGTAACGCCGCCGACGGCTCGGTCTACCCGGCCAGCGTCAACTACACCGGCGCCAACCCGACTGGCTCCGAGTCCGAAGTCGAGGCGAACCCTTACGTCACGCTGAAGCCGGGCGAGGTCGAGCACTACCTGGCCGTCGTTCGGACCGGGGCCAGCGACGCGGCCGACACGCAGACCGCGGTCAGCGGTGGCACCCGGGCCAGCGTCACGTTCGACCCGCCGGTCGTGTCGGTGCTGAACCCTGACAACACCACGACTCCGGCCGGCGCCGACCACGTCGTGATGGTGCCCGGCTCCGACAGCTTCACGGTCGGGATCGACGATAGTGGCATGACGGCAGCCCCGTTCGGGCCGATCGGGGCGTTCAACGCGGTCGTCTGGTACGTGCCGAAGGGCCTCACCTGGGGCCTGTGGCGCGCCACCTACGGCGCCGTCCGAGGCCTCGTCTGGGACCTCCCCTCGCTCGTCATCAAGGGCATCGGCAACGTCTCGACCGCATCACTCGACTACCTCGACCGGATCGTCGAGCTATGGACCGCGTGCGACCAGAACCAGGCCTGCCTCAACGACCTGATCAACACGGCGGTCGACAAGGTGCTCACGAGCTTCGCCGACGCTCCGGAGATGCTGACCGAAACCGCGGCGCAGCTGACCCAGGAGGTCAAGCAGGAGTTCATCGCCCACTTCGCCAAACTTCAGGCCGAGTGGGACGCGGGCGACTGGCGCCAGGCACTGACCGAGTTCAGCGCCGAGACGAGCGACACCGCGGTCAACGTGGCGCTGCTGCTCGGCCCGGCGATCCTCGCCCGCTCGCCGAAGGCCGCCGCGGCGTGGGACGCGCTGAAGACCGCGACCTACGCCAAGGTGGAAACGACCCTCAACGCGACCGTGAAGGCGCTCGAGCCGGCCAGGGCTGCGGTCTACGCCCTCGGCAAGGTAGTTCGCCCCGGCTACTGGTTCACCAAGGAACAGATGGCCAGCATCTTCGGGGTCAGCTCGCGCGAGTCCTCGCTGCTCAGCGCGCTCACCGAGCGGCTCGGGATCTCGGTCGTCCTGCGGTCGCGGGCGTCGGAGTCGATCAAGTTCATCGAAGAGGGCCTCGCCGTGATGAAGCCTTATTGGATCAAGACCAAGAACGTCAGCCAGCTCGACGCGGATTTCCTCGGCTACCACGCGAGCGAGATCGGCAAGGTCGTGATCCGGCCGCCCGCGCCGCTGAGGACGGTCGAGGCGAACATGCGCAACGCCGGGCTCGATCCGGCCGACCCCGAGTGGGAGGAGGTCCTCAGCCGCCTCAAGACTCGGACCAAGGAATATCACGGCGAGTACAAGCAGATGCAGAAGTGGGCCAAGGCCGGCAAGGTCAAGGGCAAGTGGCCGTGGGGGGAGAACGGCGTCAATCCCAGCCTCCAAGCCGACCAGTACTCGACCTACCGCTTCCGCCTCAACACCCAGGGCGGCGCCGTCGTCCCCGAGATCTGGGCCGACGGCGGCTGGAAGTTCATCACCGGCGACATCGACCTGATCGCGATCACGAAAGCGAACGGCTCGGCGCTCTCCGACACCGAGCACGTCGCGATCCTGAAGCAGCTCGCGACCGTCCTCGGCACCCAGCATCCCGAGTCGGCCACGTGGGTAAACGACGGCAAGTTCTGGTTCAAGGCGAAGGAGAACTACCTGACCAACGAGGGCGAATGCTGCCTGGCCCAGTACGGCCCCGACGGGAAGGTCCGCGCCGTCGAGTTCGACTCCAAGCTGAGCGACCCGACGAACTGGACGAAGCTCAACTACCGGATCTTCTGGAAGGGCGGCTTCCAGGCCGGCCCCGGCGGCTGAGCGTCGACCCGATCCGCCGCTCTCTCCTCGCTACATGACTGATTACGTCTTCACCGGGCCGTGACCGACGCCACGCGAACGCTCCACGAACGAGCAGGGCGCTACCTTCGAGCCGCGTTCGGCGATCAGGTGCTCGAGTCCCCCGACGAGCCTGCGTACTACGTTGGACTCGGACGGATCGGCGTGCGCGTCAACGTCGCTGCGGCCGGCGACGACGGCGCGGTCCTCGAGGCGTACTCCTGGATCGCCCAGCAGCTCCCGGTCACCCCAGAGCTCGGCCTGCACCTCGTCCAGCGCAACGCCGAAATGCGGTTCGGATCACTTTCGATCGACGGCGAGGGCGCGATCATCCTGGAGCACGCCCTGTTCAGCGAAGAGGCCAGCCAGACGATCCTCGAGCGGCTGGTGCGCGTGATGGCGGAAACCGCCGACGCGCTCGATCAAGAGCTGCTCGACCGCTTCAACCAGCCCCGGTAGACGACGAGCAGCCGCTCCAGGTGGCCCTCTGCCACGTACTACTCTGCATGCTCGCCGCGACCAGGGCGGCCACGCCACGGCTTTCGCCGGCCTTCACGGGTCCGGCCACAGAGCCGCCCGCAGGGTCTGGCAGCACGATGGTTGGCATCTTGGTGACGGAGCCTGGAGTCCCGCGATCACGTCCGATCGACCCTATACGGTCGTGCCGGTGCGTGGTGCGATCGCGGCATTGGCGAGGGTCGATCTGAGCGAGGTCGAGGCGATCGTGGGTCAGACCTCGTTCAAACGGGGCCGCAGCTTCGCGCGCGCCAACCGGGTTCTCAGAGCCGAGTTCGACGAGAAGGAGGCGACGTTGACCGGCGCGGTGATCGGCAACGGCGGGCTGTACGCGGCGGAGGCGCTGTTCGAGATCGACCAGAACGGGCAGCTGTCGTTCCGGCAGGGCGACTGCAGCTGTCCGGTCGGATACGACTGCAAGCACGTCGCCGCGCTCGTGATCGCCGCGACCGCCACCGCCGCCAGGAACGGCGCCTCGCGGATGAGCGTCAACGGTCTGACGGTCGCTTCGGCCACACGGGCCACGCCGCCTGCCGCCCCGCCGCCGACGTGGGAGGCCTCGCTCCAGCAGCTGCTCGGGACGCAGGCACCGCCGGCGACGGGCGTGCCGCTCGCGATCGAGTTGACACTCCAGGCGCGCGGCGGCACGCAGCCCGGTGCGCTCGCGCTCCAGGCGCGGCTGATGCGCCCGGGTGCCAACGGCGGCTGGGTCAACGGCTCGATCTACTGGAGCGGGCTCGACACGTGGCAGGTCAAGGAGGCGAGGCTCCGCGACGACCACCTGGCGCTCGCGCGCGAGATGCACGCGGTCCACCGCCTTCGCGCCGGCCGGCCGTCGTACTACTACGGGAGCTACAACGCCGACAAGACGCTCGAGCTGGGCGGCTGGGCCGCCAACCAGCTGTGGCCGGCGCTCGACCGCGCGGCCGAGCTCGGGGTGACGCTGATCCACCGGGCGGTCGAGCTCCCGCCGTGCCGGACCGGCGAGCTGGTGCTGGACGTCGCCGCCGGCCCGGGTGGCCGGCGGCTTTCGGCTGGCCTCCGGATCGGGGACCTCGAGCAGCCGCAGCTCGAGCCGCTGCTGTTCCTCGGCGGTGACGCCGGCCACGGCCTCGTCTGCGGCGACCCCGCCGAGGCCGAGCTCGATCCCGCCAGGCGGCGCCTGCAGCTCGTCCGGCTCGAGCGCCCGGTCCCGCCGCTGCTGCAGGAGCTGCTGCTGGACGGCGGCGCGCTCGAGGTCCCCGACGCGGAGCTCGAGCGGTTCTCCGAGGAGTACTGCCCTGCGCTCCAGCGGATCGCGACGGTCGTCTCGGCCGACGGCTCGTTCGCCCCGCCCGAGGTCTCGGCCCCCGCACTCGTGCTGCGCGCGAGCTACGGCGCCGGCCACGCGGTCGAGGTCGCGTGGGAGTGGGCCTACCAGGTCGGCGCCCGCCAGCTGCGCACGCCGCTGGCGCCGAGTGCCGCCGGCGCCCAGGCGTTTCGCGACCTGGCCGCCGAGCGCGCGCTGCTGGCGCAGACCAGCCTGCCGCACGAGGCGCTGGCGCCGCTCGGCCTGCTGGACCCCACCGGACGGCCGGCACACAAGCCGGCCGTCCGGCTGACAGGACTCGACAGCATGCTGCTGAGCACCGAGACGCTGCCCGCGCTGGCGCAGGTGGCGGGGCTCGCGGTCGAGCTCGAGGGCGAGCCTCCCGACTACCGCGACGTCTCCGGCTCGCTCGAGATCGGCGTCGCGACGGTCGAGATCGCCGGCGAGCGCGACTGGTTCGACCTCGGCGTGACGATCTCGGTCGAGGGGCGCGAGCTGCCGTTCGCCGAGGTGTTCGCGGCGCTGGCGCGCGGCGAGGCGCGGCTGCTGCTCGCCGACGGCGCCCACTTCTCGCTCGAGGCGTCCGAGCTCCAGGCGCTGCGCCAGCTGATCGACGAGGCCCGCTCGCTGGCCGACGCGCCGCCCGACGCGCTGCGGATCAGCCGCTACCAGACGGGGCTGTGGGAGGAGCTGGCGGCGCTCGGGGTGGTCACCGCCCAGGCGCAGGCGTGGCAGCGGCAGGTGCAGGCGCTGAAGGGGCTCGACGAGCTGATCGCACACGAGCCGCCGCCGACGCTGGAGGCGCAGCTGCGCGGCTACCAGCGCGAGGGGTTCGGCTGGCTGGCGGCGCTGTGGGAGCTCGAGCTCGGCGGCATCCTCGCCGACGACATGGGGCTCGGCAAGACCGTGCAGACGCTCGCGCTGATCCTGCACGCGCGCGAGCGCGACCCGGATGCGGGGCCGTTCCTGGTCGTCGCGCCGACGAGCGTCGTCTCGGGCTGGGTCGAGCAGGCGTGGCAGTTCGCCCCCGGGCTCCAGATCGAGCCGGTCGTCGACACCCTCGCGAGGTCGGGGCGGACGCTCGAGCAGGTGCTCGCCGGCACCGACCTCGTGATCACGACGTACACGCTGCTGCGGCTGGAGGCCGACGCCTACAAGCAGGTGCCGTGGGCGGGGGTGATCCTCGACGAGGCCCAGTACGTCAAGAACCACCAGGCGAAGACGTACAAGAGCGTCCGCGAGCTCGAGGCGCGGATCAAGCTGGCGATCACCGGCACGCCGATGGAGAACAACCTGATGGAGCTGTGGTCGCTGCTGTCGATCACGGCGCCGGGACTCTTCCCGTATCCGGCGCAGTTCCGCGAGTACTACGCCCGGCCGATCGAGAACCGGGGCAAGGACCACGCCGAGCTGCTCGCCCAGCTGCGGCGCCGGATCAAGCCGCTGGTCAGGCGGCGGACGAAGGAGCAGGTCGCCGCCGACCTCCCGGCCAAGCAGGAGCAGGTGCTCGAAGTCGAGCTGCACCCAAGGCACCGCAAGCTGTACCAGACCCAGCTCCAGCGCGAGCGGCAGAAGGTACTCGGCCTGATCGACGACCTGAACGCCAACCGGTTCACGATCTTGCGCTCGCTGACGCTGCTCCGGCAGCTCAGCCTGCACGCCGGGCTCGGCAACATAGGCGACGCGCTGCCCGATGGCGAGCGTTACGACCTGCCGTCAGCCAAGATCGACGCTCTCG
>DAHUYL010000140.1 GCA_027315255.1 Solirubrobacterales bacterium | reverse complement strand
GCGCGCGACCAATCGACTGAAGGCACTCCAGCCGCAACTCAAGGAGATCCAACTGGCGCACGCTGATGACAAGCCCGCTCAGCAACAAGCGTTGATGGACTTCTACCGCGAACACCAGGTCAATCCCCTGCGATCGTGCTGGCCGTCGCTGCTACCGCCGCTCGCGCCCAGCCTCAGCGTGCTGTCCTCGCCACGACGCCAGAGCCTCCCGGACCGCCTAGCAGGACTCATCTGGGTCATGGAGGACCGCTCACAATCCCCCCGACCTCACCAACACCCGCCCGACTCCGCGTAATCACGGCTGGGTGCCGGCGCTGCTCTCCCCTAGGCCGGCGGCGCGAAGCGCAGCGGCCGGCGAAGACCGCGCAAACCGTGTCCCCAGGCGTGTCCCGAACCCAGCAATTCTGAGCCGCCCGTGCCGCGCTCAAACAATCTCGAGTGCCCGTAGATACTGGAAAAGGCCTGCGTACAGCCAACTCATAATCCGTCGTGCGTGGGTTCGAGTCCCACCCGGGCCATCGGGAAAGCCCTGGTAGGCGGGCTATCTCGTTGAGTCGTGGGTCCGTCCGTGCTCGTCTGAACCATGTCCAGAACGTGTTCCCGGCAGCGCGTAGTACATCCCCAGCTACGGCGTTCGGCGAGACGGGGTTGCAGGGGGTCTTCCGGCGTCCCACAGCTGCCGGCTGCGTCCGCAAGGGGGTAGCGCAGGGGCGCCTGCCCGCCGGCGCTCTCGTGACTGCTCCGGCGTGATTTCGGGCTGACGCCGCTGATAGCATGATATCATCGTGCGATGGCCCAGATCCTGATCAGGCAATTGGACGACGATCTCAAGGCGCGGCTCCAGCGCCGGGCGCGCCAGCATGGCCGCAGCACCGAGGAAGAAGTCAGGGAGATCTTGCGCAACGCAGTCCGTGACGAGGACCAGGCACCCACGAGCCTCGGTTCGAGGATCGCAGCGCGATTCAGCAGGGTGGGTCTCGAGGATCCACTCCCGGAACTCCGTGGCTCACCGGTGCAGCCGGCTCGCTTTGAGCCGTGATCCTGCTCGATACCAACGTCCTGTCCGCCTTGATGTTGCGATCGCCCGACACGACCGTGGTGGCCTGGCTCGACAGACAGCCAGCGGAATCGATCTGGACGACATCGATCACCGTATTCGAGATCCGAACCGGGCTCGAGCTGCTCAACGCCGGCAAGCGCCGCACACAACTCGCGGCGGCGTTCGATCAACTCCTGAGTGACGAACTGGACGGTCGCGTCCAGTCATTTGACCGGACCGCGGCGCTCGCCGCCGGCACGATCGCCGCGGCACGCCAGCGCGCCGGTCTGAGCATGGAAGTCCGAGATGTCGAGATCGCCGGAATCGCGATCGCCCGTAAAGCCGCGCTGGCTACGAGGAACTCGCGGCACTTCGCCGACCTCGGAGTCGATCTCATCAACCCCTGGGTCGACTGACCGCCCGCTTCATCTCGCGTCCGTGAACGGGCGCTGTCGCCGATACCTCGGCCGCGGCGCCGTCGGTCCCGTCCGAGCGATACCCGAAGACGACGAGCAAGGGCTTGTCGCTCGGTGACCGCGCCTGTCTCGCGCTCGCGCAGCGGATCAGGCCACGCTCGTCCTGATCGCCGCGTGCCGTCCGTCAGCGGTCACGCCCGGCCGCACCGGAGTTCGGACGCGGTCCGACGACCGCGCCTCGGCTCCGGGACTGGGTGTCGCAGACGCAGACCGCGCGCGCGGCCAACACCTCTCGCGATCATCGCCCGCGGTCGGCCACCTCGCCCGGACGAAGACCGGTCCGTCGTCGTGCCTGTGTCTGGCCATGGCCGCTGTCGCCGCTCCCGCCGGACCGGAGCGCCGGCCCTTCGTCGTTGATCAACGGCGTATTGCGTCGCACTCGAGAAGGGTCGGCCGGTTCACCGCACTGCTTGGAGCCGCCACAGCCTGGTCTCGAAGCGAGCAGCGCCCGCAGACCGTTGATGATCGCCCGCGACTCGAGCACTTCGCGAACGTCGTGTGAACCGCGGAATTCGTGGCGCGTCAGGCGCCTCACCACCGCCCCGCGGCGGGACGTGATCGCGACCAGCCCTTCGGCGGCAAAGTTGGCCGAGCCCGTCACGCAGCGGCCCGCGGCTGATCCCCAGCGAACGCGCGAGTGCAACCTCACCGGGTTCCTCGCCTGGGGCCAGCCGGTTGGAGAGGATCTCCCCCGCCGGTAGTCAGCGACGACGCGCTGAAGGCGCCGTCGCAGTCGTCTGGGGCTGGCCGATCTGGGGCTGGCCGACCTGTCATATCCGCAGCCGGTTGCCGCGGACCACCTCCGTCGCACGATTCCCGTGGGATCGTCGCGATGATCGACAATGCCGACCCATGGGCGATTTCTCGGACCGTCGCGGCGTCGCGCTCGTCACCGGTGGAAGCGGCGGCGTCGGCAGAGCGATCTGCCATCTGATCGCGACGCGGGGATCCGATGTCGCGCTGACGTATAACCACAACGCCGGCGGCGCGGAGGACGTCGCCAAGCAGGTGCACGCCGAGGGCAGGCAAGCGACCGGATACCAGCTCGACCTTACCGACGCGGCCGCAGCACGGTCACTCGTCGACGAGGTGGTGCAGCGCTTCGGCGGGCTGCACACGGTGATCCATGCAGCGGGACCGCACGTGCCACAGCGCCACCTCAGCGCCGTCGACGTCGAGGTGATGCGTCTGCATCTCGAGCAGGAGGCGGCCGCGCTGTTCAATCTGCTATCGCCCGCGCTGCCTGCGCTGCGCGAGGCGCATGGCTCAATCGTGGCCGTCACCACCGCCGCGACCCGACGCTACCCATTGCGCGACGGCCTTTCGGCGGTGCCCAAGGCGGCGGTCGAGATGCTCGTCCGGGCGCTTGCGGCCGAGGAGGGCCGGTATGGCATCCGCGCGAACTGCGTCGGTCCGGGCATGCTGCGCGACGGGATGGCAGAGCGTCTGATCGCGTCAGGCGAGCTCGACGACGTGGCGCTGGAGGCCGCACGACGCAACATCGCGCTGCGGCGATTCGGCTCCGCCAGGGACATCGCCGAGGCGGTGTCCTTCCTCGCCTCCGATCGTGCCGGCTACATCACCGGCCAGGTGCTCAACGTCGACGGTGGGTTCGGTGTCTGACCTTCTCGGGGAGCCCGAGCTGGCAGCGATCAGGCACCTCGCGGATGCGTATGCGATCGCGGTCGACCGGCGCGACCTGAACGCGTTGCGCGCATGCTTCGCCGCCGGCGGGCGACTTTCGGTGCTGTCCGGCTCGCGCACGCCGCGCGAGTACCTGGGTCACGAGGGGCTGGCTGGGGTGATGGTCGAGATGGGCCGGTTCGAGCTCACCGTCCACCACGTCACGACGTGCTGCCTCGGAGGCGATCGTCGGCAGCCGCGAGGCACCGTCTATTGCATCGCCCATCATCTCGAGCGAAGCGCGGATGGCATCAGCGACCTCGTCCTGCACGTACGTTACGACGACGTCTACCGAAGCGGCGAACCTGGCCGCTGGTGGTTCGAGGAACGTACGGTGAACGTCCTCTTCAGCGAGCGCCGCGCAGTTCGCATCCGCTGAGCGCTCGGACCGACGGCGTTCGGCTCAGCCGACCTGCGCGCGCCACGCTCGGACCAGCCGCTCACAGCAGAGAGACACGTCCGCGGGGTTCCGGCACCACTGTCCGAGCGGCGTGTGGACGTCGGTGGCACCGAACGCGAGCAGGTCCGGCACCGCCGCGAAACTGCGGTCGAGCTGCGGACGACGGTCATCGTCGCGGATCACCGGGAGCGCCACGCGGACCCGCACTGACCCCGGTTCGCGACCCGCGGACGCCAGCGCCTGGTGCACCGCATCCACACCGGCCCGGACGTCGTCTACCGTGGCCGTGGGGCTTGGAATCCAGCCACTGCCGTGGCGCACGATCCGGTCGAGGTTGCGCCGATGGAGCTCGCCGGCGAGCCACAGCGGGATCCCGTCGCGCTGGGCCGGAGTCGGATGGCACCAGACGTCGTCGAACGACAGGCGCGGCGAAGAAAAGGCAGTCGGCCCTCCCCGCCACAGCGCCTCACACGCCGCCAGCGTGTCGTCGAGCAGGCCGCCCCGATCGGCGAAGTCGAGACCCGCGGCCTCGTACTCCTTCGCGAGCCAGCCCGTGCCTACGCCGAGATCGAGGCGGCCACCCGACAGCAGATCGAGTGTCGCGGCGGCCTTCGCCAACACCGCGGCGCCGCGCAGCGGCGCGATCAGGACGCCCGTCGCAAGCCTGATCCTGGACGTCCGGGCGGCGATCCCGGCAAGCATCGTCAGCGGCTCAAGCCAGGGCGTCTCCGGTCCACCCGGAAATGCGCCGTAGGGGTAGCGGCCGAGGTTTCCGCCGAGGACGACGTGGTCGACGAGCGTGAGCGCGTCGATTCCGGCGGCATCGGCCGCGCTGGCGTCGTCGAGCAACCGGGCCGGCACTGTCGTGGGGCCGTAGTTGGCGAGCCCGAGGTGCAGCCTCGGTTCGACCCTCATGCGCCCGCGACTCCGTTGCCTCGATCCATCGCGCCCACTAACCTAGCGCTTGTTCAAGAGTTGACGCGGACGCCTCACTCGATCCGTGAACGACCCGCGCATTAACCTAGCAAGCGCTTGGTCAGTTAGGATTGATCCGTGGACCTGCGCTACGGGGTGGAGGACGACGACTTCCGCGCAGAGGTGCGCGAGTGGCTCGAGCAGAACCTGCGCGGGGAGTTCGCGCGGCTGCGCGGTACCGGCGGCTCGGGCCGCGAGCACGAGGAGATCGAGCTCCGCATGGCGTGGGAACGCGCGCTCGGGGCGGCCGGCTGGATCGGCCTCGGATTGCCGCGCGAATGGGGTGGGCGCAGCGCGACGCTGCTCCAGCAGGTGATCTTCGCCGAGGAGTACGCGAAGGCCGACGCGCCCGGTCGCGTGAACCACATGGGCGAGCATCTGCTGGCGCCGACGCTCGTCACATTCGGCGCGATCACGCTGCAGCGGCGGTTCCTGCCGGGGATCCTGCGCGGCGAGGAGCTGTGGTGCCAGGGCTACTCCGAACCCGGGGCTGGCTCAGATCTCGCGGCGGTGCGCACCCGCGCGCTGCTCGAGGACGGCAGCTGGCGGATCGACGGCCAGAAGGTGTGGACGTCGAACGCCGCGTTCGCCGACTGGTGCTTCGTGCTCGTCCGGACCGAGCCGGGCTCCGAGCGTCATCGCGGCCTTTCGTACCTGCTCGTGCCGATGCGTCAGCCGGGCATCGAGGTCAGGCCGATCGTCCAGATCACCGGCACGTCGGAGTTCAGCGAGGTGTTCTTCGACGGTGCTCGGACCGATGCGTCGTGCATCGTCGGCGAGGCGGGCGACGGCTGGCGCGTGGCGATGGGAACGCTCGGGTTCGAGCGCGGCGTTGCCACGCTCGCCCAGCAGATCGGCTTCGAGCGCGAGCTGGCGCACGTGCTCGAGCTGGCGCGTGCCAACGGCACGATCGCCGACCCCGACATCTCGGCCAGGATCATCGACGCCTGGATCGAGCTGCGCGTGATGCGCTACCACGCGCTGCGCACGCTCGGCAGCATCGAGCCCGGCGCAGCGTCGGTGTCGAAGCTGCTGTGGGCGAACTGGCATCGCCGACTCGGCGAGCTCGCGATCGACGTCCGTGGCCCCGGCGCTACGACTCTGACAGGGACGCCGTACGAGCTCGACCGCGAGCAGGCGCTGTTCCTGTTCAGCCGCGCGGACACGATCTACGCGGGCTCGAACGAGATCCAGCGCAACATCATCGCCGACCGGGTCCTGGGCCTGCCGCGGAGATAGCTGGCCGTGCGCTTCGAGTTCAGCGAGGATCAGCAGGAGCTGCGTCAGACCGTTCGCGGCTTCCTCGAGCGACACGCGACTCCCGATGTCGTGCGAGCCGCCGCCGAGCAGGGCAGTGGGTTCGCCGGGTCGCTCTGGAAGCGGCTCGTCACTGAGATGGAACTGACCTCGCTGGCGATCGACCCGGCGCTCGGCGGTGCCGGCGCCTCGTTCGTGGAGGTCGGGATCGCGCTCGAGGAGCTCGGGCGCACGCTGCTGCCGGTGCCGTTCCTGCCGACGGTGGTCGCGGCCGCGGCACTGTCCGAGGCCGCGGACCATCACGGTGCCGTGCCCCTGCTCGAGCGGATCGTCGCCGGCGCAGCTGCGACGATCGCCCTCGACGCGGCGCACGCGAGCGCGACCAGCCGAGGCGGAGCGATCACCGTCAGCGGCACCGTCCCGTTCGTCGCGGACGGAGCGCATGCGGAGTTCGCCCTGCTCGCGACGACGCTCGACAACCAGCCGGCGCTGCTCGCCGTCGAGCTCGCCGGTCCAGGAGCCCAGCTCGATGCCCAGCCGACGCTCGATCAGACGAGATCGCTCGCCACGCTCACCCTCTCGTCGGCGCCGGCGGCCTGCCTGACCGCTCCGGCGGCCGGCGCGCAGGCGATCGCGCGCGCCCGTGACGTGCTGGCCGTCGCATCCGCGATGGAGTCGATCGGAGCGGCCGCACGCTGCCTCGAGCTGACGCTCGCCTACCTCCACGACCGGCACCAGTTCGGACGCCCGATCGGGTCGTTCCAGGCGCTGAAGCATCGCTGCGCCGACCTTCACGTCGCACTCGAACCCGCCAGATCGACGGCCTATTACGCCACGTGGACGGTCACGGGCGCGCCCGACGAGCTCGCCGTGGTCGGCCCGCTGGCGCAGCTCGTGGCTGGCGACGCGCTGCTGGCGATCTCACGCGAGTCGATCCAGCTGCACGGCGGGATCGGCTTCACCTGGGAGCACGACGCGCACCTGTTCTTCAAGCGGGCCAAGTCGAGCGAGCTGCTGTGCGGCGGGCGCCGCGCCCTGCGCACGCTGATCGGGCAGCGGGCTGGCATCGTCTGAGCCCGTGGCCGAGCTCGACTTCTCCGGCACCGTCGTGCTCGTCACAGGCGGTACGCGCGGGATCGGGGGCGCGATCGCAGCGGCGTTCGCCACACGCGACGCGCGCGTGGTCGTCTGCGGGCGTCGCGTGCCGGAGGAGCTTCCGGAGCGGATCTCATTCGTGCAAGCCGACGTGCGCGATCCGGCTGAGGCCGCCCGGGTCGTCGATGCCACCGTCGAGCGTCACGGACGGCTCGACGTGGTCGTCAACAACGCGGGCGGCACCGCTCCGGGGCCTGCCGCGACGATGCCCGCCGACCGAGCAGCCGCGGTCGTGACCCTCAACCTGCTGTCGCCGTTTCACGTCGCCCAGCGGGCGAACACGATCATGCAGGACCAGCAGGACGGCGGTCTCGTGCTCAACATCGGCAGCGTCGCCGAGCTGCGCCCGGCACCGGGCATCGCGCTCTACGCGGCGTCCAAGGCGGGGCTCGCGACGTTGACGCGTGCGCTGGCGCTCGAGTGGGGACCGAAGGTGCGGGTCAACATGATCACTCCGGGGCTGGTCGCGACCGACGGCTCCGCGCGTCACTACGGCGGCCCCGAGGCGGTCGCTGCCGCGTCGGGCACGATCCCGCGCGGCCGGATGGCGACACCGGAGGACATCGCCGCCACCTGTGTGCTGCTCGCATCGCCCCTGGCCGCACACGTCAGCGGCGCCGAGCTCCGCGTCGACGGGGGTGGCGAGCTGCCGGGATGGCTCGTCGCGATCCGCGCCGCGACCGACCGCTGAGCCCACCGGCGCCACGCGGGCCGGTCCAGGGAACGCTCCCAAACAAGCGCTTGACAGAGCGTCGGCGGACGCACTACGCTACCAAGCAAGCGCTTGGTGTAGCCGAGTCGGTGTGGCCGGCGCAGGATTCGACTTCGTGGAGAGGTGTTGCCGTGAGTGGAAGGAGAGATTCAGTGAGATTCACGTCTGTACGGTCGCGGCTCGCCGCGGCTGCCTGCGCGTCCGCGAGCGTGCTCCTGGTGGGCGCGATCGCCGATTCGAGCCTGAGTGCCGGCGCCACCGCGCGCCAGCCGGCCGCCAGGGCCGCCAGCGCATTCCCGGCGGCCGCCGCGGCCAACGCGACGTTCATGAAACGACCGACCAGCATCGGCATCACCACGCCGGTCGGCAAGCCGATCCCGAAGGGCAAGGTGATCGACTTCATCCAGTGCGGCGTTCCCGCGTGCGCGGTGGAAGGCAACATCATCCAGAGCGCGACCAGCCTGCTCGGGTGGACGCTCAAGCGTCTGAACGCCGGTGCCTCGTCCCAGACGATCGCGGACGCCTACCAGCAGGCTGTCAGCAACAAGCCGGCCGCGGTGATCGGCTCCGGGTTCCCGAAGGTGCTGTTCGCAAAGCAGCTCGCGGCCCTGGCCGCCGAGCACGTTCCCGTCCTGGAGGCGTTCGTCGCGGACAACACAGGCGGCGGACTGACCGGCGTCGTGGCCGGCAACACCCTGAACCACATCCAGGGCGAGGAGGTTGCCGACTACATCCTCGCCAACGCGACCGGCAAGTCGATGAGCGTCGGCGTCGTCGTCCCGCCTGCGTTCCCGAACATGGTCGTCGAGCAGTCGGCGGCGCTGGCGACGTTCAAGAAGTACTGCCCCTCGTGCCAGACGCAGATCCTCGCACCGCCCGTCACCAGCATCGGCGCGGATCTGCCTACCCGGATCAGCAGCTTCCTCCAGGCCAACCCGAACATCCAATGGTTGTGGGACGGCTACGACGACATGGTCACCGGTGTGCCGACGGCGCTCAAGGGCGCGAGCATCAACAACACCAAGATCGTGACGATCAGCATGAACGGGACGGTCGCCGCGTATATCAAGGCACACAACTACGTGCTGAGCGGCGTGGGCACGAGCTTCCCCGAGGTCTACTGGCGCGAGATCGATCTGCTGGCGCGACTGTTCACGCATCAGTCCTATGCGGTCGACCTCAACGACAGCACCCTGCCGTACTGGACGATCACCTCGGCGAACCTTCCGTCAAACGCGGGAAGCACGCTGTTCGCCAACGTCGTCGACTACAAGCAGCAGTTCAAGAAGCTCTGGGGTCTCGGCTAGCACCAACCCCTCCTCGCCCATCACTCCGGTGGTGAGGCGGGAACGTCCGCCCGGGCCCACCAGCCCGGGCGGACGTGGTTAACCAGAGCTCAGGCGGTAGACCTCGAACACCGCGTCGGGGCAGACGAGTTGACACGCGGTGCAGCCGGTGCAGCCGGGATGCAGGATCGGGTACCGGTAGCCCGTGGCGTTAACCTCCCGCGACATCTCGAGCACACGCGGCGGGCAGGCCGCGATGCAGAGCTCGCAGCCCTTGCAGCGCTCCACCTCGATCACGAGCGCGCCGCTCACCGCCTGTCTCCTTGGGATTCGAGCCTGACGCCGATGACGCGGTCGACCGGCTCCGCGCCGCCGTCGTCCGGGGGCAGAACGCCACGGCGACGCAGCGTCTCGACCGCGTGCTCGCCAAGCAGGCGCAGGTGCTCGAGCGTGATCGCGCTGGCGCGTTCGGCATCACCGGCGCGAATCGCCTCGAGCTCGGTCGCGATCAGTACTCGTTCCTGCTCGACCGAGCGATCCATCGAGAGCCGGGCGGCGACCGGCAGCAGGCCGCCGAACGTGCGCAGCAGCCCGCGCAGGTGAGGTCCGCCGGCGGCGACGTTCAAGACGCGACGGAACTCTCGCGCGGCCTGCTCGAACTCCTCGGTCCCGGTCGCGCTCGCCACGTCTGCGGCCGGACGCTCGAGCGCGGCGATCACGGCAGGATCGCCGCGGCGAGCGACCCGCGCGCTCGTCACCGCATTCAGGAGGCCGTACAGCTCGAACGCCTCCCGCAGCGTCCCGGCGTCGAATTGCGCGACGAACGTCCCGCGGTGGTACGGCATCTCGATCACACCGTCGCGCTCGAGCGACAGCAGCGCTTCGCGAACGGGAGCCCGGCTGACGCCCAGCTGCTCGGCGACGGCGTCCAGGTCGATCCGGTCGCCTGGTTGCATCGTCCCCGCGAAGATCATCTCCAGCAGACGCTCGGCGACCGCATCGCTGGTCTTCGACCGGACGAGCTTTGGGCTGGCCGACGCCAGCTCACTCACCGCTCGTCGCCCAGCGAAACCCGAAGCTCGCCCGGTGCGTACGCTCGCGCCATCGACTGCTCCATGTAGTCGGGGCCCTGCGGCGCACCGACGAACCATCCGGTCGGGCACATCGTCAGAATCTCGACGAGGCTGAAGCCTTTCCCTGCGAGCTGGGTCTCGAGCGCCGACCGGACCATCCGCTTGGTGCGCGCCACCCCTCGCGCCGTGCCGACGGTGCCGCGGGCGACGTAACCGACGCCGTCGATGCCCGCAACGATGTCCGCGATCCGGATCGGATGACCGTGGCTGACGGGATCGCGACCATCGAGGCTGGTCTTCGTGCGCTGGCCCAGCACGGTCGTGGCGGTCTGCTGGCCGCCGGTGTCGCCGAACACCCCGTTGTTGAGCAGGATGCAGGTGATGTTCTCGCCGCGGGCCGCGGCGTGGAGGACCTCGGCCAGCCCCTCGCTGACCATGTCCCCGTCGCCCTGGAGCGTGAACACCGCCGCAGCGGGCTGCACGCGCTTGATCCCCGTGGCGCAGGCCGGCGCGCGCCCGTGCAGGCACTGGAGCACGTCGACATCCATGATCCGCACGAAGCTGCCGTAGCAGCCATGACCGACGACGCCGATCGCGCGCTCGACGATGCCCAGCTCCTGGAGGGTCTCTAGCAGGATCCGGAGCGCAACCGGCTCGCCGCACCCGGGACAGAGCGAGTGCTCGCCGACGATCAGCGACGGACGGAACTCGGCGACCCTGTCGGCCGCGCCCTCGGGAGGCCGATCGGTTGCGATCACCTCGCTCATCCCCGGCTCCCCGCCGACAGGCCGGCGCGGGCAGCCAACCTACGACGTCCGCGCATCGCCGCGAGAATCCGCTCCCGGATCACAGGCACGTCGAGCAACGGCCCGTAGCTCAGCCCCGACTCGTGGATACTGACCCCGCCGATCGGCAGGACGGCGCTGCGGTCCGCCGCATGCTGTCGGACGTCGTCGAGCATCTGCCCGGCGTTCAGCTCGAACACGAGCACTCGCCGAGCGTGCTCGGTCGCGCGGGCCAGAGCCTCCCCCGGAAACGGCCACAGCGTGATCGGCCGGAAGTGCCCGATCGAGTGCCCGGCATCGCGCAGCTCCTCGATGACATGGGCGGTGAACTTCGCAGCGGACCCGAACGCCACCACGACCGTTTCGGCGCCGTCCAGACCGAAGCCTTCCGAGCGCTGCTCGACGGCGCCGATCCGCTCGAACTTCTCGGCGATCGCCTGCCAGTGGCGGTCGGGCCCCGGTCCGGGGTCGGTCGCCTTGCCCATCGCCCAGGTCCAGATCTGCCGCGAGTGGCCGGTGCCGCCCCGAGACCCGTCGAGCGCCCAGTCCTTTGCGGGCAGCGGCGGCAGCTCGAGCGGGTCGATCCGGACGCCGATCCGCGTCTGGGCGATCAGCGGGTCGCCGTACAGGATCGTGGGGATCCGGTGGCGATCGGCGAGATGGAACAGCAACTGGGTGTGCTCGACCGCCTCGGGTATGTCCTTCGGGGCGAGCGTGAGCGTCCGGTAGTCGCCCCAGCCGCCTCCGCGAGTGCACTGGAAGTAGTCCTGTTGGTTGCGGGCCATGTTGAAGATCACGAGCGGCGTCTCGTTCAGCGCCGTCTCGGCGATCGCCTCCTGCATCAGCGCGATTCCCTGCCCGCACGAACCTGTTGCGGCTCGCGCTCCGGCCGCCGAGGCGCCGAGCGCCATGTTGACGCCCTCGATCTCGCTCTGGGCGTTGATGCAGACCCCGCCGCTGCCCGGGAGCAGGCGGGCCATGCTCTCCAGCAGGCCGGTGAACGGCGACATCGGATACCCGGCGAAGAAACGGCAGCCCGCCGTGATCGCCGCCCGCGCGATCGCGGTCGAGCCCTCGAGCAGCTCCAGCCCGGAGGTGGCAGCGGAGGAGCTCATCCGGCGGCCGCCGTCGCGCTGCGATCGGCGCCGGCCGCCCAGCCCGCCTCGAGCGCGGTCGCGTTGCCCGCGGCGTGCTGCTCCCGGTATGGAGGCAGCAGCGAGCGCATCGCCTCGACGAGTCGCTCGAGCTCGACGACGCCGCTCAGACGCGCGAACGCGCCGAGCATCACAAGCCCGGCCGCCGCCGGCGCTCCCAGCTCTCGCGCGAGCTCGATCGCGGGCAGCTCGAAGTAGGCGTACCGCGCGGCGCGCTCCGCATCGACGTCGACCACGGAGGAGTTGACGAGCAGCAGGCCGCCCTTGCGGAGCCGTTCGGGCACCGCTCCGACGAATCGATCGTGCATGACGAGCGCCGCGCCGACCGCCGGGACGATCGGCAGCGCCCGCAGCGGCGCGTCGCCGACCACGACGGTCGCCTGCGACGGGCCTCCGCGCATCTCGCCGCCGTAGTCGGCGGCGAGCATCGCGTGCCTGCCGGCAAGCGTCGCGGCGAGCGCCAAGGTCTTTCCGACCAGCTGGATCCCCTGGCCGCCGATGCCGGCGATCAGCACCTCCTGCTCCATTTGGATTTTTAATATAACATTCTTGCGTGGATCTGCTGATCGGCTCGATCGTCGCCGACCTAGCTTGCCGTGTGCCTGATCTACCGGCTGCGACGCTCGGCGGGGACTCCATCTCATTCGGTCAGCTGGACCGCGACGCGAATCGGCTGGGCAACGTGCTCCGCGGCCGCGCCGTCGACCGCGGGTCGATCCTCGCCTGGTGGTCTGGCCCGGCCCTCCACAACCTCACGGGAATGCTGGCGTGTGCCCGGCTCGGGGCCGTGTTCGCACCGCTCTCGCCGCAGCTGAGCGAACCCGAGGCGCGCGAAGTGCTCGACTACCTGCAGCCGCGGCTCCTCGTTTGCGATCGCTCGACCTGCGAGCTCGGCGTCTCGCTCGGAGTCGCCGAGCTGGCGGCGATCTGCGCGCGCAACCCGCCGGCTGCGAGCGACCTCGACTCAGCCTGCGAATCGGCGTCGAGCACCCCCCCACTCACGCCGTCGCTCCGTGACTGCGACCCGCACATCCTCTACCTGACGAGCGGCAGCACCGGCCGCCCGAAGGGAGTGCTCGTCAGCCATCGCGCCAGCCGGCTGCGCTCGCGCGCCGGTGGCGGCAGCTACCGCGACGACGTCCGCGGCGTCGTCTGCAGCTTTCCGCTCTACCACTACGGCGGCTGGCACTACGTGCTCGAGGCGTGGCTC
>DAHUYL010000124.1 GCA_027315255.1 Solirubrobacterales bacterium | reverse complement strand
ATGGCCCTGCTCGCTCTCGCCGCCATCGGCTGCTACGCGACCGCCCTGATGCTCTTGGGCGCACCGAGCCCGCCCCCCGGATCCGAGATAGCGGGAACCGACCGATGACCAGCCGGAGGAGAGCAAACGAACCCCGGGCTTGGTGCTCACCTGCCTTCTCGCCACGAGGAGCATTCTCCGCGTCGCCGACGCCGTCCCCCCAATGCGCGGACAGGAGGGAAGACGTGGCGGATCGGCGCCGCGACCGAGCCGCTCGCGGTCGTGGCGACGAGCGGGGAGCGCAGCCATCTCGTGCCGCGGCCCTGCTTTGCTCTCACCAAGGGTGGGCCGGACTTCCGGTCTCAGCCGAGAGCAGCCCTCTGGATGAGAGGCCAGATGGCGACAAAGGGGTGTCTCGATAGCCCGCTTCGCAACTCGTGATCATTGCAGCCGCGGGATGTCGCGGAAGTGCTCTGATGACCACAGACCCTCAAAGACAGACCGCATGACGTCGGAGTCGGCCGGAGATACGCGGCGGATCCACACCGGGGAGTGGCCGAACGTTGTCGGCGAACCGCCGAGCGAGAATCCTCCGTCGCGCCAGATCCAGAACCGGTCATGCATCGGCGCTTTCGGCCGGTAGCGGGCTTGTACGTGGCCAGCGATCGTCGGTGTGCTGTCCGCGATCTTTGCGGTGAGCACGCGGACCGGCACCGAGACATCGTCAAGAAGCCGCCAGTCGTCAGGGTCCTGCCCGAAGAACGGATCGTGGACCAAGAGCTCCTCTCGTGCGCTGGTGATCTCCAGCTTTAGGCGTTCTTCCGCGGCGACGCGATCAACCAGCTGTCGCGCCTCTGCGCCTAGGGATGCCAGCCTGGCAACCTGCTCGGTCACTTGCTGTTGTCTGGCGGCTCGCTCTTCGAGCCCCGGCGGAGGATTCTGGTTCCCGATCACGATCGGCGGCTGCTCCTGGCCGTTGGTCGTAAGGCCGATGTGGATCGACTCGACGAGGGGGTGCGGGCCGATCCGATCAAGCAGCGCGCCCTCCCGTGTCGTCAACGAAACGCGAGACGCGGTTCCTCGCCCAAAGGTTGGCAGGGACGTGACGCACGCTCCTGCCTGTCGGACCTCGTCACTGATGCTTGTGTCCTCCAGAGGAGCCCGTAGCTGATTGACGAGCTCGCCGTCCACGAACTGCTCGAGGTCGACCACGAGATCCGTCAGGTCGATGCGACCCGGGTCCCATCCGATGTAGACGTGCAGCGCCTCGAACGCTGGGCCATCGCCCGCGAGATCACTCAGCCATGCACGGCGCTCCAACCGCCCGACGAACAAGCCAAACGGCGGCGCGACGGCCTGCGGGACACCCTCGCTTGGGACGAGCATCCCCAGTAGACACAGAGCCGGGTCATACCAGCTTCCGCCGTGGTCAACCATGTTGGGAACGAGCAGCGCGGGCCGCTCCGCACCAGCCCACACAGTCCCCATCGCGGGCCTCTTGGCCGACGCCAAGAAGCTGCTCGCAGGAGTGTCCGTACCCGGAAGGATTCGGATCAACGATGTCGGCTGCCGCAGCTGCGCCTCAAACGCAGGCAACCCGTCGGCGCCTGGCCACCGGACCGGTGCCCCTGCCGTCGCACCTTCGCTCAGCACCCTCAGCCACTGACGAGCACGATCCAGTTCCAGCACGGCGCGCGCGGCCAGCCAAGTGCCGCCGTCATGTACAAACGCCGCAGGGGCGGTCTCCGGACAAAGCGCCATCACCTTCCGCGCCTGATGCGACCCCCAGACTCCCCACGACATCCCACCGCAATCTGGCGCCGCGAGCACGGCGGTGCCGTGGCGCAGGATCAACCGCTCGTCGTCCTCGCGATCGACAAGCAGCGTGACGATCATCACCTCGTCGTCCTCCACCTCGAGCGCGTCAAAGAACGCGCCAGGCGAGGCAGATGCCTGATACCGGAAAGTCACCTTGTGGAGTTTCTACGGCGGGAGGCGCCGACGGCAAATGCCTGCTCCTTCACTCCGCGGCGGTTCCGATGTAGAAGCCGGCCGATCACGGCCCTTCGGCGACGGAGCGACAGCTACGTCGGTGCGGATCGCTGACCCGTCAGGTTCGCTCACTGGCGCTTGGTCACTGCCGGCGGTTGGCGATCGCTGACGGGGCGAACGAGCACTTTGCCGTGGCCGCTCGGCCAGAGAACCGACTGGGACGTCATCGCCGCGCGGGCGGGTCTACGGGTCGCCTAGGGTGGCCGGATGCGTTCGAATGTCTACGTAATTGGGCCTAGTGGGGTCGGAAAGTCGACGATCGGCGAGATCCTCGAGGTCCAGCACCGTGTCATACACAAGGACCTCGACGACATCCTTGCAGCTGCCAATCCCTGCCGGGAGCGGATCGACGTCGTGCAGGACCCGCACCTTGTGATCCCCATGCTTGACGAGCTCGACCGACAGCGCGGCTCTGTCCCGATCATGCTGAACATCGGCTCCGGCGCGCAAGACATGGACCGTCAGCTCACGAGTCGCGGGCGGCCTCGATGTCTGGAGCCTTGGCTTCTAGATCGAGCGGAGCGCACCGTGCTCGTCGAAGGAGACCGCGATCAACTGTTCGCACGGTGGAGGGGCAGAGCTGCCCGTGAGCTCTTCGACCTGCTCGAATACGGGGACGAGCGGCAGCGGATCTACAACATCGCTCGCGTTGTGGTCACAACGGTCGGCGTTTCGCCGACCGAGTCGGCTGCGCAGCTGGCGGACCTACTTAGTCTCGACCCGGCGCCCTAAGAGTGACGGAGGCCGGCGACGGGCAACCACGGCGATCGCCCGCGTCCACTGCGACGGCGGTCAACGATTGCTTTGGGCAACCCTGAGTCGTGTCGATCGTTCTCGCCCCGGCGATCGGTTTGCCACGCCAACGATCGCCCGCACGACCGGACCTGCTGCCGCGTCGGGGGGGCGTCTCCCCGACTCGTGCTCGCCTGCCCCGCTTGGCGCGGAACTCGAGCACGAGCCGGGCCCCGCTGCTTGCAAGCTTCGTGCTAACGCTCGGGTCGAAGCGGAAGCCCGCCATGGCCTCCGTTCGCTGTCGCAACGGAACGAACCCAGGCATCTTGCAGCCGACTTGGGCGCTGCCGCTCGCACACGGACGCGGCCGCGACGCCGATGTGGCCCGTATAGGCGTCAAGCACGTGTGTAGTGGCGCCGCCGCTCGCGACCGCTTTCAACCTCGGACAGTAGTCGCTGCTGGTGATCGCAATGGCGACCAGAAGCCGGTTCAGCACGAGGGAGGCCGCCGGCCTTCGAGCCGGCGCTTTCGTCTTCAGGCGGCGGCGGCGCGGAGCGGCGCATCGCGACTTTCGGCCGGTTGGAGCCCTGATGCGGCTCGGCCGTTTGGGTTGGCTGGCGTCAGTCGGTGTCGAGATCGAACGCGGCGTGAACGGCGCGTGTCAGTTGGGTCTCTTGCTCGTCGAGCAGATGGCCGATCTGGCGACCCAGGCGGTCGGTCGGGATGGTCGTGATGTGATCGCAAGTCACGACACAGCGATCCTCGAGGCCGTTGGCTGGTCCGCACAGAACCTCGGTCGACAGCCCTCGGATCGTCTTCGTGATCGGAGCGACGGTGACTGTGTTGAGGTGCGTTCGGACGGCCCCGCGAGTGAGCAGCAGCACTGGTCGCGGCTTGTCCAGGCGCGCAACATGGATCGGTCGCATCAACCGTCGATCGGGGTTCCGGCGATGTGCTCGGCGAGGCCGGCGAGCTCGGGGTCGGGGCCGGTGCGGGCCAGGATCTCTGCGTCTCGGGAGGCGACCACGCGCCGTCGCTCGCGCTCGAGCGCGCGGGTGAGGACCGCCGCCCGGCTGCGCTCGCGTCCGCTCTGAACGATCTCGTCGACAAACGCGACGAGATCGTCATCGAGGCGCACCGCGATCTGCTTGCTCATACCAAGATGGTACCCGTTTGGGATGTATGCCGATCACCGCAGCTCGTTGAGCCGTACGCTGCCCGGAAGCCTGCGGGTTCTCGGTCTCCGTTCGATCGCCGGGCCAGCCTCCGGGTCTCGTCAGCTGAAGAACGCAGCGATGCGGCAGCGGCGAGCCCGGCGCGAGCAGGATGGGGCAGTCGATGATGATGTGGCGATACGTGGCGCGACGTCTTCAAGTCACGACATGGGGTACCAGCCCGCTGTCCGGAGCAACGGGTGAGGTCAAGCGACCGCCAGCCGCACGAGCTCGACCGGGTGCAGCGCCCGCCGCCCGGTCCCGTGCGAGATCTGCTGGCGGCAGGAGACGCCGGTCGCGGCGACGATCGTGTCCGGGGCCTCGTCGCGCAGGCTCGGAAACAGTCGCAAGCCCCCGATCTCCATCGACAGGCCATAGTGCTCGGCTTCGAACCCGAACGAGCCTGCCATCCCGCAGCACCCCGCGTCGAGCTCCTCGACACGGGCGCCGGGAATCCGGCGCAGCAGCTCCACCGTCGCCTGCGTGCCCGTCACGGCCTTCTCGTGGCAGTGTCCGTGGAAGACGATGCGCCGCCCCGCGAGTGCGGACTTGTCACTGAGCTCGAGGCTGCCCTCGTCGATCGCCTGGAGCAGCAGCTCGCCGACGAGCCTGGTCTGACCGGCGACGGCGACCGTTCGCGGATCGTCGGGCAGCAGATCGAGGTACTCGTCGCGCAGGGTGAGCGCGCACGAGGGCTCGCAGCCGGTGATCGGGACCCCCCGCTGGGCCAGCGGGCCGAGGTCGTCGAGGAGGCGCCGGGCCTGCGTCCTGGCGTGGTCGAGCAATCCCTTCGAGATGCTCGACCGGCCGCAGCAGCCGCGTGCGTACAGCTCGACCTGCCACCCGGCGAGCTCCAGCAGCTCGACGGATGCGCGTCCGATCGCCGGCTCGCTGTACGTCGTGAACGAATCGGCCAGGAACACGGCGGTCCCCCGTGGTGCGTGCACGCGACGCGACGGCCGCCGGTCGAACCACCGAACGAGCGTGTCGCGCTCGAACCGCGGCAGCGGCCGCTGCGCCGTGATCCCGAGGCCGGCATCGAGCGCGCGGCGTACAGCCCGGAGCTCGAGGGCGCGGTTCGAAAGCGGCGCCGTCAGCGCGCCGAGGCGGTTGAGCGTCCTCACCGCGGCGAACATCCGCGCGCGCAGCGGCGTTCCGTGCACGTCGTTGTAATGGGCGAGGAACTCGCTCTTCAGCGACGCCATGTCGACGTTCAGCGGGCACTCGCGCTTGCACGCCTTGCACTCGAGGCAAAGGTCCATGATCTCGTGCAGGCGCTCGTCGCCCAGCGCCGAACGCGGATCGGGCGACGACAGCGCCTTGACGAGCGCGTTCGCGCGGCCGCGGGTGGCGTGCTCCTCCTCGCGGGTGGCCATGTAGGAGGGACACATCACGCCGGCGTCGGTCTTGCGGCAGGCGCCGATGTTCATGCAGCGATCGGCTGCGTCGCGCATGCCGCCGTGCGGGAACCGAAGGTGGGTCGCGAGCGGCCCGGCCGGCGGCAGCGCCGGGTCGCGGAGGTCCCGCTCGATCGGCGCTGCATCGACGATCTTGCCCGGGTTGAAGCGCTCGTGGGGGTCGAACAGGTGCTTGACCTCGCGCATCGCGCCGTACATCCCCTCGCCGAACATGCGACGGTTGAACTCGCTGCGAGCGAGGCCGTCGCCGTGCTCTGAGGAGTTGACGCCGCCGTAGCGGATCACGAGCTCGAGCACCTCCTCGGCGACCCGCCGCATCGTCCTGCGCTCGGCCGGCACGCGCAGGTCGATGAACGGACGGATGTGCAGGCAGCCGACGGAGCAGTGGCCGTAGAAGCCGGCCTTCAACGAGTGTTGCTCGAGCAGCTCGGAGAACTCGCGAACGTACTCGCCGAGGCGCTCGGGCGGCACGGCCGTGTCCTCGACGAACGCGAGCGGGCGGCGGCTGCCGCGACTGGCCGCCATCACCAGGCCGAGGCCGGCCTTGCGCACCTTCAGGAGTGCGGCGCGATCTTCCGGGCTGCTCGCCAGCAGCGTGTGATACCCGTGGCCGTGACGCTTCCATTCGCCGGCGAGGTGCGCGGCCTGGGCGTTCGCCTCGGCCTCCTCGTCGGCGAAGAACGTCACGAACAGCAGCGCGTCCGGCTCGCCCTCGAGGATCCTCGACAGTGCCGCGTACTCGGGCCGCTCCCGGGAGAGATCGAGGATCAGGCGGTCCATCAGCTCGACCGCGGCGGCGTCGAGCCCGAGCGCGTCGTCGGCGGCCGCGATCGCGTCGGCCGTCGAGTGAAAGTGACCGACGGCGATCGCCTGGGCGGCGGGCGCAGGGATCAGCCCCACCTCCGCTTCGGTCACCAGGGCGAGCGTCCCCTCCGAGCCGACGACGAACCTGGCAAGGTCAAACGGCGGTTCGGCACGGGCGAGCTCGTCGACCCGGTAGCCGCCCGACTGGCGCCAGAACCTGGGGTGGCCGGCAAGGATCGAGTCGCGATTGCGATCGACGATCTCCGGCAGCTCGCGGAGAATTGCGCCCTCGAGCGACTCCTTCTGCGCCCGGCGCTGCCACTCGTCGGGCGTGGTCGGCCGAAAGGTCGTAGCCGAGCCGTCGGCGAGCACCACGTCGAGTGCGCGCACGTGGTCCCGCGTGGTCCCGAACCGCGCCGAATGGCTGCCCGACGAGTTGTTGCCGATCATGCCGCCGAGCGTCGCGCGATTGCTCGTCGACGTGTCGGCGCCGAACATCAGCCCGTGCTTGCGTGCCGCCCGATTGAGGTCGTCCTGCACCACCCCGGGCTGGACGCGTGCTGTGCGCGCCTCCGGAACGAGCTCGAGGATCCTGCGCATGTGCCGCGAGAAGTCGATGACGACCGCGCGGGCCACCGTCTGCCCGGCGAGGCTCGTGCCCGCACCGCGCCCCAGCACCGGCACGCCTGCCTGCCCCGCGACGCGCACGATCGCCGTCACGTCTGCGGCGTGACGCGGGAACGCCACCAGCAGCGGCTCGATCGCATACATGCTCGCGTCCCGGGCGAACAGGTGACGCGTGTACGGGTCGCCGCGCACCTCGCCGTCGCAGGCGGCGGTGAGCGCCGCCTGGAGCTCGACGATGTCAGTCGCGGCTGCGTGGTGTTCGGCGGAGGCGATGCTGGCCATCGTGGGCTCTCTGTTACGGTCCTCGGCTTCGAGCCAGCGGAATCTACCGCAGTGGCCAACCACGACTTTCGGGACGCAATGAGCTCAGCAAGGCGCCCAGGGCGTCACTTCCTGCAGATTCCCGGCCCCACCAACGTGCCCGCACGCGTGCTGGAGGCGATCGCGCGTCCGACGATCGATCACCGCGGTCCGGAGTTCGTCCGGCTCGTGCTCGAGCTGCTGCCGCGACTGCGCCGGGTGTTCGGCACTAGCGGCCCGGTCGTGATCTACCCCAGCTCGGGTACCGGCGCATGGGAGGCGGCGCTGGTCAACGTGCTGGCGCCGGGCGACCGCGTGCTGGCGTTCGAGACGGGTCACTTCGCAGCGCTCTGGTCAGAGCTGGCCAGGACGCTCGGGCTGCACGTGGAGCTCGTCCCGGGTGACTGGCGCCGCGGCGTCGCACCCGAGGCGGTGCAGGCACGGCTGTCGGAGGACCGCCTCGGCCAGATCAAGGCGGTGATGGTCGTCCACAACGAGACCTCAACCGGTGTCACGAGCCGCGTGCCCGAGGTCCGCTCCGCGATCAACGCCGCCGGACACCCGGCGCTGCTGCTCGTCGACACGATCTCGTCGCTCGCGTCGATCGACTACCGGCACGACGAGTGGGGAGTCGACGTTACCGTCGCCGGCTCGCAGAAGGGGCTGATGCTCCCTCCCGGCCTGGGCTTCAACGCGGTCAGCGACAAGGCGCTCGCGGCGGCGGCCGGCGGCGGATCGCCGCGCGGCTACTTCGACTGGGGCCCGGTCATCGCCGCCAACCGCGACGGGATGTACCCCTACACCCCGGCGACAAACCTGCTGTTCGGGCTGCGCGAGGCACTGGAGATGCTCGAGGAGGAGACGCTGCCCGCCGTGTTCGCGCGCCACCAGCGGCACGCGGCGGCGACTCGTGCCGCCGTCCGTGCCTGGGGTCTCGAGCTCGTGTGCGCCGACGAGCGAGAGCAATCGGGCTCGCTCACGGCGATCCTCCTGCCCGCGGGCTCCGATGCCGATTCGCTGCGCGCGCTGGTCCTTGAGCGGTTCGACATGTCGCTCGGCGCCGGGCTCGGACGCCTGCGCGGCCGCGCGTTTCGCATCGGCCACCTCGGGGACTTCAACGATCTGATGCTCGTCGGGACGCTCGGCGGCGTCGAGCTGGGCCTCTCGATGAGCGGGGTGCCGGTGGCGTCGAGCGGAGTCGCGGCGGCGCTCGATCACCTCCGCGCGACGCTCTAGACGCACCGCGCGATCCCGAGCGGTCACTACTCGACGACGCGGCGGCGGGCTGGCCAGTTTCCGCAACCGAGGAGAGGACTAGCCACTGGATGACTTTGTCATCGAACCAGTCGGCCGAATCGCGCGCGGTCGAGCAGGCGCGCCGGCGCACGGGCGACGAGCAGGCAGTCACGGCCGGGCGGGCTACGGTCGCGGGCGCAGCTGCATCCTCGTCGCCTTCAACTTCGCGTTCATCGGCGGCACGATGGGGAGGCCGAGGGCGAGCGGATCCTGGCAGCGGTCGAGGCGGCTGAGCGCGTGCCGTTGGTCACCGTGCTGCGCTCCGGCGGCGCCCGGATGCAGGAGGGGATGCGCTCGCTGATCCAGATGCCGCGGGTGGCGGCTTCGCTCGCCCGGCTCGCGGCCGCAACCGTCCCCCACATCAGCGTGTGCCGCCATCCGACCACTGGAGGTGTGTGGGCGTCGATCGGTACAGGCGCCGACCTGAGGCTGGCCGAGGCTGGGGCGGCGGTCGCGTTCGCCGGATCCCGGGTACGCGACGGCGGCGATGGCGACGACGCGGCGTTCACTGCGGAGGGGAAGCTCGCCCATGGGATGGTCGACGCCGTGCTGGCGGCGCCGCAGTTGCGCGAGCGGCTCGCGCTGGCGCTGGCGCTGCTGGCACCTGAGAGTCGCGGCCAGCCGCTGCCCGAGCGGTGCCGAGTATCTGCGGGCCTATTTCGACGAGCTGCTCGAGATCAGCGGCGATCGCGTAGGCGGAGTCGACCACAGCATCAGATGCGGCTTCGGACGCCGGAACGGGCGCACGATTGCCCTCGTCTCTCAGTCAGGCGATCAGACGACGGCCGCCGGATACAGGACGGCCGCGCGTCTGGTCGAGCTTGCCGACCGGCTGCAGATACCGATCTTGACGTTGATCGACTCACCTGGGGCGGACGGGAGCGCCGCCGGCGAAGCGGCCGGCGTCGGGACCGCGATCGCAATGCTGCTGCGCTCGATTGCGGATGTCACCGTGCCGATCCTGTCGGTCGCGATCGGTCAGGGCGGTTCGGGCGGCTCGCTGGCACTGGCAGCGCCGGATAACCTGTGGATGACCGCAGATGGCTACCAGCGCTTTGTTACGTCGAGCGCTCGACTCCAGGGCCGCGAGCGCACCGCGGGTCGCGGCGGCACCGGGACAGCTCTGCCAACCCACCTCGCTTCGCCTCCAATCGGCGGGGCCGTCCCGTCACCGGCGGCTCGGCGGTCCGCGGGACGGGCGTCGACGAGCCCACCCCGGCCGCCGACCGGCACAACCTCAACAGCACCCGCCCCGCGACCACACCCAGCGCACCCACGCCGCCATACGCAGCCGATCCGCACCACCCCAACCACAAACCTCGATGCTGTCGAGCTTACGCCGCTTCCACGAAAGCCTCCAGACCCGCCCGGGCTCTGCTCTGCGACACCGACACCGTGCGGCTCCCCCCAACGCCGCGGATCGCACGCGCCCTGCAGACCCGCACACCCGACCGTGACCTGCACCCAGGCCGGCGATCATGCACACGCAACCGCGACGACCAGTTCAGGCCACGCGCTCGCCGCCGGCTCGCCAGGCCGCACGACGATCGCGGTCAACCCGACAAAGCACCGGTAGGCGGTGGTGGTCGGTCAGGCCACGTCCGCGCTGGCGCCCG
>DAHUYL010000108.1 GCA_027315255.1 Solirubrobacterales bacterium | reverse complement strand
GGTTCGTGACAATAGCCACCATTATACTTCAGACTGCAACCACCTCCTGTGGGCTGGGGACAGAGTGACTGTCACCGATCCGCTTGAGCGCCTGGAGTTCGAGCTCGGTGAACACGACCCGGGTGGACTGGGTGATGATCAGGTCCAGCACCGCCCAGCACAGCGATAGGCAGCTGTGCTCGCCGGGGAACCGGCCGATCACCTTGGGGCGCCGGCGGACCTCGCCGAGCGAGCGCTCGAGCAGGCGCGTCGAGCGCCACTCGCGTCGATGCCGGAGCGGATACTCAAGATGGACCAGGAGCGCGGGCGGGTGATCGGCGAGGCAGGCGGCAGCTGAGTGGTAGCCGGCGCCTGCGAGCTCGCCGATCAGGATCCGCATCCGCCGCTCGCCGTCCTGGACGCTGTCGGCTTCGTCGAGCGCATGCCAGTGGGCGAGGCGAACCCGCTCGCGCTCGCGCTCGGGCAGCTTCGCCAGCAGGTTGCGCAGGCGATGAACAGTGCAGCGTTGACGATCAGCATCCGGCCAGCACTGCTTGACGGCGTTGTTGAGGCCGGGAGCGCCGTCGATCACGACCAGCTGCGGGCACGGCATGCCACGGGCGGTCAGGTCGCGTCCGAGGGCTGTCCAGTCTTCCTCGGCTTCGCGCATCCCGAGCATCACCGACAAGAGCACCCGCTCACCGGTCCCGCCGATTCCCCAGGCGCATAGCACGCCCTCCTTGGCGCCCTGCGGGCGGGTCGGCAGCCAGATCGCGTCCAGGAACAACGCCACCAGCCTGATGGCCGACAGATCACACGCCTGGACCGCGGCGAACCGCTCGCGCAGCTCTTTGCAGATCCGCGACGCCGTCGACTTCGAGACCTGCCCGAACCCCGCCCCCTCACACAACGACTCCGGATCGCGCATCGACAGCCCGCGGAGGAAGCAGCCGATCACCATCGCCTTCAACGGCTCCGTCCGCAGAAACCGTTTGCCGCGCGGGAACAGCTTGGAGACGAACGGCTCGACGGCCTCCCGCACCTGCGGGATCACAACATCGATCGGGCCCTCCGCGCCTGCACGCTCCGCGAGCGGAACCCGTCGCGCTTCCCCGGCGGCGCCTGCGACCTGCGCTGACACCGAACGCGACCCGGCCACGCGTCAAACTCCTCCTCGACCGCGGGCTGGATCACCAGCTTCACGCCAAGCGACGCCAGCTCCGACACGCGCCCCGCGGATCCTCAGCCGCCGGCCCACCAACCAACAGCTGATCGATCCTTGCCTCTACCTCCGCCGACGGCCGTACGGTACCTCTCACGGCGTCGGCCTCCTTCACCGTCGTCATCGACTTGGGGGAACCTACGCCGTCGCCATGACGGCAACTGATCGACAACAGTTGGAGGACGCGACCCGTTTTCGGCCCACAGCGCCGCCATCGCATTAGACGAAACGGGAGGACACTCGTCCCTGCTCGCTGTCGGGTCTCCTCCTCAGCCGCGAGGTGCGGACTGTCTCGGCTCGCGTGCGTCGGCCGGTATTGGGGGATGGCACGTTCTCGCCGACGCTTCTCGTCGGCATGGCCTCTCAGTCCTTGTCAAGTCGACGCTTGCGGAGGCCGGAACTCTGGGCACGCGCGTGGATCTGTGAGGACCGTGACGTGGCCCGCGGCACGCAACTCCAGCACACACCCGCGATCAGACGGTTGAGCGCCAGCACGAACGCGAGCGTCGCGATCGAGACCGCCACGAACACGTCGGAGGCTGTGACCTCGCCCACGGCCAACCCAGCCCCCGAACGGAAGCGACCCCGAGCCCTCGTCTCCCGTGCAACAGGGTGTCCTGACTCGACTTCGGCAGCGCACAGCGCGTGACCGGCCGGCCGTCAAGGAAGCCCCGATAGGGGCACGCGAAGCGCGGGCCGCAGGCCCGACCTTGACGGCCGGGCGGCACGCGCGATCATCATGCCGAGTCGTGGCAGGACCTCGCGTCTGCTCTGCCGGGAGGTCATACCCGTGCGCCGTCACGCCGACCAATTCCGCGCGTGTCTCGCCACTCACGCTTCGCCGTGCGGAAGATATGGCGTGGCCGAAGCCAGGCGGCCTGCGCGCGAAGCGGCCGCCGGCTGCTCGCGCGAGAGCGCCTCCCTTCAGAGCAAGCGTGCCGCGAACTTCGAACCGTGTCCCGAAGCGTGTCCCGAGCTGAGCAGAAATGACTCGGCTGACTCTGCTGCAAGTCCACGCAACTGCCTGCAAATGCTCCTTTCTGCGCATTCGCGGGCAGCTTCCCAAGCCGAACGCCGCGGGTTCGAGGCCCGTCGTCCGCGCTTTCCAGAAGCCCCGCAAATACGGGGCTTCTGTATTCTCGGACGAGGCTCGGAGACGTGGACGAACTCGACGTCATCGAACTCCACTCCGAGATTCCCGCGTCCGGCTGGCGAGAGGACGCCACAGAGTCCTGGCCGCCCGGCACGACGGGCACGGTGCGGTGCGCCCGGGCGTCGGTGCGCACGCCGTTGTGGTCGCTGTTGACCGCGTTCAGCGTGACCGTTGCCTGGGCGATGTTGTTGGCAAGGTTGGGATCAGGCACTTGCAGGGAGACGGCGCCTGCGTCGATCTGCAGCCTCCGTTGGCCGTGCGGGTCAACCCGGAAGCCGACGGTGTAGGCGTCGTGCGCGTTGGGAGTGATCCGGCTGGCTGTCCAGTAGATCACGTCTCCCATCTGGGTGCCGCCGCCGGTGCTCGTGACCGTCACGCCGCGCGGGATGAGCATCACCGCGAGCACGTCCGTGGCCGCCGCGGGTCCCGCGTCGGTGATCGTGAGCGTCTCGAAGAAAGTCGAGCCGCGCGATTCCGTGGTGGGGCCTGACAGCGAGGCGGTGACATCAGCCAGCTTGGGCACGACCGTGAACTTCTCGCACGCCCCCGTCGCTCCGTTGTAGTCGCCGTCGCCCGAGTAGCTGGCCTGGTAGCTGTAGCTGCCGACCGCCAACGCACTGGTGGTGGCCGAGTTGGGAACGCTCCCGTCGGGGTCGAGCGACGTCATCTGGGTGCTGGCCGCCGTCCCGGCGCAACCGCCGTTGCTGAAGAAGCTGTACGTCACGGTCCCGGTCGGCACGAAGCCTGGGACGGTCTGGTCGAGCACGGCGCTGTCGTACGCCTCGGCGCCAGGCGTCTCGTACCCGAGCCAGCCGCCGCCGGTAGCCGCGTCATCGACCACGGTCGAGACCGACGACGCCGCCCGCCCGACCGCGAGCGCCTCGCACGGGCTGGTCGAGGCCGTGTAGTTCGAATCGCCCGAGTAGCTGGCCTGGAAGCTGTCGTTTCCCGCGCCGAGCTCGGCCGTGGTGGGCGAGTTCGGCACGGACCCGTCAGCAGCAAGCGTGACCACTTCCGTTGACGCCGCCGGCCCGCTGCAGCCGCCGTCGGTGAAGAAGTTGTAGGTCACGGTCCCGGTCGGCGACACTCCGGCCGTTCCGCTCACCGTCGCGGTGTCGTACGCCTGGCTCCCGGTCGTCTCGCTGCCGGACCAGTTGGCGTTCGAACCCGCGTCGTCAACTATGGTCGCCGTCGATGACGTCGCCCGGTCCACCGCGAACGCCTCGCAGGCGCCGGTCGAGGGGCGATACGTGCCATCCCCTGAGTAGGTCGTCAGGTAGCTGTACATTCCAGGCTCCAGCGCGGAGGTTGATCCCGAGTTCGGCACCTCCCCGGCGTTGAGCGTCACCTGCTGGGTGGATACGGGCGTCCCTGAGCAGCTGCCGTTGGCGAACTGGATGTAGTCGAGCGTTCCCGTCGGCGTGAGATTCGGGAAATCTCCAGCCAGGGAGCTGTCAAGCTGAACGCCGCTGACCGTCGCGCGATCGGACGCCGCTGTCCCCGCCGGCTCGCCTGGACCCCAGGGGGAAGCCCCTGCCAGGACCGCGGTCGTGATCGCCGCCGGGAGGCCAACGAACGACTGCATACCCTGAAACGCATCGCTGGTCGAGCCGGCCACGCCCGACGAGAGTCCGGTCACGCTGCCGTTACCGGTCGTGCTGCCGATCGACACCGTTGCCGTTCCCGGCGCCTCGGTCAGATCAAGCGTGCTGGCGACCGGGGCGGCTGACGGCACGCGGAAGCTGTAGCCCCCATCCGCTGGCGCCACGAACGTGTTGCCGCCCGCGCCGGAGCCGACGAACGTCGTCACACCGGTGGTGGTCGTGGTCCCCGAGAAGCCGCCGGTCACGGTCGCCGTCTGGCCCGAGAACGAGACGTTCACACCGAGAGCCCCAGCTGACTCGTCCAACGTGGCCGGGCCGCCGCCACCTTGGACTGTGTAGTTTCCCGGGCCGCCGAGGAACGTGTCGCTGCCCGGCGACCCGTGCACCATCGTGATGCCGGTAAACGTGTCCGTGCCCGAGCCAGGCTGCGCCGTGTCCTGGCCCGCGCCGTTGGGACTCAGGTTGATCGTCACGCCACCGATGCTTGGAACCTCGGCAAACGACAGCTCGTTACCGGACCCCTGTCCGGCAAACGAGAAGCCGCCGCTGGCGCCGGCTATGAAAATGGTCTGTCCCGCGACGGCGCCGAGAAACCGTTCGATGCCGCTGAACGTGGCCAGCGGGCCTGACTGAGTGACCGTGCCCGCACCGGTGTCGACCGTGAGCGGGCTTCCCGACGATGTCGCGATCCCCGAAAGATCGAGCGAGTTGCCCGAGCCCTGACCGATGAACGAAACATCGGCCGTGCCGGCCACGAAGCTCGTGTCGCCCGAGGACGAGCCCTTGATCGCCTGCATGCCAGAGAACGACTCGCTGCTCGACAACGACGCCACCACCAAGCCGGGCGACGACGTGCTGTCACCATTCACGGTGACAGTAGTCCCGGACGGAGCGGTGCCGAGGTCGAGCACGTTGCCGGCCGAGCCCTGCCCCGTGAACGTCAACCCGTTCGTGCCATCGGAGCGAAACGTCGTGAACCCGTCCGAAGAGCCGATGAACGCCTGGATCCCGCTGATCGGCCACGTCTGGCCGGCGCCGCTCACCTGATCCGGAAGCGGACTCGCGTCGCCAGCAGCGTCCACCGCCACCTGGCTCGCCTGCGAAGCGGCCAGCGCCGACAAATCGATCGAGTTCCCCGACCCGCCGGCCTGGAACGTCATACCAGGGCCTGTCGCCCCCGGGATGAAGTCGTTCTGCCCTGACGCCGAACCGACCAGCGTGTTGATCCCGGCGAACGTGTCGCTGCCGTTGCCTGTCGTCACCGAGCCCGGCGAGCCCGTGCTATCGCCGTTCTCCGCCAGCACGATCCCCTGAGCATCGCCGGCGAACGTCAACTCGTTCCCAGCCCCCTGACCGGTGAACGACATCGAGCCCGCACCGGCGCCAAAAACGGAGTCTCCCGACGAGGACCCGACGAACGACTCAATCCCGCTGAACGCGACGCTGCCACCGCCGCTGTCCGGCGTCGCGACGCCGCTCCCGAACGAGGCGCTCACCGACACGCCACCCGCAGCAGCGCTCAGATCGAGCGTGTTGGCCGTGCCTTGCCCGACGATCGTGATCTGACCGCTGGTGCTCCCCGCTTCGAACGTGGTCCCGCCCGAGCCGCTGGAGCCATCAACCGTCGTGACTGCGGTGAACGAGTCCTGAAGCGACCCAGCAGCGATCGTGCCCGGCTGGCTCGAATCATCCCCGCCCATGTTGATCCTAACGAGCGAGGAACCGCCGACCGCGCTCGCGTCAAGCGTGTTCTCATTACCCGCCGCACCCTCGAACGTGACCCCCGAATCGCTCCCCGGGACAAAAGTCGTCGGCGCCGTCCCAGACACCACGACGGTCGAGTTCGCGCTGTCAGACACCCCCGTGCAGACCGACCCGCCGTCGAACGTGACCGCGTACTCCCCCGAAGACGTGCTGACAGCAAGCCGATCCGACGCCGAACCGCTCGCGATCGCCACCGTCAACGTGCCCGACGAGACACTGCACGACACCGTCCCCGCCGCCCATGCCGGACCCGCGAGCACCGCAGACCCCAGCCCCGCGGCGACCAGAACCACGACCACGACCCTGCACAGCCCGTCTCGCACGGAGATCTCCTGTACCACCGTCGCATCGCTTGACCACCAGCGGAAACACGACCCGCCAAGCCCAAACGGATCGGACCCCCAAACGAGCCCGCACCGTCATGTTCGCAGAAAGCCCCGCCATGCGCACCGATCCACGCTCGGACTCAGGCTCGGATCCTTCGCGACAACGGTCGCTTCGCCCCCACCCCCAGCGAAAGGCCGCATTCCTGGACCGCCCGGAAGCGCTCGCTTCCATGTCAAGCGGGCTAGCCTGACGAGGCGGGTTCCCGTCTTCGGGCGCCGGACGTGAGCGTCAGGCGTGCGATCGCGCGAGCGGAGTCGGTTGAGCGCAACGGAGGGGTGAATGCGACGAGCAGTCGGCTGTCCGACGCGGTGCGCACTTCTCGAGCCCGCCGCACCGAGAAGACGTGGCCGGCCTTCTCCGGGATCACCCGCTGGGGATCCTGCCTCGCTCGATGGGCCGCACCCGCGGCGACCGGCTGTCCTCGGATGCTCGCCGGGGCGCTGCTGCGACCACCAGCTGCGCCGGCGGTGCCGGCCTCCTGCGGCCTCTCCTGCCATCCGCGAGTCGGCACGCTCGGCGCGAGGGGACCGACGGCGGGGAACGCCTAGCCCATCGCCTAGCCCGCGCCCGGAATCACGCGATACGCGTCGAACACCGCGTCGATGTTGCGCAGGCGGGTGATCGCCTGGTCGAGCGTGCGGGTGTCCCCCACCTCGACCACGAACTTGTTGTGGACCATCGGCGGGTTCGTGCGCCCGTGCACCTCGAGGATGTTGATCCCCGCCTCGGCGAACGTCCTCGACATGTCCTCGAGCAGACGGTGGCGGTCCCAGCCCTGGATCTCGATCTCGACGCGGAAAGAGGTCTCGGATTCGCCGTCCCACGACACCGGGGTGAACCGCTCGGGGTCCTTGCGCAACACCGCGACGTTCGGGCAGTCCTCGCGATGGATCGTGATCCCGCGGCCCAGCGAGATGTACCCGATGATCGGGTCGCCCGGCACGGGGCGGCAGCACTTCGCGATCCGCAGCATCACCTCGTCGACCCCGTCGACCGAGATCCCGAACCGCCGCGACGACGTCGTCGGTCGCGCGCGGCGCCGACTGGTCGACAGCAGGTCGGCCGCGGCGGTCGGCTCGGACTCGGCCGCCTCTCCCTGCTTGAGGCGCTGCATCACCTTGTTGACGACGACCTTGGGCGAGACCTTCGCCGCCCCCAGGGCGATGTAGAAGTCCTCGCCCTTGCGGAAGCCCATCTCGCGGATCACGTCGGCGAGCAGCGGCGACGCGACGATCTTCTGTGCGGGCAGGCCCTGCTTGCGGAGCTGCTCCTGCAACAGCTCGCGACCGGAATGCTCGGAGTCCTTGCGCGACTCGGCCTTGAACCACGCCTTGATCTTGTTCCGGGCGCGGGTCGTCTTGACGAGCGCGAGCCAGTCGCGCGATGGGCCTCGCTCGCGCTTGGAGGTCAGCACCTCGACGATGTCGCCGCTGCGCAGCTGGTAGGACAGCGGCACGATCTTGCCGCTCACCTTCGCGCCGACGCAGCGATGGCCGACGTCGGTGTGGATCTCGTAGGCGAAATCGAGCGGGGTCGCTCCCGCCGCGAGCGACTTGACCTCGCCCTTGGGCGTGAACACGAACACGTCGTCCTCGAACAGGTCGACCTTGAGCGTCTCGACGAACTCCTTCGGGTCGGCGACGTCCTTCTGCCAGTCGACCAGCGCGCCGAGCCACTTGAGCTTGCCCTCCGGGTCGCGCAGCACGCCCGGCCCCCCGTTCGCGCCCTCCTTGTACATCCAGTGCGCGGCGACCCCGAACTCCGCCAGGTCGTGCATCGAGCGGGTCCGGATCTGGATCTCGAGCGGCCTCCCCTCGGGCCCGATCACGGTCGTGTGCAACGACTGGTACATGTTGAACTTGGGCATCGCGATGAAGTCCTTGAAACGCCCCGGGAGCGGCTTCCACAGCGAGTGGATCACGCCGACGGCGCCGTAGCAGTCCTTCACCGAGCCGACGATCACGCGCATCGCGGTGAGGTCGTAGATCTCGTTGAACTCGCGGCCCTTCTTGGTCATCTTCGAGTAGATCGAGTAGAAGTGCTTCGCCCGCCCGGAGATCTCGGCCTCGATCGCGATCTCGGCCAGCTCCTTGGCGAGGTACTCGCCGGCCTCGTTGACGTAGCGCTCGCGCTCGTTGCGCTGCTGCGCGACGAGACCCTTGATCTCGTTGTACTTGCGCGGGTGCAGTGCCTGGAAGGCGAGGTCCTCCAGCTCCCACTTGATCGCGTGGATGCCGAGCCGGTGCGCGATCGGCGCGTAGATGTCGAGCGTCTCCCGCGACTTCTCGATCTGCTTCTGCTTGGGCATCGCGCCGATCGTCCGCATGTTGTGCAGGCGGTCGGCGAGCTTGATCAGGATGACCCGGATGTCCGAGGCCATCGCGACCATCATCTTGCGGTAGTTCTCGGCCTGGACCTCGTCGCGCGATTGGAAGGTGATGTCGGTCAGCTTCGTGACGCCGTCGACGAGCCCGGCGATCTCGTCGCCGAACTCGGCGGCGACCTCCTCGAGCGATGCGCTCGTGTCCTCGACGGTGTCGTGCAGCAGCGCCGCGCACAGCGTCTCGGTGTCGAGCCGCATCCCGGCGCAGATCTTCGCGACGCCGACCGGGTGCACGATGAACTCCTCGCCCGAGCGCCGGCGCTGGTCGGCGTGCTTCTCGCAGGCGTACACGAACGCCGCCACCACGCGATCGCGGTCGATCGCGACGGCGGCGTGGTCGGCGTGCTCTTCGACGATCGCGAACACGTCTGACAGCAGCCGCCGCTCGGTCGCGGTCAGCTCGGTCAGCCCCGCGGTCGCCTGTTCGACGGCGCCGTCCTGCACCGCCGCGCGCCCACCGGCACGTAGCTGCCCGATCAGGACCCGATCGGTGTCGATCCGCGGCGGACCCTCGGTCGGGCGGACGCTCGGCTCCTCCGGCCTGCGCCTCAGCTGCTGCGGGGTTGTGCTCTGCTCAGAAATCGTTGACCTTCCTCGTATTCGCGCACGTACGCCCGGAAGGCGGGCGAGCGCTCCAGCTCTGTCGGCGCGGCGCCCACGAGCGCCAGTGCCGGCGGCGTGCGATCGAGGCTGACGAGCTCGAGCTCCGCAAGGATCCGGACCAGGCGGCCGGCCTGGTGGGCCGGCCTCGGGTGGTGTCGCTGCGGGCCTGGTGGGTGGGAATCATCGCGAAGCAGGCGCACGAGCCGGTCGCCCGTGACCCTCCCCTGTCCTTGCAGGGCCCGATAGAGGGCCACGAGCGAGGCCCTGAGTCCGTACTCCTGCTCGTGCATCTGCCGTGCAAAGCGTAGCTCAGCCTCGCCCCACGCAAGGTGGGTGTAGCCGCTACCGCCGCGGGTCGCCGCGTCTGCACGGTCAGTCGCCGGCGGGTCCAGCACGACGAGCTGGGCATACGCGGCCGCGAGCTCGGGCGCGGCCGCGAGCTTCGAGTGCGCGACCAGCGCGAACCCGCCGGCCCGAGCCGCGAGTCCCGGCAGGCGTCGCGAGACCTCGGCGCAGACGGCCAGCACCCGGCCGCCGACGGCACGGGCGTCCGCGAGCACTGCCAGCGGGCTCTCGCCGCGGCGGTCGAGCACGCGACGGCGCGCTGAACCGACCTGGTCCGAATCGTTCGCCCCGGCGTCCGCGCCCGGCGGTGCGGGCCGGCGGTCGAGCTCGGCAAAGGCCGCCGCCAGGTAGTCGACCGGCTCACCCACGACCTCGATCGGCGCCGGGGCGCACGCCGCCGCGTGCCGGAACACCAGGCGAGGCTCGACGATGCCGCGCCACACGTTGCGATCGAGCCGGAAGCTCGCATCCAGCGGCTCGCGTCCGTCGTCGCCGGGGACGACGCCGTCGCAGCCGAACGCGATCGCGGCTGCGCGCGCACCTCCGGAGACGACGCTGAAGCGTGCGTGACGACCGTCGCCCAGCGGCCTCACCGAGTCGAACCGGGCCCCGCTCAGCAGCAGGTTGACGGACGGGTTCCCGATCCCGCACGGCTCGAGCGCGAGCAGCTCCTCGGCCAGGCCGAGCGTCAGCTCCGAGCCCGAGACGACCGCATCGACCCGCTCGACGGACTCGAGCAGGTCGGGCGTCAACACCGCCTCGGCGTGGGTCTCGACCGCCTCGCGCAGGTCGTCGATCCTCTCCGGCAGGATCGTCAGCCCGGCGGCGGCCCGATGGCCGCCGTAGCGGAGCAGATGGTCGGCGACCGCGTCGAGCGTGGCGAGCAGGTCGAAGCCGGGGATGCTGCGCCCGGACCCTTGCGCCGGCGCGGTTCCCTGGCGGGCGATCAGGATCGCGGGGCGGTGGTGGCGCTCGACGATCCGCGAGGCGACGATCCCGATCACCCCGGGATGCCAGCCCTCGGCCGCGAGCACGTAGGCGCAGCGGTCGCCGAGCTGCTGCACCTGCTCCTCGGCCTGCCAGCCGATCCGTTCCTCGACCGCGCGGCGCTCGGCGTTGACGCGGTCGAGCTCGCGAGCGACCTGCGCCGCGCGAGCCGGGTCGTCGGTCAGCAGCAGCTCGAGCGCTGCGTCGGCGCGGCGCAGCCGCCCGGACGCGTTCAACCTGGGAGCTAGCCGGAAGCCGAGGCAGGCCGCATCGAGCGCGCTCGGGTCGACCTTGGCGACTTCCATCAGCGCCCGCAACCCGGGCCTTGCGGTGCCGCTCAGCTGGGCGAGCCCTTCGCGCACGAGCCGCCGGTTCTCGCCCCGCAGCGGCACCAGGTCCGCGACGGTCGCGAGCGCGACCAGCTCCAGGTCCTCGGCCGCGCTCGGCGCCGCAAGCGCCTCGGCGAGCTTGTGCGCTACCGCGGTGCCGCACAGATCGGGCGTCGGATAGCCACCGAGCAGCGGATGGACGACGTGGCAGTCGGGCAGCCCGTTCCTGGCGCTGGGAGCGTGGTGGTCGGTGACGATCACCTCGATCCCGGCTGCGCGCGCGAGTGCCACCTCGTTCGTCGCCGTGATCCCGCAGTCGACGGTGATCAGCAGCGCGGTCCCGCGCGCCGCGAGCCGTTTGATCGTGACCTCCGACAGGCCGTAGCCATCGTCGGCGCGGCTCGGGATGTACCAGCTGGGGTCGGCCCCGAGCGACCGAAGCGCGCGGACCATCACCGCGGTGGCACATACGCCGTCGACGTCGTAGTCGCCATGGACGACGATGTTCGAGCGTTGCGCGACGTGACGCTCGACGGCGGCGACGGCCCGCTCGATCCCGCCGAGCTTCAGCGGATCATGGCGCTCGCACGGGTCGAGCCATGCGCGAGCCGCCGCGGCATCGCGCATCCCGCGGCGGACGAGCACCTGGGCGAGCACGTGGCTGACGCCGAGCTCGCGCTCGTGCGCCAGCGCGCAGCCGAGGTCGTACGGTGCCAGCACGATCCGCCGCGTCGGGGACGGGGCACCAGGAGCGACCGGGCGGGCGGGGGTGGGCGGCGCGGGCACGGCCAACGGACCGGCCGGCAGGACCGGATCGAGCAGCGCCAGCTGTGTCATCGGCCCGGAGCGTATGCCCCGGCCCCGACGGAACCGCATCGTCGTCGGCGAGCTGGCGTCGAAGCAACGGCAGGACCTCGTACAACCGCCCGCGCTGCCGGCGTGCGCGCTACTGCGCTGCGGGGGACGCCGGCTCGTCCGGCGAGGAGAGCGTCCGTTTGCGGCGGCCGAACAGATGCTCGATACGCGAGACGTCACGCTCAGCCGTCGCCACCGGCCCCAGCACGCGATTGATCTCGGCTAGCTGCCGCGTCAGCTCGGCGACCACGTCGGTCAGCGGGCCGATCGACGTCGCCAGCGTCTCCAGCACCGCGACGTGCGCCTCGATCGATTCGGTCGCGTGCCTGATCGCCTCGGCTGTAGACAGAACGCGACTCTCGACCTCCTCGAGATCGCGTACCGGGAACGCCGACTCTGCTTCGCGCTCCGCGGACCGGAACACCGCCCGCAGAGGTGCGGTCGCCAGATCGAGCAGTCCCATAGCGCCGCGATCCTACAGCCGCGCGTCCCAGGACCGAGCGCCGGCGCCCACGAGGCGCGACGGATCCGCTCGCGTTCGCGGGCTGCCGCGCGAGCGCGCCGCTCAGGAGAGGCCGAGCCGGTCGCTCTCGGCTGCGCGCTCGCGCCGCGTGCCTTCCCAGTAGACGAGCCCGAGCCCGATCAGGGCGCCCGGGATCGCCTCGAGCGCGGTGCTCAGGTGGGTCGCGTGCCTGCCGGGGATCGAGAAGCCGTTGAGGATCAGTCCGACGAGGATGGCGCCGCACAGGGCCGCGAGGAACGCGCCGACGATCCCGCCCCAGTGTCGGTCGGGCAGCCAGATCGTGAAGTGCCACAGCGCGATGCCCATCATCGCCCACGCGAGCAGGCCCATCAGCGACGTCTCCCGTGACGGCGGCTGCTGCGCGGGGTGCCGCGCTTCGGTGGCCGGGGCGACTTCGGCGGCGGGGGGACCATTCCCTCGTTCTCGGCGATGTCGGGCGCAGGGCGGAAGTCGTCGACGTACCCGGGCGGCGGCGGCTCGACCGACTCGCGCTCGCGTGGCTGCGGCTCTGACGGCGGCGCCGCGGGCGGCGGCTCGGCCACGGGTCCTTGCCCGACGCCCGGTCCCGTCC
>DAHUYL010000104.1 GCA_027315255.1 Solirubrobacterales bacterium | reverse complement strand
GAGCGCCCTCCCCGCTTGGTCAGCGGCATGACCAGCGGCAAAAGTCATGCAGAGTGGCTCCAATGTCGCGCTATAAAGTGGAGCTGTGGGGCCGCACTGAACAAGGCAAGGTAGCCGAGGGGGAGACCGCACGATGCGACTTTTCAGGGGCAAGTTCCGTGGCACGCGGGGCGCGCGCCGCGTGCTTGCGCTCGTAGCACTCAGCACGATCGGCGCCGTCGGTGGGGCGACCGCCGCCGGGGCTGGAGCCGGCGTCGCGGCGGGCGCGAGCCCGCGTCTCGCGGGCGCGAGATCGGTCGGGGGCCACGCGCCGAAACGTGGCATCAGCGGTGCAGACCGCCGGTTCACCGCGAAGGAGCGGGCAGCCTTCGCGGTGACGCAGGCGCGGGCGCCGTTCTCTCGAGGGATCGTGCTGGTCGGCTTCATGCCGAACGTGTCGGCCCGCGCGCAGCGCCAGCTCGAGCGGCGTGCGGGCGTGAGATGGTCCCGGCCGCTCGGCCTGGTCGCCCGCTCGACCGGCGCCGGCCGCCGCCTCGAGCGGCGGCTCGGGCTCGCGTTCACGCTCGGGGTCAAGGCTGGACGCGAGCTGGTCGTCGTGCGATTCCTGCGTCGCGAGCGCCGCTGGGTGCGATTCGCCGAGCCGAACTACCTGATGCGCGCCAGCGCAGTATCGAGCGCGACTCCCGCGGCGGCGGGCACCGGCGCTTCGGCGACGATCCCCAACGACCCCTCGTTCGACCTCGTGTGGGCGTCTCACAACACCGGGCAGAGCGTGAACGGAGTGACCGGCGTCGCCGGCGCCGACGACGGCGCGGCCAGGGCATGGTCGGTCACGACCGGGAGCCGGTCGATCGTGATCGGCGAGGTCGACACGGGCGTGGACTACAACCATCCCGACCTGGCCGCCAACATCTGGTCGAACCCCGGCGGGATCGGGGGCTGCGCCGCCGGAACGCACGGTTACAATGTCGTCGCCGGCAACTGCGACCCGCTCGACGACGACACGACCTACGGCGGCCACGGCAGCCACGTCGCCGGGATCATGGGCGCGGTCGGCAACAACGGAATCGGCGTGGCCGGCGTCAACTGGTCGACGACGATCCTCCCGGTCAAGTGGCTCAACAGCCAGCTGTGGGGCTCGACCAGCCAGCTGATCAGCGCGCTCGACTGGATCGTGAAGGCCAAGCAGGCGGGCGTCAACATCCGGGTCGTGAACGACTCGGCGACGTTCTACGGGACCGCCTACTCGCAGGCACTGTCCGACGAGATCGACCTGCTCGGGGCGAACGACATCCTGTTCGTCACCGCGGCGGGCAACAGCGGCGAGGACAACGACAACCCGCAGTACACCCGTTATCCGTGCGGCTACGACCGCCCAACCGAGATCTGCGTCACGGCGACGGACCAGAGCGACCAGCTTCCGAGTTATGCGAACTGGGGCGTGAACACCGTCGACCTGGCGGCCCCCGGGGACAACATCTCCTCGACGCTGCGAAACGGCGGCTATGGCTACATCAGCGGCGGCTCGATGGCCTCCGCGACCGTCTCCGGCGCGGCGGCGCTGATCCTGTCCGCCGATGACATGTCGACGACGGCGCTGAAGGCGGACATCCTCGACAACGTCGACCCGCTCCCCTCCCTGTCGGGACTGGTCCGGACCGGGGGACGGCTCGACGTCTGCAAGGCGATCCCGGCGTGCGCGACCGGTGCGCAGGCGCCGCCGGCGCCGCCGGTGAGTACTGGGGTGCCGGTTGTGTCCGGGTCGGCGAGTGTGAGTGTGGGGCAGACGTTGAGTGCGTCGACGGGGTCGTGGTCGGGTTCGCCGTCGTCGTATGCGTATGCGTGGGAGCGGTGTGATTCGAGTGGTGGGTCGTGTGCGGCGATTGCGGGTGCGTCGGGTTCGTCGTATGTGGTGGCGGCGGCGGATGTGGGGGCGACGTTGCGGGTGGCGGTGACGGCGTCGAATGCGGGTGGTGCTTCGAGTCCGGCGAGTTCGGCGCAGACGGCGGTGGTGGCTGGTTCTGGGCCGGTGACGGCGACGTTCGGGACGACGAGCGTTGGTAGTGGGTCGGATACGTTCTACGCTGATCGCAAGCGGGTGAATGCGTATTCGTTGCCGGTGGCGGGGTCGGTGACGAAGTTGAGTGTGTATCTGGCGCCGACGTGGGTGAGTGGTCAGCAGGATCTGGAGGGTGTGATCTATGCGGACTCGGGTGGGGCGCCGGGGGCGTTGCTGGGGACGACGAGTCAGTTCGTGTTCTCGAGCAGCGATGCGGCTGGGTGGTATGACCTGAGCTTTGCCTCGCCGGTGAGCCTGCCGGCTGGGACGTACTGGATCGGGGTGTTCAGTGGTGCGAGCTCGAGCGTGGCTGGGTTCGCCTACAACTGGGTGGCGGGTAGTCGTGATTACGATGTGAACGCGTACGGGTCGGGACCGACCGATCCGTTCGGGTCGTTCACGACCGACGGCGAGCAGATGTCGCTGTACGCCACCTACACGACCGGCTGAACGCGCCCGGGCCGGCCCGCGGTCGCCCTGGCCGACTCGCCGGTCCGTGTGCGTGAGGGGGATCGGCGAACCGGCGGCGGTAGACTCGCTGGGCCAGCGCCGCACAGCGGCGGCGCGGTTCCAACGACCCCGAGCAGTTGAAAGGAGGCGAAGCGCTATGCGTGCAGTCGACGCCCTGATGGAATGTCTCAAGGCGGAGGGTGTGGACGTCGTATTCGGACTGCCCGGCGGCGCCAACCTCCCGACGTACGACGCGTTCTACGACGCCGGCATCCGCCACATCCTCGTCCGTCACGAGGCGGGCGGCGGCCACGCCGCCGAGGGCTACGCCAAGGCGACTGGCAAGGTCGGCGTCGCACTCGGCACGAGCGGCCCGGGGGCGACGAACCTCGTGACCCCGATCTGCGACGCGATGATGGACTCTGTCCCGACCGTGTTCATCACCGGCCAGGTGCGGACCGAGCTGCTCGGCACCGACGGCTTCCAGGAGGCGGACACGATCGGGATCACGATGCCGGTCGTGAAGCACAGCTTCATGATCAGGCACCCGCTCGAGATCCCGCGGTCGGTGCACGAGGCGTTCCACATCGCGCGCACGGGCCGGCCTGGCCCGGTCGTGATCGACATCCCGATGGACCTGAGCCGCGCCGACATTCCGTACGAGCCGGTCAGCGACGTGCGCCTGCCCGGCTACCAGCCGACGACCGACGGCAACCAGAAGCAGATCCGCCTGGCGGCCAAGGCGCTCGCCAATGCGCGCCGGCCGGTGCTGTACGTCGGCGGTGGCGTCGTCCACGCGAACGCAGCGGAGGAGCTGACCGAACTGGCGATGTTCGACCGCCTGCCGGTCACCTGCACGGTGATGGCGCTCGGCGCGTTCCCAGCCCCGCACGAGCAGTGGCTGGGGATGCTCGGGATGCACGGGACCCGCACCGCCAACTACGCGATGGACGAGGCGGACCTGATCGTGGCGATCGGCGCGCGCTTCGACGACCGGATCACGGGCAAGCTGTCCGAGTTCGCCCCGCGCGCGAAGTTCATCCACATCGACATCGACCCGGCCGAGATCTCGAAGAACGTCCCGGCTCACATCCCGATCGTCGGCGACGCAAAGAACATCCTGCCGCGGTTGACCGCCGAGTACCGCTCGCTCGAGCCAGATCCGCAGCGGCTGGAGGCGTGGTGGACGCGGATCAAGGGTTGGCAGCAGCGCCATCCGCTCGCGTTCGAGGACTCGTCCGACGCCGAGATCAAGCCGCAATACATGATCAAGGCGCTGTACGAAGCCACCGGCGGCGACGCGATCGTCACGAGCGACGTCGGCCAGCACCAGATGTGGGCGGCGCAGTACTACGACTTCCCGCGGCCGCGCCGGTGGATCAACTCCGGCGGGCTCGGGACGATGGGCTTCGGGCTGCCGGCGGCGATGGGCGCGAAGGTCGGCTGCCCCGACCAGCAGGTCGTGTGCATCGCCGGGGACGGCTCGGTGCAGATGAACATGCAGGAGCTCGCGACGTGCTCGCAGGAGGGAATCGCGATCAAGGTGTTCATCATGAACAACGGCTACCTCGGCATGGTCCGCCAGTGGCAGGAGCTGTTCTGGGACAAGCGCTACAGCGCGGTCGACATGGGGCGCTTTCCGGACTTCGTGAAGCTCGCGGAGGCGTACGGCGCAACCGGCATGCGTCTCACAGACAAGCACACGCTCGTCGAGGGGATGCGCGAGGCGCTCGCGACCGAAGGCCCGGTGATGTGCGACGTGCGCGTCACCGCCGAGGAGAACGTCTACCCGATGATCCCCGCCGGCCAGGCCGCGCGCGACATGGTGGGCTGAGACATGGGCGAACCAGGCACCAAGGAGCTCCTCAGCCTCGACGAGCTCGAGGCCGCCGGCAACCTCCGGACCGGCCGCAAGCACATCGTCTCGATCCTCGCCGAGAACAAGCCGGGCGTCCTGACGAGGATCGCCGGGCTGTTCGCGCGGCGAGGGTTCAACATCGACACGCTCGCGGTCGGCCCGACCGACGACCCCGACCTGTCGCGATTCACGCTCACGCTCGACGGCGCGGTGCACCCGATCGACCAGGTCACCAAGCAGCTGCACAAGCTCGTCAACGTGCTGAAGATCCGCGACCTCGAGCCCGAGGAGACGCTGGCGCGCGAGCTTGCGATGTTCAAGGTCGCGGCCGACGGGAGCTCCCGCGGCGAGCTGATGCAGCTGTGCGAGATCTTCCGCGGCAAGGTCGTCGACGTCAGCCGCCGCTCGCTGGTCGTCGAGGTGACCGGAACGCAGGAGAAGGTCGACGCATTCGAGCGGCTCGTGCGGCCGTTCGGCCTGATCGAGATGGCGCGCACGGGCGAGATCGCGATCGCCCGCGGGCGCGGGGAGACATAGACCCTGAGCGGCATGCGGATCGGCCTCGACCTGGTGAGCGTCGAATCGGTCAACGCCTCGATTGCCGCCCACGGCCCGCGCTACCTGCACCGGACCTACACGGAGCAGGAGCTGAGCGAGTGCGCCGGCCAGCCGCACCGGCTGGCCGCGCGCTTCGCCGCCAAGGAAGCGGCGATGAAGGCGCTCGACCGTGGCGACGAGGCGCTGCCGTGGACCTCGATTGCGGTCCACAGCGAACCGTCGGGCCGTCCGACGCTGCACCTGAGCGGCGCCGCCGCCGAGTTGGCGCGCAAGCGCGGGATCGCGCGGCTCGAGTGCAGCCTCACGCACGACGGCGGCTTCGGCGCTGCGGTCGTCGTCGCGCTGCCGGCGGGAGACGCATCGGTGTGAGGTGTCGGCGCGACGATGGCGAGCGGCATCCACTTGAAGCGCTGGGAGCGCTCGCCAGCGGTCGGCGCAGGCGGCAGTTCGCCCCAAACGGCCACGGGGCCATCCAGATTTGGGGCCAGCTGCCGCTCACAGCGGCAGTTTTCCCCGAACCGCGATGCGCCGCTTCGATTTGGGGCTGACAGCCGCCTGATTCGTGGTGAATCGCGTCACCTCGTTCCGTCGAGACCGCGCCCCGCATCCTGCCCTCGACTCGGGCGGGAACCGCTGCGCCCCGACGCGCAATCGTCAAGTCGACAACCGATCCGGCCGATTAGGCGGTTAGCGTTCCCCGTGCCCCCGACCTCGTGAGCTGCCATGACTGACCCGATCCGTGCACAGATCCGGCAGGTTCTCGCCGACCACGCGAGGCTGCCGACCGACGCTGCGTCGCTCCCGGATGGCGCCGACCTGTTCCAGGCCGGCATGACCTCCCACGCGAGCGTCAACGTGATGCTCGCGCTCGAGGACGCGTTCGACATCGAGTTCCCCGACGCGATGCTGAGGCGCAGCGCGTTCGAGTCGATCGACGCGATCGCCGCCGCGATCGGCGAGATCGCGCTGCAGGCGGCGTAGCGCCGTGGTGCCGATCACCGTCCGATCCCTGAACGGGACCCGCAAGGAGGAGTTCGCGGCGACGATCCGGGCGGTCGCCGCCGAGGTCGCGGCCGCGCACGCCGACGAGGTCGATCGCGATGCGCGCTTCCCGCACGAGGCGATCGACGCGCTGCGCGAGACGCAGGCCCTGTCGGCCTTGGTGCCGAGGTCGCTCGGCGGCGGCGGTGTGCCGCTCGGCGCGATCGCGCAGGCCTGCCACGACCTCGCCCGCGGCTGCTCGGCGACGGCGATGGTGTTCGCGATGCATCAGATCCAGGTCGGGACGATCGTCCGCCACCTCGAGCCGGGCTCGTGGTTCGAGACCTACCTGCACGAGCTCCAAGCCGACCAGCGGCTGATCGCCTCGGCCACCTCGGAGATCGGCACCGGCGGTGACATGGGGCGTTCGATCGCGGCCGTCACCCCGGCAAGGGAGGGACGCTTCACGCTCGAGAAGCAGGCGCCGACGGTTTCCTACGGCGCCCACTCGGACGACATCCTGACGACCCTGCGCCGCTCACCCGAGGCCGAGCAGTCCGACCAGGTGATGGTCCTGCACCGGACCTCGGAGACCGAGCTCGAGCCGGCGGGCGGCTGGGACACGATCGGGATGCGGGGCACCTGCTCGCCCGGGTTCGTGCTGCGCGCCGAGTTCGGCCCGGAGCAGATCCTCGGCGCGCGGTTCGCGACGATGATGACCGAGACGATCGTGCCGCTGTCGCACATCCTGTGGTCGCACGTGTGGCTGGGGATCGCGACCGAGGCGTTCGAGCGTGGGCGGGCATTCGTCCGCGCCGCCGCCAAGCGCAGCCGGGGCGAGCCGGTTCCGGCCGCCCATCAGCTGTCGCGGGTGATGGCCGAGCTGACGATGTTCCGCAGCGAGGTCGGTGGCGCGCTCGCCGAGTTCATCCGCCAGTCCGACGCCCCCGGTCGCGAGCCGCTGTCGACGCTCGCCTCGGTGCTGCGCTTCAACAACCTCAAGCTGGCCGCGTCCGAGCAGGCCCCACGCGTCTGCCAGGCCGTGCTCGAGTGCATCGGGATCATGGCGTACAAGAACGACTCTCCGTACGGGGTCGGCCGCCAGCTGCGCGACAGCCTGTCCGCCCGGCTGATGGTCGCCAACGAGCGGTTGAACGCGATCGACGCCGGGCTGCTGATGCTCGCCAAGGAGGTCTGACGGTGGACCTCCGGACGGCACCGACCCCACCGGCCTGATGCCGACGGAGGTCCGCCCGGCCAGCCCCGACCAGGCCCGGCTGCTCAGGGAGCTGCTCGACGCAGGCCTGCTGATCTCCTCGGGCGTACCCGGCGTGTACGGGCACGGGGAGGCGTTCGAGCGGGTGCGCGAAGGGCTCGACGAGCTGCTCAGCCGCGAGGCGCGCGAGCGCGGCGCGATCAAGCTGCGGTTCCCGCCGGTGCTGCCCCGCCACCAGCTCGAGTCGACGGGGTACCTCGGCAACTTCCCGCACCTGGCGGGGAGCATCTTCTCGTTCGAGGGCACCGAGGCGCAGGCGGCGGAGCAGGCCGAGCGAGCCGCGAGCCACGAGGACTGGAGCGAGTTCCAGTCCCAGACCGAGGTGACGCTGATGCCCGCCGCCTGCTACCCGGTGTACCCGGCGATCGCGGCACGCGGGCGCCTCGCCCCCGGAGGAGTGTTCGTCGACGCAGGCGGATCGTGGGTGTTCCGCCACGAGCCCTCGCTCGACCCGGCGCGGCGCCAGATCTTCCACCAGCACGAGCTCGTCCGGATCGGTGAGCCCGCGGCCGTGCTCGAATGGCGCGCCGAATGGGCGCAGCGCGGACTCGAGCTGCTGCGCAGCTTCGGCCTCGACGCCCACCTCGACACGGCCAACGACCCGTTCTTCGGCCGGCGCGGGCGGATGCTCGCCGCCAACCAGCGGGCCGCCGACCTGAAGCTCGAGCTGCTCGTCCCGATCGCGGGCCCCGAACCGACCGCGTGCGCGTCGTTCAACCACCACCTCGAGCACTTCGGCCAGACGTTCGGGATCGAGCTCGCCGACGGCACGACCGCCCACACGGCGTGCCTCGGGTTCGGCCACGAGCGGATCGTGCTGGCGCTGCTGCGCACGCACGGGCTCGACCCGGAGGCGTGGCCGGCCGCGCTCCGCTCCCGGTTGTGGGATCGGCTGGCGTGAGCGCTTCCGGCGCACGAACGTCGACCCGGAGTCGCACGAGCCTGAGCGGCTGCGATCCCGCGCGCCACACGCGTCACGCGCTGCATTCGACGCAGCGCAGCTACGCGGAGACGAACTGCTACGCCGACGTGATCGTCGAGCTGCTGCACGCCTGCGGGTACGAGCCGCTGGCGGCGTTCGCGCACGTCGTGCGGATGGACTTCGAGGGCGACCAGTGGACGTTCTTCAAGCCTCCCGCCGAGGACCTCGAGCTGCTCTACGGGGTCGACGTCCACGAGATGAATCCGTACCGTCCGCTGCCGCGGCAGATCGCCGAGCAGCTCGAGCGCGGCCGCACGCTGATCGTCGAGCTCGACGCGTTCCACCTGCCCGACACCGCCGCCACCAGCTACCGCACCGAGCACGTCAAGACGTCCGTCGCGATGGACATGATCGACCCCGAGGCCGAGCGCCTGCACTACTTCCACGGGCCCGGGATGTTCGCGCTCGAGGGCGAGGACTACCGCGGCGCGTTCCGGCTCGGCGAGCTGTCGGGCGAGGTGCTGCCGCCGTACACCGAGCTCGTCCGCTTCGACGCCGGGCCGAGGCTGACCGGCGCCGCGCTGCGCGACGCCTCGCTCGAGACGCTGCGCCGCAACCTGCTGCACCGTCCCGGCGACAATCCCGTGCTCCGCTTCGCCGCCACGCTCGAGCGCGTGCTGCCGGCGCTGCGCGAGGGCGACCTCGCCGCCTACCACGCCTACGCATTCGCGACCGTGCGAATCCTCGGGTCCGGGTTCGAGGCGCTCGGCTCCTACGCCGAGTGGCTGTTCGGCGAATCCGGACACCCCGCGACAGCGCCGATCGCCGACGTCGTCGAGGCGTCGAAGGCGCTGTCCTTCCGGCTCGCGCGCCGCCGCGAGTTCGACCCGCGGGAGCTTGTCGAGCGCCTCGCCGGCGGGTGGGCGCGGGCGCTCGAGGCGCTGACGGAGCTGGCCAGCTGAGCTGGGAGCTCGCCTCGACGCCGCCGGGCGAGCTCGACGGGCCCGCGGGCCTCGACCGCCTCGAGTTCGTGGCGGCCGAGGTGCCGGGCACGGTCGCCGGCGCGCTCGGCCCCGACGTCGACCTCGACGGCCGCGACTGGTGGTTCCGGACGGTCCTGCCGGCCGCCGCCGACGGTGACGTGCTCGTGCTCGACGGCCTCGCGACCGTGTGCGACGTTTACCTGGGCGGCGAGCACGTGGCCCGGAGTGAGTCGATGTTCCTCCCCGTGCGCGTCGAGTTGGCGGGCCGGGGGCGCGAGCTCGCGGTCTGCTGCCGCGCGCTCGCGCCGATGCTCGCCGAGCGCCGCCGCCCGCGCGCACGGTGGCGGACCGCGCTGGTTGCCGACGGCAACCTCCGCTGGTACCGCACGATGCTGCTCGGCCGCATGCCCGGATCCGCGCCCGGCCCGGCGGTCGTGGGCCCCTACCGGCCGGTGCGGATCGAGCCCCCCGCGCCGATCGGCCCCGTCCGCGTGCGGACGCGGCTGACGGAGGAGGGGGTCGGGGTTCTGCGCGCGGACTGGTATGTCCGCGCGCCTGTTCGTCGTCTCCGCGCGCGGCTCTCAGGTCCGACCGGGGTGCACGAGGCCGAGCTCAGGGCTGACGGCGGCGAGCTGCGCGTGCCGGGAGCCGCCCGGTGGTGGCCGCACACGCACGGGGATCCGGCGCTGTACGAGCTCCAGATCCTCGCCGGCGACGAGCTCGTGCACCGCTGCCGGGTCGGGTTTCGCACGCTCGCCTGGCCGGCGGACTGGGCCGAGCAGGGGCTCGCGCTGGCGGTCAACGGCGTCGAGCTGTTCTGCCGCGGGGCGGTGTGGACGCCGCCGAGCCTCGCCCAACCGCATCCGAGCCGCGAGGCGCTGCGCGTGACGCTCGAGACCGTCTGCGACGCCGGCATGAACATGCTGCGGATCCCGGGAACCGCGTGCTACGAGCAGGACGCGTTCCACGACCTGTGCGACGAGCTCGGGATCCTCGTCTGGCAGGACTTCATGTTCGCCAACCTCGACTACCCGGATTCGGAGCCGGCGTTCGTCGCGGCAGCCGCCCGGGAGGCTGATTTCCAGCTCGGCCGGCTCACAGGCCGGCCGAGCCTTGCGGTGCTTTGCGGTGGCAGCGAGTGCGCCCAGCAGGTGACGATGCTCGGGCTCGACCCCGAGCTCGGACGCGGCCCGCTGTACACCGAGATCCTGCCGCGGGCGGTGCGCGAGGCGCAGCTGGATGCCCTGTACATTCCGAACGCCCCATGGGGCGGTGAGCTGCCGTTCCGGCCCGCGGCCGGGGTCGCCAACTACTTCGGCGTCGGCGCGTACCGCCGGCCGCTGGCCGACGCACGGCTGTCTGGAGTCCGGTTCGCCGCCGAGTGCCTGGCATTCTCGAACATCCCGGACGGGGACGTCGCGCTGCCGCTCGCCGGAGTGCCGCGCGACGCGGGTGCCGGCTGGGATTTCGCCGACGTCCGCGACCACTACCTCCGCGAGCTCTACGGACTCGACCCCGGCGAGCTCCGGTCGACCGACCCCGCACGCTATCTCGAGCTCGGGCGTGCCGTCACCGGCGAGGTGATCGCAGAGGTGCTCGGCGAATGGCGCCGGGCCGGATCGCCGTGCGCCGGGGCGCTCGTGCTGTGGCTGCGCGACCTCGAGCCCGGCGCAGGCTGGGGGTTGCTCGACCACCGCGGCACGCCCAAGCCCGTGCTGTCGTGGCTGCGCCGCGCACTCGCCCCGGTTGCCGTGTGGAGCACCGACGAGGGGCTCGGGGGAATCGCCGTCCACGTCGCCAACGACCGGCCCGAGCAGCTCACGGCGACGCTCAGGGTCGCGCTCTACCGCGACGGCGAGCTGCCCGTCGAGCGCGCGCTCCTGCCGATCGCGCTCGCGCCGCACGCGGTGTCGTCGTTCGACCTCGAGCAGCTGGTCGGCCGGTTCGTCGACGCCGGCTGGGCCTACCGGTTCGGGCCGCCCGCACAGGACGTGATCGTCGCGAGCCTCGAGCACGAGGGGTCGCTCGTCTCGCAGGCTTTTCGCTTTCCCGCCGGGCGACCGCTGTCACCCGAGCGCCCGGCGGCGCTCGGACTCGAGGCCGGGCTCGCGAGCAACGGGGACGACTGGTGGCTGCGGATCGAGTCCCGGCGCGTCGTCAACTGCGTCCGCCTGCACGTTCCCCGCTACGTGCCGGCCGACGACTGCTTCTCGCTCGAGCCCGGAGGCTCGCGCGAGGTGAGGCTGCGCCGTGTTGGCGCCGATGTCGCAGCGCCGTCTGTGACGATCACGGCGCTCAACCTCCATGGCGGCGTTCGCGTGCCGGCGGAGCGGGTAGGCTTGCCGGCGTGACCCGCGTCGCGACGCGCCCTCGGGGCGACGGCTGGCTCGACGAACAGGGGCGAGATCGGTTGCGCGAACGCGTCGGCAGGGCGCTCCGCCTCGCGCGCCGCCGCGGGACCGCGCTGGTCAGCGTGACCCGCGAGCTGCCGCAGGCTGCCGATCCGACCGCGATCGCGGTCGCCTCCCGCCGGGCCGGTGAGCCCTGGTTCTGCTTCGAGCAGCCGGACCGCGACGGCGCGGCGGTGGCCGCACTCGGGTGCGTGCACGAGCTGACTGCGAGCGGCGCGCGGCGATTCGCGGACGTGGCAGCCGGATGGCGCGCGCTGACGGCGCGCGCCCTCGCCGATCCGCCGGCCGGAGCGGCAGGCGCCGGCCTCGTCTGCGCAGGGGGGTTCGCGTTCGCGCCGGACGGCGGCGGCGCGCCGGGCTGGACCGGCTTTGCGCCGGCGTCGCTGGTCGTGCCCGAGCTGTCGCTCGCTCGCCGCCGCGGCGTCAGCTGGCTGACAGTCAACCAGGCGGTGGCCGCCGACGACACGGCCGACGACGTGCTGGCGCGGGTGCAGCGGCGGCTCGGCGAGTTGCGCGCGACGCCGTTGCCGATGCTCGATCCGGCGCCCACGGGCCACTTCCGGGTCCACAGCCCGATGCCGCCCGTCCATTACGAGGAGGCGGTCGCACGCGCGGTCGAGCGGATCCGGGCCGGCGCGCTCGAGAAGGTCGTGCTGGCGCGCGAGGTGGCGGTCCAGGCGCCCGCCGACCACGACCCGGGCGCCGTGCTCGGCATCCTGCGCGAGGGGTTCCCGTCCTGCTACGTGTTCGCCGCCGGCCGCGGCGACGCCACCTTCCTGGGCGCCACGCCGGAGCTGCTCGTCCGCCGCGACGGGCAGCGGGCGAGCACGGTCGCGCTCGCCGGCTCGATCCGCCGCAGCGCCGACCCGGCGGTCGACGACCATCTCGGCGAGCGGCTGCTGCGCTCGGCCAAGGACCGCGAGGAGAACGAGATCGTCGCGCGGCGGATCGCCCGGGCGCTCGCGCCGCTGTCGGTGTGGGTCACGGTCGCGCCCGAGCCGGTCGTCGTCCGCGTTGCGAACATCCAACACCTCGCCGCCCCGATCCGCGCCCAGCTCGCCCATCCGCTCGACGCGATCGAGCTGGCCGGGGTGCTGCACCCGACGCCGGCGGTCGGCGGCGAGCCGGCCGCGCTTGCCGCCCGGCTGATCCCGGCGCTCGAGGGCCTCGATCGCGGCTGGTACGCCGGTGCTGTCGGCTGGTGCGATCTGACCGGCGACGGCGAGTTCGCAGTCGCGCTGCGCGCTGCTGCGCGGCCGCAACGCGTCCTGTTACGCCGGCGCCGGGATCGTCGCCGACTCCGACCCGGCGGCCGAGCTGGCCGAGACCGAGGTCAAGCTCGAGGCGCTGCTCCCGGTGCTCTGTGGCTAGTGTCCTGCACCGGAGATTCGTTGCATAGATGAGTGATGGCTGGGCATGGATGAGGCGAGGCGGTGACACAGGTCGTACTGGTGGTACGGCGGTGTCGCCGCCTCCGCTCAGGCGCGTCCAGACGCGCTCAGAGATGTGATGTGACGAACGGGATATCCATCTTGCTCCGGTTGCTCCGGCTGGGCTAGGCTTCCTGTGTGAACATTCACACGGCCGCGAGTACATGTACTCTCGGCCAGACTCGATGACCAAACCTCGATGCCAGCCAAGCGAACACCAACAGAACGCCGCCGAGAACAACTACTGAGCCAGATCACGCAGCTCGGGCCGACGCTCCCCGGCACCCTGAACACCGTGATGAACCGCTGCGGCAAGGCACGCTGCGCCTGCCACGCCGACCCGCCCCGCCTGCACGGTCCCTACATCACCTGGACCCGCAAGATCGCCGGCAAGACCCAGACCCGCCGCCTGACCCCCGAACAGGCCGACCGCTACCGCCCCTGGTTCGAGAACAACCGCCGACTACGCGAACTGATCAGCGAACTCGAAGCACTCTCGCTCAAAGCCGCTCACGACGCCGAACGGTGGGGGGAGAAATAGCGATCGAGAAGTGCGGAAAGGGAGATCGAGCAGCCGCGCTCCTGCAATTGGCCGAGCAACACGAGGAAGCGGAAGCGCCGACATGACGACCGGTTCGGCGATCAAGCAGGTGCGGTACGGGTGACTACCGGCGGCTTCCGACCGGCGCTCGCGACAGCATCAGGCTGTGCCGACGATCAGTCGCTTCTACGGGATCGTGTCGCAATGTACTTCGATGACCACGGCTTCCCTCACTTCCATGCCCGTCACGCCGGTGCCGGTGCGAAGGTCCGGATCGACGAGATCGAGGCGATCGACAGCAACCTCGACGTCCGGGATCTTCGGCTGGTGCTCGCCTGGGCCGAACTGCATCGCGAGGAGCTGCTTGAGAACTGGCGGCGAGCTCGGGCCGGTGAGACACTGTCGGAGATCGAGCCGCTGCGATGATCGGTCTGACCCCTGATATCACCGCCGTATCCGTCGTCCGGCACGGCGTGCTTCGCCTGATGTTCGCCGACGGACTCGCGGGCGAGGTCGAGGTGCCTGACCGGATGCGCGGGCCCGCCTTCGCAAACGCGCTGACGCCCAACGGGTTTGCCGCCGTGAGCGTCGATGCAGAGACGGGCACGGTTGTGTGGCCAGGCGGCGCCGACCTCGCGCCGGACACGCTTGATCAGCGGGTCCGCACCGGCCTATGGCCAGAACAGAGCACCGCCGCGTAGCGTTGTAGCGGCTTCCGCTTCGGCCCGTTTCAAGTCGGGAGGCAGTAGCCGGGCCCTGGCGCGAGGTCCGGCGATATGGCAGCACGGCTCAGGTGAAGCTCCGGCGGCGAGATCGACGCGATCAATTAGCCTCAGAACATGCGGAGGACAAACGACCCGGGTGCTCGGAGAGAAAGGAAGTCGTTCCGAGCCGAGTGGTCGCAATCGCAGCTGACGCGGGCCGAGCGATTCGTCGCCGGCGCCTGGATGGTTCTCACGCTAGTCCTGCCGCTCTCCGGCGCCGTAGTCACTGTGGTCAGCTCGGGCGCGGTTCGTACGGTCGGAATCGCCCTGCTGCTCGTCGGGCTCGTCATTGCCGCTGTGCCGGTTTCACCGTTCCTGAAAGCCCGTATCCGACGGCGGGAGCGAGCGGTCGTCGACGAGAAGGGCTCGCCTTGTGCCGCACCACAAGTGCAATGTCGGCCGTGCATCGGGCTAATCCGAGGCGCAGGCACCGGCTGTCATGTTGAGACCCGCTTCTGCTTCGTGCCGGCGTGGACGTTGGAGCAGAAGGCACGCTCTGACGCCTCCTCAGGCGATCGATCAAGCTGCAGCGCGATGATCGAGCGGTGCTCGATGTCAGCGAACGTCGGTGACTGCAGATGCCGTGAGCCGCCATCGTGCCTGACCGCGCGGATGGAGCGTCAGCGTCCAGTCCATCGTCAGTCGTCGAGCTTGGCTGGTGATGCCCCAAGGATGCTCTGGGTCGCCGTGCGCGACCTTCGCGGCGATGATGACGGCAACTCGCACGGACGGTGGGTTGCGGTGCAGGTCCAGCTTCACAACCTCCCAGTGTTTGAGCTTGGCGTCGCGGATCAGCCTGCGCGAGTTCGGTCCTGTGGGGTGCAGGAGCGATCGCACCGCCTCGTCACTCGCGACCGCGCGCAGCGGACGGTCCGAACCGTCGGAGGCTTCCTGCCAGGCCTCGAGGATGTGCTCGATCGCTGCCGCTAGCAACGCTGGCGTGAACCGGTCATCGGCGAGCGAGAGATCAAGCAGTTCGGCCGCCGGTGGGTCGTCGGGATCGATCAGCTGATCGAGCCTGCTGCTGGTTGCGTGGCCGGTGGCGAGTTCGCGCTCGCTGTCTTCGGTGAGTCGCTGAGTGTCGCTCTCGGGTGATGAGATCAGCGGCGAGGACAACAGCTCACGCGCGAGCGGATCCCCGTCGACGGAGACCAGCCACCAATGCTCACCGGTGCGAGCAAGCGTCCACCGCTCTTCGAGGCGGTACGCGTTCAGGGGGTCGTGGCGCGATGAGCAGGAACCTGTTGCGTTGCAGGGAATCTTTCATGCGTGGGTTGTGCACGCGGGGATTCGGGTGAGTCGGGCGATGAGCGGCTGCGAGAGCGGGTCGCTGAGTTGTTGGC
>DAHUYL010000093.1 GCA_027315255.1 Solirubrobacterales bacterium | reverse complement strand
GAGCGCCGCGCGCAGGGGGTCGAGCGCGTCGCGCTTGTGCCCGGCGCGGCGCAGCGCGGCCCCGTGGTCGGTCAGAGCGTACGCGCGCAGGAGGTGGAACTCCGAGCCCGCGAGGGCGTCGAGCGCCGCCGACAGCAGCTCGATGCCTGCGGCGCTCTGCTCGATCAGGCCCGCTGCCCGCAGCGCTCTGCCGATCGCAGACGGAGCGCCGAAGGCCTCGGCCAGTCGCAGGTCCTCCTGCGCGAGCGAGCGTGCACGCTCGCGCTGGCCGAGCCGGGCGGCGAGCACGGCCGCTTCGGAGCGCCAGGGCTCGCTGGCAGCGGGGTTGGGAGTGTGGGAGGCGCGCACCAACGGCTCGCAGGCGAGCAGCAGCTCGAGCGCCTCGGGCAGGCGGCCCTGCGCCGCGCGAACCTGCCCCCACCCGTAGAGCATGCACAGGTGCACGCCGGAATGGACCTGCGGATCGAGCGCATCGCGCGCCGGCAGCGCGTCGTGCGCGCCGTCGATGTCGCCGCGTTCGAGCAGGCACAGCGCGCGATACACCCGGTTTCTCGGGTAGCCCGCGCCGATCTGGTCTCTGGCGCCATCCAGGTCGGCGAGCGCGTCGCTGAGCGCACCGCGGCTGAAGTTGCACTGCCCGGAGAACATCGAGAACCAGGCGAGCTCGAGCGGCGAGCCTCGGTCCCGGCTTCGCCGGATCGCCTCGCCGACGGCGGCGAGCGCCGCCTCCAGGTCGCCCGTGACAAACAGCGCCACGCAGGCGCCGCTGTACGGCCCCATCTCCCCCGCGCTCTCGGTCAGGAGCGCCCCGCCCGCCAGCGCACGCGCCGCCAGCCTCCGGACCAGCTCATGCGAGAGCACGCCGCGGTCCGCCTCCAGGTACGCCAGCTGCGCCAGCACCATCCGCTCGCTGCGCGTGCGGCCCGGGGTGGCGGCCGACTGCAGGACCTGGATCCGCTCCCGGACTCGCAGTGGCGGCTCCCACTCCTGCGGGGTGGCGATCAGCTGCCACCCATACAGCTCGAGCGTCAGGTCGTCGTCATCCACGGGAGCCTCCGCAAGCCCGGTCTCGCACGCCGTCCCCGCCGCCGCGCCGTCACCCATCCAGTAGAGCGCACGCGCCAGGTGCAGCCAGATCTCGGCGCGCTCACGGCGATCGTCGTGAAGCGCCAGCGCCTCCCGGATCCGCTCGATCCCATCGAGCGGCCCAGCGCGGAGCTGCGCCTGACCGAGCTCGAGCAGCAGCCGGCCGCGCTCCTCGCGTGCCGGCGACTCGAGCAGCGCCCGTTCGAGATACCGCACCGCCGACTCCGGCGCCCCGGCCGCGGTGGCCTCGCGCGCGGCGGCACGGAGCGTCCGGATGGCCCACGCCTCGCCGCCGGGCGGCGCCGCCAGCAGCTGGGTCGCGACGAGCGCCGCTGGCGCCTCGCGCGCGCCCAGCAGGCTCGCCGCGCGGGCGTGCAGGTGCGATCGCGTGCCCCGCGGCATGCCCTCGTACACGGCCGTGTGCACGAGCGGATGCGCGAAGTCGTGAGGTGGCTCCGCGGTGACGATGTGGGCCGCGATCAGTGCGTCCAGCGCCCGCGCGAACCGACCCGGATCGAGCGCGCTCAGCAGGGCGGCCTCGGCCAGGCGCTCACCGGCACCGAGCACGGCCAGCGCGCCCGCGAGCGCCTGCGGCTCCGCGCCCAGCGACGCCAGGCGCGACGCCACCCAGCTGACGACCCCGGCCGGGGTCACCCCATGCACGCGAGTCGCGTCGATCGCACTGCCGGTAGCGCCCTCCGCCTTCAGGCCATCGAGCAGCTCGCCGAGCAGGTACGGGTTGCCGCCGCTGACGCGCGCACAGGCGGATACGAACTCGCTCGCCGCGTGCGGAAGCCCCTGCAGGGCCACCAGCTGCTGCACGTCGGGCTCGGCCAGCGCGGCGGGCTCCACCGAGGCCGCCTGCGGCAGCGCGCTCAGTGCCTCGACCAGCTCGCGCTGGTCCTCGATCACCTCCGGCCGTGCGGTCACCAGCAGGAGGATCGGAAGGTCGTGCACCCGCCGGGCCAGGTAGAGCACGAACCGCAGCGACATCACGTCAAGCCAGTGCGCATCGTCGACCGCCAACAGCAGCGGACCCGACTCGGCGAGGTTGGCGGTCAGCCAGTACAGCCCGTGCATGGCGGCCGAGGCGGGGTCGGACAGCCCGTCCGCGGGTTCGGCGGCCTGCGCCTTCAGTCCGAGCGCGGGCGCCGCGAGCGCCGCCGCCCCCTGAAGCAACGCTCCCCTGCGACCGGCGTCGCGCATGACCTCGTCGAACAGCGCCCGCACCACTCCGAACGCGTAGTCGCGCTCGAGCCGCGTCCCTGCGGCCTGGAGCGTCGCGATCCCGCGCGCCCGAGCGCGCGCTCGCGTCTCGCTCAGCAGCGCCGTCTTGCCGATGCCGGCGGGACCCCTGATCAGGCAGATGCGGCCGCCGCCGGCCGCCACCGCGCCCAGCAGGTCGTCGATCGCCGCCAGCTCGCGATCCCGGCCCAGCAGCAGGCCCTGAGCGAACGGCTGCGCCCCCATGTCCAGTTCGAAGATACAAACGATCGTGGTCGCCACCACGGCGAGGACGCGGCGCTCGCGTCGAAGGCTCCGCCCGCGGGTGCCCGCGAGGTCCGGCTACTGCGTCAAGCGGACAGCGTTCGGCCCGCTGATCGTGATGTCGCTGACCCCGGGGCCATAGAAGCACTGATCGGCCCAGTTCCAGCCGCCGTCCCCGCTGTTCTGGTTGTCGGCGTGGACCTCCGGCGGCGGATAGACGACGCTCGTGGAGGATGACCAGGTCACGACATAACCCTGCGTGTCCGCCGGGCCCGGCGTGAACCCGGACGTGGCGAATGCGCCGTTCGTCAGCGACGACGAGTACCAATCGGGCACACAGTTGGTCAGCGCGCCGAACCCCACCCAGGTCTCGCCACTCGTCGCCGTGAACGTAAACGTCTCAAGAGTCCAGGCCGGCGTAGAGTCGGCCCCGAACTCGCCGTCGTAGTAGACGAACTCCTCGTGCGCGAGGATCGTGCCGTCGGTCCAGTACTGGCTTTTCTCCAGCGGATACGTCGTCCCGTAGCCCGATGCGTCGTTGCCGTTGGTGTCCGCGATCGGCGGAAGGCTGTCAGGCGACCCACTGGGTTGACCCGCGAGGTCCTCGTTACTGGCGACGACCATCAACGACTTCTCGTACGGCCAGCCCCACGTGTTGGCGCCGAGCCAGAAGTTGACCGTGTACTGATCGCCGGGGACCGTCGCGATCGATTGCTCGATCGTGCCGTCGGCGTTGTTCTCGCAGTACCCATCGCCGTTGCCGCCGTAGTTGTCGTTGTTGGCGCCGGGCAGAACCTGGGTGTAGCCCGAGCCAGAGGGATAGGTGCCGATCTGCTCGACGCACGTGCCGGTCAGGTCGACCATCTGATAGTTGGTGCCCGGAGGCGACGAGAACTGGGTGGTGCTGGCGACGTCGACCCCGCCGTGCGCGACGACCCAGCCGTCCAGCGAGTTGTTCGTCGGAGACCCGCTCTGCGGACAGCGCTTCGGGTCGGTGGAGTCCGACGTCGAGTAGCTGTCGTAGTTGGAGCTTTCCGAGAACGAGTAGTCGTTGGCGCAGAAGTTGTCCCATCCGTCCCCGTTGGTGCTTCCGTCCTGCAGGTCGCCGCTACTGTCCGAGCCGAAGTAGCCGAGTCGCGAGAACGTGTCGGCGGTGGCGACCGCGCTCGCGCTCACGGATGCGCTGCTGATCCCGAACAGCCCCGCCAGGTGGAGCGGGACCTGCTGGTTGACGACCACCTTGACCGACTGCGAGTCGGACCCGTACGGGGCGGTCACCGTCGCGGTGGCCCCCGGATCGTTGAGCGTGGTCGCGTATGTGGTCGCGTGGGCGGTCGCCGTCGGCCCGTCGATCGTGCTCGTGCCGTCGCTGCCGGTCACGACGTCCTGGGCGCCCGCCAGCGCGCCGGCGTCGGCGGCAACCTGGGCCTGATGGCGCGCGACCAGGATCGAGGCGATGTCGACCGCGAATGCCGTGATCGCGAGGATCACGGGCAGCGCCAGGACCACGATCAGCAGGACGGAGCCGCGCTCCTCCCTGAGCGCACGACGCGCCTTGACGACGCGCATCAGCCTCCGCCGCGGATGCCTCACAGCCCGGTGATCGGCGCAATTCTCTGATTTCTTGAGAAGCGCCGGGGCCATCCCGGGCACGCCCGGGCGCGCCCCACGCCTCGAATCTCAGCCTTTGCGCGAGGGCGGCTGCGTACGCATCGGCAGGACGGCCAGCGCCAGGATCGCGCCCGCCAGCACCGCCCCACCGCCGACGGTCAGTGCGAGGTCCATGCCGCTCATGAACGCGCTCCGCGCCGCCATGGCGATCCCGGCGCCGGCAGCGCCGCCCACGTGGCCGGCGACCGCGAGCGCCTCCCCGAGCGACCCGAGCACGGCGTCGTGGACCGCGGGTGGGACCGGATGGCCGGCAAGCGAGGCGGACACGTCGTGCTGGTAGCGGGTCGCCATGACGCTGCCGATGATCGCGACGCCGAGCGCTCCGCCGATGTTGATGAACGATCCGTTCGTCGCCGAGCCGACGCCCGTGTGCTCGAGCGGGAGCGTGCCCATCAGCGAGCCGACCGCCGCCGGCATCACGAACCCCGCCCCGACGCCGAGCATGATCGTGCCGGCGAGCGTGTCGACGTATGTCCATGCGGACGTCGCGCCGGAGATCTGGAGGAGCCCGGCGGCGACGAGGGCCAGCCCGAGCCCGACGGTCAGCTTGGTCCCGAGCCGCCGCACGAAGATCGGCGAGAACGGCGCGATCAGCGCGATCGAGCCGGCCGCCGGCAGCATCCTGACCCCCGCCTGCAGGGCGCTGTAGCCGAGCTGGAACTGGAGGAACTGGGTGAGCACGAACAGCGTTCCCATCAGTCCGAACATCATCATCCCGGTGCTGGACGTCGCGGCCGAGAAGGCGCGGCGACGGAAGAACTCGAGCCGCAGCATCGGGTGCGAGGACCGGGCCTCCCAGGCGACGAAGGCGGCCAGCACCCCGAGCCCGCCACAGCCGGTGCCCAGCACCTCGGCCGACGTCCAGCCATGGACCGGCGCCTCGATCACGCCCCACAGCACCAGACCGAGCCCGAGCACCGACAGCACCGACCCGGCGAAGTCCGGTCGCTTCGCGTCGACGTTGCGGGAATCCGGCACGAGCGGAATCGCGAACGCGAAGCCGAGCAGCGCGATCGGAACGTTGATCAGGAAGATCGAGCCCCAGGCGAAGTGGGCGAGCAGCAGCCCGCCGACGATCGGTCCGAGCGCGACCCCCGCTCCCGTCGTCCCCGACCAGATCCCGAGCGCGCGCTGGCGCTCGCCGGGGTCGGTGAAGATGTTCGTGATGATCGCGAGCGTGGCGGGCATGATCAGCGTCGCGCCGACGCCCATGCTCGCGCGGGCCGCGATCAGCATCCCCGAGGAGCCCGACAGCGCTGCCCACACCGAGCAGGCGGCGAACAGCAACAGCCCCGCGAGGAATGTCCGCTTGCGGCCGATCCGGTCGGCGAGGCTGCCCGAGACGAGCATCAGCCCGCCGAACACGAGCACGTAGGAGTCGACGATCCACTGCAGCTCGCTGTCCGAGGCGTGAAGCCTGCGGACCAGCGTCGGCAACGCGACGTTCAGGACCGTGTTGTCCAGCGAGACGATCAACAGTGGCACGCACAGGACCGCCAGCGCGAGCCGGCAACCGGCGCGGGACTGGGAGGAGAGGGACGCCGGCGCCTGGGCTGACGGCTCCTGTGCGATTGCCACTGACCGATAGCCTCGCGCGGCGGGCGTCTCGCGCCAACCGTAATGGGGTGCATACGAATCGCGGAGAAGTACGCGCAACCGCGGCGGGGAGTCAGCCGCGAAGCGGACCGACGAGCGACATCGCACCGCTCAGCGTCTGGCTCGACGCGGCCGCGATGTCGACCTCGACGAGCTCGCCGGGCTCGCCGATCCCGTCGAAGTTGACGACCTTGTTGTGGCGCGTGCGGCCGCGCAGCCGCGCGGGGTCGGTGCGCGACGGCCCCTCGATCAGCACCTCGAGCCGGCGCCCGACGAACCGCCGGGCGCGCTCGGCGGCCCGTCGCTGGACGACCTCGACGAGCCGTTCGAGCCGCTCCACCTTGAGCTCGTGCGCGATCTGATCCGGGAGATCGGCCGCCTCGGTGCCGCGCCGTGGCGAGTAGGCGAACGTGAACGCGCCGTCGTAGCCGACCTCCTCGACGAGCTCGAGCGTCGCCTCGAAGTCGGCCTCGGTCTCGCCCGGGAAGCCGACGATGACGTCGGTCGTGAGCGCGCAGTCGGGGACGTGCTCGCGGATCAGCGCGACCCGGTCGAGGTAGCGCTCCCGCGTGTACGTGCGGCGCATCCGCTTCAGCACCGCGCTCGAGCCCGACTGGAGCGGCAGGTGGATGTGCTCGCACAGCGCCGGCAGCTCGGCGTGCGCGCGGATCACGTCCTCGCGCATGTCCTTCGGGTGCGGGCTCGTGTAGCGGATCCGCCGGATCCCGTCGATCGCGTCGATCCGCCCGAGCAGCTCGGCGAAGCTCGCGCGGCGCTCGCCGCGCAGGTCGCGCCCGTAGGAGTTCACGTTCTGGCCGAGCAGCGTCACCTCGCGCACGCCGTCGGCCGCGAGCGAGCGCACCTCGGCGACGAGCTCGTCAGGGTCGCGGCTGACCTCGCGGCCGCGCGTCGAGGGGACGATGCAGTACGAGCACGCGCAGTTGCAGCCGACGCTGATCTGCACCCAACCCTGGTGCTCGCGGGCGCGCTTGGCGGGCAGGTGGCCGGTGAACGACTCGAACTCGAAGAACCCCTGGGCGCTGAGCGAGTCGCTCGTCAGGAACTCCGCGAGCTTCGGCACCTGGCCGGGGCCGAACGCGACGTCGACGAACGGGAACCGCGCGAACACCTCGTCCTTGACCGACTGCGCCCAGCAGCCGCCGACGCCGACGATCGTCTCGGGGGCGCGGCGCTTGATCGCGCGCGCCTCGTACAGGTGGGCGATGAACCGCTCATCCGCCTTCTCGCGGATCGAGCAGGTGTTGAACAGGATCAGGTCGGCGTCCGCGCGAGACGCCGCCTCGCTGTAACCGATCGACTCGAGCATCCCCTTCATCCGCTCGGAGTCGTGCTCGTTCATCTGGCAGCCGAACGTCGTCAGGTGATAGCGCTTGTCAGGGCTCACGCCCCCAATGATGGCGGGTGGTTCCGTGGGGCGGGCTGCACAGTGCCCGCCCCACCGTCCGGCGTGATCAGCCCCGGCCGCGCCGATCGACGAAGTACGGGCCGAATGGCCCGATCGTGACGCAGTTGCCGACTCGGTCGCAGACGACCTGCGAGCCGGTGCTCGCGTCATGCGACAGCTCGCCCGCCGGGATGCTCGTCGCGAGCGCGAACGAGCTCGTGCCGGCGAGTCCCGCGCCGCCGCGATCCGACGCGCGGCAGCGGATCGTGACGTTCGCGAGATGGCGCCCGGCGGCCGCCCTCGTGCACGACACGGCTGGGGCCCGGCGGTCGATCCTCGCGAGGCGGAGCCTGGGTGTGAGCGCGCAGTTGCCGGCCAGGTCGCAGATGCGCCTGCGCGGGAAGCCGACGACGCCCGCAGTGCCGCGCGGAACGGATGCCTCGAGCAGCACGGTCTGCTCGGCGCGGACGACGCCGCTCCCGGCGTCGGTCGCCGTGCAGCTGACCACGACAGGTGCCGACTGCCAGCCGCGAGGGACGGGCTCGCACGCGACCGCCGGAGGTCGGTCGTCGAGCCGCAGGCTGAACGGGCCGGCGACCACGCAGTTGCCGGCGCGGTCGCACACGCGGCGCTTACCGCTCCGCGCTTGGCGCTCGGTGCCCGCCGGGACCCCGGCCACGAGCGTGAACGACCGCGCGCCGGCCACACCTGAGCCGGCGTCCTCGGCGCGGCAGCGAACCACCCCGACGCGGCCCCGGACCCACGCTGCCGGGACGTGGCAGCTGAGCACGGGCGGCTCGCGGTCGAGCTCGACCGGCCCGATCGGTCCGGCCGTCGCGCAGTTGCCGAGCTTGTCGCAGACCGAGTGGCTGGAGGTGTATGCGCGGGCGTCCGAGCCGCCCGCGCCGAGCCCGGTCGAGAGCGTGAACGAGGCGTCCCCGACCGATGCGAGCGCCACCAGCCGATCAGTCGCCGTGCATCTGATCTTCGCGGCGCGCACCCAGCCGGCCGGGCGGCGCCCGCACGCGATCCGCGGCGCGACGCGGTCGATCGCGACGGCACGCAGATGCGGCACGGCCACGCAGTTCCCGGCGAGGTCGCAGATCGGCCTGTGGCTGGCGAACGGCGCGTGCCTCGACGCCCTCCCCGGCGCCAGCGTGGCGGTCAGCGTGAACGAGGCGTCGGCCGCCATCGCGAGCCCCGAGCTGCCCGCCGGGACGCTCGCCTGGCAGTTGACCGTGACCGAGTAGCGCCACCCGGTGCCGGTGACCGGCTGGCAGCTGACCGCCGGCACCGTGCGATCGACCTTCAGGCCGGTGAACGGACCGGCGGTCGCGCAGTTGCCGGCGCGGTCGCACACGGTCACGCCCTGGGTCGCCGCGTCGGCAGTCGCCGTCCCGGCCGGGACGCCGGTCTTGAGCTTGAACCGGCGCTGGGCGAGATCGGCGAGCCCCGACCCGCTGTCACGCGCCGTGCAGGTGATCGCAGCGTTCGACCGGGTCCATCCGTGCGGCACCCGGCAGGCGATCGCGGGTGGGATCACGTCGAGCCGGAACGACCGCGCAGGCTGCAGCTGCAGCGCGAAGTAGGCCTGGCCACCGCGGACCGTCAGCGTGTACGTCCGCCCGCCCCGCGCCTCGATCCAGAGCTCGCGCCCGCGCCTGCGCGCGCCGAGCAGCCGGATGCCGGCACGGCCCTTGCGTTCGAGCGTAAGGAGCCGGATCCCGAGCCGGCCGCGCGTCGCGGCGGGCGCGGTCCAGCGGTAGTAGACCGCGCCACGCGATCCGGCCGTCGTCCCAGCGAGGCTCGCGGCGGCGCGGTCGCCGGTCACCGCCGCTCGGACGGCCTGCGCCAGCGAGACGGCACCCGCCGCCGTCGCGTTCGCCGGCCGGCCGGCCAGCGGCTGCACGAGCGCCAGCGCGAACCTGCCGCCCGCTCTCCGTGCATCGACCTGGATCCGGTACGTGAGACCCGCGAACGCGTCGATCGCGGCCAGGATGCGCCGCCCGCGCGGGGCCGTGACATCGACCGCCCTCAGCCGGCGCAACGAGTTGCCGATGTAGCCGCGCACCTGCACCCCCTCACCCGGACGGGTCGCGACGACGTACGCGGCGCCCGGCTGGGCCGGCGTCCAGTCGTACCAAACGGTCCTGTCGCCGCTCCTGACGCCAGGCTCGCCTGGCTGCGTGCTCGCACCCGAGGTGGTTCCGCTGATCACGCCGGACACGGCGACGATCTGCGCGCGGTCGAAGTCGTCGTTCGCCGGAGGCTTGATCGCGGTGACCGACGCCGCGACTGCGATCGTCAGCGACGCGAGGGTCACGGCAAGGGCGGTGCCGATGATCAGGATGCGGTTGCGTGCGGTCATAGCCAACTCGGTTTGGTGAAGTGGATGCCGGTCGAGTCTGCGCACACCTCGAAGTCGGTTCCGGCAATCGACGCATCGCCGCAGACGTCCCCGAGCGAGCCGCTGAGGCTTGCCGTCACGGGTCCGCCGAGGGAGCTGTTCGCGCCGCCGCTGCCGTCGAGCACGAACTGGAATCCGGCGGCCGACGAGACCCCGAAGTCGAACGCCCAGTTGGCCCACACCTCGCCCCAGCTGCCGAACGGGCCGTTGACGGTGAGGTCGAAGCTGCCGGGCGCGACGCTCGTCACGACGTCCCAATTGCCCGGAGTCCAGTACCCGGTCATGCTGAACGTCAGGTAGCTGAAGCTGAGCTGAACCTGCGCAGGGTTCGAACAGAAGCTGGCGGTGCCGGTGATGCCGGCCACGCTGACGCTGCCCGACACATTGCACACGTTCCCGTTCGAGTCGAACGACGCGCTGCCGTCGAACGACACCTGACTGTCGAGGCTGCCGTCGACGGCCACGCTGCCGGAGGTGTAACCGAGCGCGTCACCGTTCGCGTCCTCGTCGGCGAGCGTGAAGTGACCGCTCACGCCGGCACCGAGGACGTCGACCGAGCCCCAGCCCGAGACCGAGTACAGGAGCCCCTGGCGCGGGTCCATGTTCAGGTTGCCGCTGAGCCCCACGTTGACGACCCCCAGGTTCAGGGAGCCGCTCACGGACAGGCCGTTCGTGCTCGACAGCTCGACGTGCACCGAGGCGAGCGGGTAACCGCCCAGCGACAGGACGTCGCCGTTTCCGATCAGGTCGTAGCTGACGTTCCCGTTCGAGTCGGCGCTCAGATCGCCGGACGCCGACACGCTCGAGCCGAGCGAGTCGACGTTCAGCGCCCCGTGCGCGAACGCGATGCTGGCGGTTCCGGGGCCGGTCGCGTCCTGGAGGTAGCCGAAGGAGAAGCTGCCGCGGAGATTGAAGCCCTGGAGTGAGATCTGGCTCTGGCCCTGGACCTCGAAGTCGCCGTTCGCGGGCGTCACCTGCTGGCCGGTGTACGGGTTGGTCGCGGGCGGGGCGCCGCTCAGATCCGTGCCGAGCCACAGCTCCCCGCTCAACGCGCCGACGTTGCCCGTGCAGTTGGCGAGGTCCGCGCTTCCGATCGTCTGCGGGCTCGTCCGTCCGTACTGATCGGTGTCGAGCGGATCCGTGAACGTCACGCTCGCGCACGGGATCTCGATCCCGCCGCCGCTGAGCGTGCCGTGGAAGCTGACCCCGAGCCCTGCGAAGCTGGCGGTCGCATCCAGACTGATCGTGAGCGGGTCGTTCGTGTTGGCCGGGTTGAACGCCACTCCGATGCACGGTCCGGTCGATGGGAGGCTGGCCGGGGCACCGGGGCCGCATCCCTGACCCGTGAGCGACACGCCCGCGAGCGCGAAGTTTCCGGGGTCGGCCCACAGGTTGGCGCCCGTGATCCCGAGGCCCGGGGTGATGTCGACTCCGCCGGCAAGCGCGACCTGCTGCCCGAGCACGGTCGCGTTGGCGGTGCCCTCGAGGTTCAGCTGCGGCAGCACGCCGTCGCTGAGCGTGCCCGTGGCCGACACGTTCAGATCGTTCAGCGTGACGTCGCCAAGCGAGACGTTTCCGGCGCTGGCCGACAGGGTGAACCCTGGTTGCTGCCCCGACCCGGGGCTCGGCGCGGTCGCCTGCAGGTTCAGAGCCGCCTGGAGGCTCCCGCCGCCGGGCAGCGTGAGCCCGCCCGAGAAGCCGACCTGGATCCCGTCGGTCGGGTCGACCTTCAGGTTGAAGGTCGTGGCCTGGATCGTCAACCCGTCGACGGTGATCTGGCCGACCGAGGCGCTGGCGGTGACGGACGCCTTCAGGATGTCGACCGCGGCGTGCACCGACACGGGCACATTCAGCACCTTGGCGTCGAAGTCGAGGCTGAACCCTGGCTGGAACGTGACCGCGTTCGGTCCTGCGCCGATCGTGCCGCCGACCGGTGCGACGACCAGGCTGGCGTCGTCGACGCTGAGGGCGTTGCCGAACGAGAACACCGGGTGGTCGTTGCGGACGCCCAGCTGGAGCGCGAAGATCGGTCCCGTGTCCGCGATGTTGACCGCGACCGAGATCGGCTCCGCCTGCGGGGAATTCGGGTCCGGCTGGCCGGATCCGGTGAGGTTGCCGCTCGAGTCCGTGTTGCAGCCGCCCTCGCCGTAGTGGATCGCCTTGGCCCACTGGCACGGCAGTCCCGTGATCCCCGCAGCGAACCCGAACGTCGGAGTGGGGATCGGCGTCGTCGCGAAGTTGATCCCGAGTTGGACCGAGAGGGAGCTGAGATCGAGCCCCTGCACGCCGAGCAGGTTGCAGAGCGCGCTCAGCTGCCCGCCGCCGCCGGGCGCGTTGACGCCCTTGCAGCTCGGCCCGACGGTTGCGGCCATCGAGATCGTCGGGCCGGTCGGGTCGATCGAGACGTCCGCCGACAGCTGGAGCGAGCTCTCCGTCGGGGTGGCCGCGCCGGGCGTCGGCAGCGTCAGCGTTGCGCTCCCGCCGACGGAGATCGTGCCGTCGAGCGACAGCTGCAGCTCGATCGAGTTGAGCGCCAGGCTGACGTAGTCGGGCGGCGTGTTCGGTCCCCCCTGCTGGCCTACCGAGAAGATCGTGAGCCCGTTGGTGCCGGCCGACAGCGTGGCGGTGATCGCCGGCACGCCGGCGCCGATGTCGGCGCTGACGACGACGGCGGTGGGAGCATGGTTGCCGGACGTCGGCGCGCTGCCGCCGTTGTCGCACGGGTTCTTGTAGATCGTCTGGTCGAGCAGGCACTGGAGCGAGCCCGGCAGGTCGAACGCACCCGTGACGGTGACCGAGTCGGCTTTCACGCCGACACCGCTGTAGTCGGACTGCGTCAGCCCGGTGCCGGCGAACAGGCTCGACGGAGCGGTGCCGAGATCGGCGATGTCCTCGGTCGAGAAGAACACTGCGCCGGACGCGCTGCCGGCAGGCAGCGGCAGCCCGAGCTTCGAGAGATCGGGGATCGCGCCGACGGCCGCGATCGAGCCATCGGGGAGGAGCGTCAGCGTGCCCGTGCCGGTGACGCCGTCGACGGTTAGCGAGCCGGCGGCGCTGATCGACAGACCCCCGCCCGATCCGGTCGTGTCGGAGAGCGTGAGCGACAGGCCGTTGAGCGTCAGCGGGACGCCGCTGAACGGCGCGAACCCGTCGAGCCCGGATGTCGTCACCACGAAGTCGCCGGTAGTCGGCGATATGCACGCCGAGGCGGAGATCGTCGTCTGCGGCAGCGCCGGCAGCTTGACGGCGGCGTTGCCCGACAGCTTCAGCCACACCGACCCGCTCAGGCCTGTGAGCGCCTGGCACGCACTCGGCGGGTTGGCGTTCGAGAGCTCGGCGGTCAGGTCGGTGACGTTCAGGTGGGCGCCGCCGGAGCTGAACGCCCACGCGTTGGGAACGTCCAGCTTGACGTCGAACGTGATGTTGCCCGCGCTGTCGGTGACAGTGCCGGCCGCTGTCGCCCCAGCGAGCGACAGACCCGATGGCAGCCACGTGGGATTGCCGGACCCGTTCGCAACGGTCGCGGCCGCGGACCAGTTGCTCGAGTCCTGGTATGAGCCCGCGAGGCTCAGCTTGACGGCACCGCCGACCGTGGCGGTCGCGCTGAGGGTGAGCCCGGCGTCGTCCCAGTGGAGCTGCGCGCCGGTGATCGTCACGCCGGCGACGGTCGGCACGCTCGTCAGCTGAAGGTCGACGGTCGGGCTGCCCGAACTCGGGATCGTCACCGTGGCGCCACCGGTCAGGCTTCCTCCGGAGAGGGTGACCTTCGCCTCGCTCGGCGCGCCTGTCCCGGACTGGAGCGTCGCGAGGATCTCGACGGTCGTGTCCGCGATCTTCGTCTTGCCGGTCAGGCAGGCGACGGCTCCGGCGCACTCGGGCGGGTTCGCGGACCCGTACGTGAGCGTCGCGGTCGCACTCGCGCCGCCCCCCGGGGCGGCGAACCACGGGAGCTTCCCGGTCCACGTCACGCCGCCCGAGGGGGACCCGCTGAACGGCACGTCGATCGGAGTCGAGATCTGCCCCTGACCGAGGTTCCAGCTGCTCGGCGCCGTGACCGTCCCGGAGCTCAGCTTGATCCCGGTCGACGACAGCGTCGCCGACACGTCCGTGAGCGTGAACGGTCCCGCGGCGATGTTCGCGGCGGAGAAGTCGAGCGTCGAGCCGCTCAGGATGTCCTGGCAGCTCGGCGCGGAGCCGGCCGACTTGCCGAGGTCGAGCGTGAACGGCCCGAGCTTGAGCGTTCCGGCCGAGCCGCCTGCGAGCTGGCCGAGAATCGTTGCGACCGGTCCGCCCGAGTCACACGGCGCGGGGGAGCCCGACCCGAACGACGGGACGCCGGCGGCGCCGACGTTCACCGGAGCCGTGATCGTCGTGCTCGTCCCCGACGAGTCCGTGATCGTCACTTGCAGCGCCGCGACGCCGGCCGCCGAGCCGGCGGTATAGGTCGCGTCAGAGCCGTCGCTGTTCGTGGCGGCGACGGTGCCACCGCCGCTCGCGACGGTCCAGCCGAAGCTGTAGCCGCGGCCCGAGCCCCCGGACCCGGCCGCCTGAAGCGACAGCGTGCCACCGGGGTCGACGCTCAGCGAGGACGAGCCGGCGGCGGTGACGGTGCCACCGAGCGGCGGAGCGGGAAGCAAGGTGATGGTGAAATCACGTGTGCCCGTGGTGGGCGCCGCGCCGAAGTAGGCGTCGACGGTGACCTCGAAGGTGGCGGTTGTCCGGCCCGCGGCCGGGGCTGGGGCCGTGACCGTGAGCGTTCGGCCGCCGGCGGGAACGCCCGACACGGTTGGTCCGCCCGCCTTCTCGGTCCAGTCGTAGCTCGGGGCGAGCGCGCCGTGCTGGATCGAGGCGGTCAGCCGCACCTGCGATCCGGCGACGACGGGAGCGCTCGGGCCGGAGATCGTGATCGCCGGCGCCGGTGGCGCGCTGCCGGCGGTCGCGCTGGCGACCGCCTGCTCCGGCCGGCCGTCCGCCCCCAGCTGGCCGTTCGTGATCGTCGCGCTGAGGGTCACGACCGGCGCGCCCCTGGGCCAGCGGAAGCAGATGGCATCGGCGCGGGCACACGCCGGCAGCGCGGTGGGCACGGCCACTGGTGGCACGACCGGCTGGGAGAACGACCACTGGTAGTGCAGGGCGTCGCCGGCCGAGTCGGCGGTGTAGGGCTTGACCGGCTGCACGACGATCAGGTCGTTGGCGTCAGGGGTGCGGCCGCCGGGGGCCAGGCAGTCGCCTCCGTGCGTTGCGTCGAACATGCACAGCTTCGGCGCCACCGGCGCAGGCGGCGGCAGTGGATCGAGCTTGACGATCGTCGTCGCCGTCCGCACCTGCGAGCCGTCGGTCACGAACACCTCGAATGCGAACACGGTCGGTGCCGACAGCGAGCGCGGATCGCCGAACTTGAACGACGGCTGCGCGCCATACACCTGCGGGCTGACCGTGGTCGGGCCGCCCTGGCTGACGACCTTGCCCCCCGGCCCGTAGACGGACGGCTGGTAGCTCGTGAACGCGTTCGCGGGGAAAGCCGGCAGGCTGCTCGAGAGTCCCGGCGTCGCCCCGTCCGCGGATGGCGACCAGGTCACCGCGGGCCCCTCGGTCTGCACACAGGCGAAGCTCAGCGGCAAGCCGGCATCGAACGTGTGCGAGGCGTCGAGTTGCACGTACGTCGGGGTGACCGTGCCGTCGGCCGCCTCGCTCGCGACCGGGAGCTGCTGTGCCGGCCCGACCTCGGGGACGAACGACAGCGCTCTCACCGTCACCGGGGTCGCATCGGCGAGGGCGCTCTGCCCCGACTGGAGCACGGCCGCCTCGCCCGCCCTCAGCGCACCGCCCGCACTGGTGCCGTCCGGGAGCGTCAGCAGCCCTGCCTGCATCGTCTCGGGCCCGGCGGCGTTCGGACCGAGCGTGACGGGAACCGTGATCGTCGTGACCGACAGCGCCGGGACATCCGGGGCGACGCAGACCACCCCGCCTGTGCCCGCCGCGCCGCAGCTCATTCCAGGCCCGCTCGAGGTCGGCGAGGTCGTCCCGGTGGCGGCGCTTCCCGGAGCCGGGATCGGCTCGTCGGGGCTGGCCTGGGGAAGGCTCGTCGAGGCCAGCGTCAGATCGGACGGCAGGGCGAGACCGACGACGAGCGGACCGGCGGCGGACGACCCGCCCTGATCGACCAGCCCGAAGCTGACGTTGACCGTGCTCCCGGGCGGAGCGGCAGCCTCGTCGACCGTCGCCTGCGGCACGACGCCGAGCTGGGCCACCGCCGAGACCCCGACGTAGCCCATGCCGGTCACGGTGTAGCTGTGCCCGCCGCCGAGGCCGGCCGTGACGCTCGTCTGGACCGGGAGCGAGCTACCCGTGAAGGAGCCGGCGCCGCTCAGGCTCACGTCGAGCAGCGCGGTCTTGTCGCCCGGCATCAAGCCCGACGAGGCGTAGCTGCAGGCCAGCGTGGCCTGGTGCTGGGAGCAGCTCCAGCCAGGGCCGGTGGCGGTGGCGGTCACCCCTGAAGGTAGGGTCTCACTGAACTGCAGCGGCTGGCCGCTGGTGGGGCCATCGCCCTTGTTGGCGATCAGGACCGAGTACCTGCTCGTTCCGGCCACGCCCGTCTTCTCAGACGACCCCAGGAACTGAACGACCGGATGCGCGGTTCCGGCGGCCGGCTGGGCAACCGCGAACTGCGTGCTCGTCTGAACCGGTCCGGCCGAATCAGCGGAGGAGGCGACCGCGGCGATCTGAGCCGGGCTGGCGTCGCCCGGAGTGCCGGACAGCGGGAGCCTCAGCAACGCCGCCTGGCTTCCAGCTGCGAGCGACGGCGAGTAACCGCACGCGACCGCTTGGAAGCTCATCTGGCACGACCACCCCGTGCCGGTCGGGGTGACGGCCCGCACACCGGCGGGGAGCGTCAGGCGAAGGTCGGTGGCTCCGGTCGTCTGTCCGGCGCCGGTGTCAGCGAGCAGCACCGTGTACGGCTCGGCGGTGGCGGTCAGGCTCGTCGGGCCGTGGATCGACAGCGACAGCGCCGCCCGCCCCTTTGCCGCGGCGCCGACGCTGAGCTGATGCTCGACCGGGCCGGCGACAACGGCACCCGCGGCCGACTTCACGAGGTAGGAGATCTGCACCTGCGTGCCAGGCGTCGCGCCCGCGCCGGCGCTCAGCGAGACGGTCAACGGCGGCGCCACCTGCCCGGCACCGAGCGGCTGCCCGTACGCGCAGTTGATCACCTCGGTCGCGGCGGCGGGCAGCGACGAGCACATCCAAGCGGAGCCGGAGGCGCTCGCCCGCAGCATCGAGCCCGCCACCGTGCCGGTGGGAACGTCGATCTGGGCGCTGAGGCCGGCGGGCAGCCCGGCGTTGGTCTGGTTCGAGACGCTCAGCACGAGCGGAGTGCTCGCGCCGGCGAGGATCGTCGGGGGACCGGCAAGCGAGGCCTTGACCGATCCGACCCCGACCACCGTGGTCTTGTCGGTGGCCGATTTGTCGCTCGTGTCGCCGTCGCCGAAGTCGCTGAGCGCAAAGATCGCGACACCGCCCGTGCTGGCGCCCGATACCGCGACGGCGATGCTGAAGCTCGTGGTTGCGTTCGGCGCGACGGGGCTGCCGTGGTACTGGCAGGTGACGCCACCACCGCCGGCCGAGCACGACCAGTCGTTACCCGACTCGCTCGTGTAGGCGATGGCGGCCGGCAGCGTCGCCGACACCGTGACCGGCCCCGTCGGCCAGGCGGATCCGCGGTTGGTGACGACGATCTGGTACGCCCCCGCCTGGCCGGCGGCGAACGGGTCCGCGTGGCTGACCGACAGCGCGAGGTCGACCACGGGCGGCGGCGGGGTTGTGGTGGTCGTCGGGGTCGTCGTGCTGGTTGTGGTCGGCGTCGTGGTGGTCGAAGTCGTGGTCGTCGGCGTCGTGCTCGTCGTCGTCGTCGTCGTGGTGGTCGTCGTTGTCGTGGTGGTCGTGGTCGTCGTCGTCGTCGTCGAGGGCGCGAACGTCGCGGTGACCGTATGGTCGGCGTCCATCGTCAGCGCGCACTGACCGCTGCCCGAGCAATCGCCTCCCCAGCCGCTGAACATCGAGCCGCTCGCCGGGTTGGCGGTCAGGGTCACCTGCGTGCCACTCGTATAGCTGTTCGAGCAGGTGGCAGGGCACGAGATGCCGCTGCCGGTGACCGTTCCGGCCGACGACCCGGACCCGGCCAGCGCCACGTTCAGCACGTGCTGCGTCGTCGCGCTCGCGCCGAACTCGAACGCCCCGATGTCGCACGGCGGGTTGGCACCGGTGTCCTCGGAATCGGGCCGGGTGAAACCTCGCTGGTCGGTGCTCGGACAGCCGAACGTCTGCGCGTCGATCGCGGGGCTGCCGGCCTGGAGCGCCGCCGTGTCGGTCGGCCCGCCGTTGTTCGCGATCAGCGGCTGGCCGTTCGACTGGACGAGCAGCGGATTCGTGTTCTGCATGTCGCCCGTGCCGGTGAGGCCGCAGCTCGAGTCATCGGCGATGTTGAACCCGTCGGAGACGACCGAGCCCGCGCAGTTCGCCGTGGTGTTCTGCGCGAAGATCGTTCCGAGCACGGTCTGGGCGCCGCCGTCCAGGGCGCCGCTCCCGCCGCTCGCCGCAGAGTTGCCGGCGATCGTCGAGTCGAGGATGTGCAGGGTCGAGCCGCTGTTGATCGCGCCGCCGTAGCCCGCCGACGTGTTTCCGGCGAGCGTCGAGTTGACGATCGTCACCGCCGCGCCGTTCTCGGCGAAGTTGTCGATCCCGCCGCCGATCCCGGCCGCGCTCGTGACGGAGTTGTCGGAGATCGTCGAATCGGTCACCGTGAGCGCGCCGTTGGTGTCGATCCCGCCGCCGCTCGTGAACGCCGCGTTGCCGGTCACCAGATCCTCCAGCAGCGTCAGCGTGGCGCCCGGGTACACGTAGATTCCGCCGCCGACGCCGTTGTTGTTGGCGCCGGTGCCGTTGCCACCGGTGACCTCGAGCTTCACGAGCGACACGGTTCCGGTCGTGCCGCTGGGTCCGATCGTCATCACGCGCGACTGCCCGTGCGCGTCGATCACCGTGTCGCTGGCCCGGTTGCCGGACCCGATCAGGATCAGGGCCGCTCCGGCGGGGGGGTCCGGAAGCAGCTCGCCCTGCGTCAGGTTGTAGGTGCCGGGCGTGAGCGTGATCGTGTCGACGCTGTCGGTCGAGGCGTCCGCCTCGGTGATCGCCTCGCGCAGGGCGCAGGGTCCGGGCGTGCAGGGCGTCGTCGCACCATCCCCGACGTCCGGGCTTACCGTGAAGTTGACCGCGAGCGCCGGGGAGGCGC
>DAHUYL010000092.1 GCA_027315255.1 Solirubrobacterales bacterium | reverse complement strand
AGGGCGCGTGCGATCCGCGGCGGTGGGGGGAGCCGCACGGTGTCGGTGTCGCAGAGCAGAGCCCGGGCGGGTCCGGAGGGTTTCGTGGAAGGGGCGTAAGCTCGACAGCATCGGGGTTTGTGGTTGGGGTGGTGCGGATCGGCTGCGTATGGGGGCGTGGGTGCGCTGGGTGTGGTCGCGGGGCGGGTGCTGTTGAGGTTGTGCCGGTCGGCGGCCGGGGCGGGCTCGTCGACGCCCGTCCCGCGGACCGCCGAGCTGCCGGGATGCGCCTACCCGGCGACGACGGCGACGACGACGGCGGCGGCGTTTGCGGTGTTGCGGCGGCGGCGGGCTCGGTCCGTCGAAGGTCTTGCGGACGGGGGTTGCCGTCGACCGGGCAGCGGCGTGCCACGCCGCCGGTGACGGGACGGCCCCGCCCATTGGATGCGAAGCGAGGTGGGTTGGCAGAGCTGTCCCGTGCCGCCGCGACCCGCGGTGCGCTCGCGGCCCTGGAGTCGAGCGCTCGACGTAACAAGGCGCTGCTAGGCGGCAGCCCCGCCGGGGTCCTGGCCGCCGCCGGCGACCCACTGGTAGATGTGCTCCGGGCGCCCGACGGTCGCATAGCGCAGCGCGAGGTTGACCATGCCGGAGTCGACGAGGAACTTCAGGTAGCGGCGGACGATTCCCTGGCTGAGGTCGGCGCGGGCGGCCAGCTCGGCTGACGACAGTCCCTCCGGCGCATGTCGAAGGATCGCGACGACGTGCGCGAGCGTCGGTGCCGAGACTCCCTTCGGCAGCGATTGCTGGCTCTCGGGGGTGCGCAGGAGGCCGTACAGCCGGTCGATCTCGGACTGTTCGGCCTGATCGAGCCGGTCGAGCCGCTGCTTGACGTTCGCGTAGGTGAGGAGGCGCTCGCTCAGCGTCGTGAACGTGAACGGCTTGACGATGTAGTGGACGACGCCGAGGTGCATCGCCTCGCGCAGGACGTTCACGTCCTTCGCGGAGGTGATCGCGATCACGTCGACGTGCGCCTGCCTGCTGGCGCGCAGGCGGCGCAGCACGTCGATGCCGCTCAGGTCGGGCAGGTAGACGTCGAGCAGCACCAGGTCCGGCCGCAGCTCGGCGATCATCCGCAGCGCCTCGGCGCCGGTCGTGGCCTCGCCGACGACCTCGAAGCCGGGCACGCGTTCGGTGAACTGACGGTGGACGGACGCCGCCATGAAGTCGTCGTCGACGATCAGCGTCCGGATCACGGCGCGCTCGGTTCGAGCTCCGCGTCGGCGGCGTGCAGCGGGATCGTGACCGTGAAGCGCGCGCCCTGATCGTTCTCGACCGAGATCCGACCGCCGCGACGGCGAACCTCCTGGCTGACCAGTGCGAGGCCGAGCCCGCGCCGCCTGCCACCGTGGCGGGCGACCTTGGTCGTGAACCCGTCGCGGAAGATCTCCTCGCTGAGCGCCGGGTTGATGCCTGCGCCCGAATCGTGGATGCGGATCACGAGGTCGTCGGCCGCCGCCGTGAGCGACAGGTCCACCTGGCTTCCCGTCCCGCTACGCGAGGCCGAGTCGATCGCGTTGTCGATCAGGTTGCCGAGCATCGCCGCAAGCGCGTGGACGTCGTCGACCCGCTCGGACACGTCCTCGAAGGCGGACACACGGAGCTTGACGCCGCGCTCGCTCGCGACCGACGCCTTGCCGAGCAGCAGCGCCGCCAGGGTCGGATCGCTGGTGCCGCTGACGAGCGAGCCGGCGAGCTCCTGGTGCAGGAGCGACCCGCGGTTGATCTCGTGGACGGCGTCGTCGTAGCGGCCGAGCTCGATCAGGCCGCTGATCACGTGGAGCCGGTGCTGGAAGTCGTGTTCCTGGGCGCGCAGCGCCTCGGCGAGGTCGCGTGCCTCGGTCAGCTCTCCGAGCAGCGCGTCGAGCTCGGTACGGTCGCGCAGCGTGACCACGGCGCCGATCGGCCGGCCGCGAATCTGCACCGGCGTGCGGTTGGCGACCAGCACCCGATCGCCGGCGAGGATCACCTGGTCGGACCCCTCGATCTGGCCGGTGAGCACCTCGCGGACGCGCCCGTCGGGCACGACCGACGCGAGCGGCCGCCCGAGCGCCGACTCGTCGAGGTCGAGCAGGCGCTGCGCCTCGTCGTTCAGGAGGGTGACGTTGCCCGCCGCATCGACCGTGATCGCGCCCTCCCGAACGCTGTGGAGCATCGCCTCCCGCTGCTCGACGAGCGTCGCGATCTCGCCGGTCTGGAGCCCGAACGTCTGGCGGCTGACCCGTCGGGCGAGCAGGACCACGCCGAGCGTCCCGAGCAGCAGCACTACGAGCGAGGGGATCATGATGCTGGGCAGCTCGCCGGCGAGCTCGGAGCCGAGCGTTCGCTCGAGCACGCCGACCGACACGAGCCCGATGATCCGCCCGCGGGCGTCGCGCAGCGGGACCTTCGCTCGCACCGAGCGCCCGAGCGAGCCTGTCTGGACCGCGACCTGCGTGTGGCCCGCGAGCACCGCCGTGACCGGCTCCCCGGGATCGTGCAGCAGCGACTTGCCGATCTCGGAGGCCCGCGGGTGCGAGTACCGGATCCCCTGGCGGTTGGCGACGACGATGAACGCCGCCCCGGTCGCCCGCCGGATCCGCTCCGCGAGCGGGTTTATCACCCGTGGCGGATCGGGCGCGTAGAACCCGTTGACGATCGCGGGCATCGATGCGACGGCACGGGCGATCGCGAGCGACTGCTGCCCTGCGCGCTGGTCGAGGTTGCGCCGCGCGCGCAACACGGAGATCACGAAGCCGCCGGTGACGACGAGCAGGATGATCGCGAATTGCAGGACCAGGATCTGTGTCGAGAGCCTCCGCGAGGTCCGCCGGTTCGGTGCAGCTGGCATCGACCAGCGAACCTAACGACTCAGCCCTGCCCGCGCGCGTGAACAAAATGCGCAGAAGTCGGGTTAAGCCTCAGTTTGTGTGAGTTAGGGGCGAAATCCTCGACACGCCGGCTCCGAGAACAGATCATGCCGCTCCTGATGGGGGAGTCGAGGGAATCGGCGTCGGCGTTCGCCGGCACGGTGGAAAGGCATTAGCTGGTGTCGCTGTTCTGGCTGTCAGTCGGGTTCGGACTGGTCACCGCTTCGGTGCTCACGATCGCGGCGATCGGCCTCAGCCTGCAGTTCGGGATCACCAACTACGTCAACTTCGCCTACGGCGACTTCATGGCGCTGGGGGCGTTCTTCACCTACGTCCTGAACAACCAGCTCCTGCACCTGAACATCTGGATTGCGTTGACGCTCGGCTCGCTCGCGATGGGTGTGTTCGCTGTTACCGTCAACCACTTCCTGCTCGCTCCGTTCGCACGCAGGTTCCCGACCACTCACTACGTCCTGATCGTGACGTTCGGCCTGTCGCTGATCATGCTCAACGTCATCTACTCGATCTGGGGCGCGGACGTCCGCTTCTACGCGGTGCCGATCACCGTCGCGATGCACATCGGACCGCTGCTCCTGACGAAGAACCAGCTGATCGTGATGGGCATCGCGGCTGCGCTGATGCTCGGAGTGCACACGATGCTGAGGACGACGCGTCTCGGGAAGTCGATGCGCGCGATGTCCGACAACACGGCGCTGGCGATGACGAGTGGCATCGACACGAGGCTGATCACCACGATCACCTGGTTCCTGTCGGGCGCGATGGCAGGATTGGCGGGAACCGTGCTCGCGATCGACGAGGGCAACCTGACACCCGCGTCCGGCGAGCTGTTCCTGTTCGTGATCTTCGCGGCGGTGATCCTCGGCGGTATCGGGAGCATCTACGGTGCGATGGCCGGAGCGATCCTGATCGGCCTCGCCACCGAGATCTCGGCCGCGTTCATCAATCCGGCATACAAGCTCGACGTCGCGTTCGTGGCGTTGATCGTCGCTCTTCTGATCCGGCCGAGCGGGCTGATCGCACGGCCGGGAACGACATGAGGTCCGCATGACGTACTACGTGTTCACGCTGGTGTTCTTCCTGTTCGACTACTTCATCCTGGCGATGGGGTTGAACATCCAGTACGGGGCGGCGGGGATCCTCAACTTCGCCTACATCGGCTTCGTCGCGATCGGCGCGTATTTCACCGGGGTCGCGAGCCTGCCCGCAAACACGCTTGGTCAGCAGTACATCCTCGGGCTCGGGCTGCCATTCCCGCTCAACACGCTGATCGGCGGCCTCGCGGCGATGCTGCTGTCGGTCGCGGTCGCGCTGATCACCCTGCGGCGCCTGCGAACCGACTACCTGGCGATCGTCCTGATCTCGATGTCGCTGGTGCTGTACGACTTCTGCAACAACTTCGTGTCGATGTTCAACGGCGCGGATGGCCTGTACAACGTGCCCGAGCCGTTCGCGAAGACACTGGGGCTGTCCGTCAACTCGTTCATTCCGTTCTTCGCGTGCGTGGCGGGCGTCGTCGCGCTGATCATGTGGTTCGTGATGAGCCGGGTGACGCGCGCGCCGCTCGGGCGCACGTTCCGCGCGGTCCGGGACGACCACGTGGTCGCGGCGGCGCTCGGCAAGGACGTCTTCCGGATGCAGCTGAAGTCGATGATGATCGGTTCGTTCTACGCCGGCATCGGCGGCGGCCTGCTGATCCAGTTCGGCGGCTCGTTCAACCCGACGGCGTGGCTTCCGGGCGAGACGTTCGTCGTGTTCGCGGTGCTGATCGTCGGGGGCGCCGGCAACAACATCGGGATGTTCGTCGGCGCGCTGCTGGTCGAGACGCTGCTGATCCACCTGCCGGCGTTCCTGCCGGAGATCCCGGGCCATCCCGGATTGATCGAGTACTTCGACCTCGCCGTGGTCGGGATCGTGCTGATGCTGATGCTCTGGTTCCGCCCGCAGGGAATGGTTCCCGAGTCGGTCCGTCGCGCGGCTAGCTTCGGCGCCAGCGAACGGCCCGACGGCGAAGCCGACGACCTGGAGCTTGGCACCCCTGCTGCGCCGGCGCGGGTCGCGTTCGAGTCGGGGGACCCGCAGTGAGCGGTGCCGGGTTGCTCGGGTCGGCCCAGAGCGTGAGCCAGGCCGTGGCGCTGCACTGCGAGGGCATCACCAAGGCCTTTCAGGGCGTCCACGCCGTCAACGGTGCCGCATTCGAGATCCCGCAGGGTCAGATCACCGCGCTGATCGGTCCGAACGGGGCAGGCAAGACGACTGTCGTGAACGTCCTCTCGGGCGCGATGAAGTGCGACGCGGGCCGAGCCTTCCTCGGTGACACCGAGATCACCAACTGGCCGAGCTACAAGATCGCCAGGCAGGGCCTGTTGCGGACATTCCAGCTGTCTCGCGAGCTCGGCGGCCTGACGGTTCTCGAGAACCTGCTGACAGCTCCGCCGCACCAGGCGGGTGACTCGCTCGTCAACGTGCTGCTGCGCCCCGGTTCGATCCGCCGCCAGGAGCGTGAGCATGCCGAACGTGCGCTTCACCTGCTCGAGGTGTACCGCCTGTACCGGCATCGCGACACCCGCGCACGCGAGCTGTCCGGCGGTCAGAAGAAGCTGCTCGAGATGGCGCGCGCGGTGATGGCCTCACCAAAGGTGCTACTTCTCGACGAGCCGATGGCGGGTGTCAATCCAGCGCTGATCGACCTGATCGGGGACTACATCCTCGACCTCAAGCGCAGTGGCGTCACCGTGTTGATGATCGAGCACAACCTGAACGTCGTCGAGAAGATCTGCGACTACGTGATCGTGCTCGCCGAGGGTCGCACGCTCGCCACCGGTCGCCTCAGCGAGCTGCGGGAGAACACGGAAGTGGTCAAGGCCTATCTGGGTGAGGTGATGGATGCCGGCGCTGCACGCTGAGGGAGTCACCGCCGGTTACGGCAGGGCACCGATCATCAACGACATCAGCCTCACGGCCGAGCTCGGCACAGTCACCACGATCATCGGTCCGAACGGCGCCGGCAAGTCGACCTTCGCCAAGACGCTGGTCGGGATCCTGCGGCCGATGTCGGGCCGGATCGCGGTGAACGAGTTCGACATCACCCGCGTCGCAGGGCACCAGATCCCCCGGCACGGCCTCGTCTACGTCCCGCAGAACGACAACGTGTTCAAGCGGCTGAGCGTGCGCGAGAACCTCGAGATCGGTGGATTCGTGTCCAAGGGTGACCCTGCGGCGCGCATCGCGGAGCTGTTCGAGATCTTCCCCGATCTGGCCAAGGCACACGGCAAGAAGGCAGGCTTCCTGTCCGGCGGCCAGCAGAACCTGCTGGCGATCGCCCGGGCGCTGATGGCGAAGCCGTCCGTGATCATCCTGGATGAGCCGACCGCGGGCCTGTCCCCGGCGTACACGAGCGTCGTGTGGGACCAGATCGCACGGATCGCGCAACTGGACACGGCGATCGTGGTCGTCGAGCAGAACGTCGAGCGTGCGCTCAAGCACTCGGACTTCGTCCACATCTTCGTCGCCGGGCGCGATCACGTGAACGGGAAGGCGAACGAGATCGCCGCGCTCGACCTGGCCGCGATCTTCCTCGGGCGCTCGAGCGCCAGCCCGGTCGTCTGACGGGAGTGGCCTCCGGAGGGTGACGGGCACCCGCAGCTTCAGCCAAACGATGTCAAGCAACAAGGAGGAGGGAAGTATGTTCAAGCCAAGACGGCGGGGCGCGGCGATCGCGCTCGCACTCGCCGCCGCGGTGAGCGTCGCTGTCGGAGCGTTCAGCTCCGACAGCTCGGCGGCAACGAAGCCGAGCGCGTGCCCGCTGGTGGTCGGAGGGATGTTCCCGTTCACGGGATCCAAGTCGCTGCTGTCGCAGTGGGGTACGCATGGCGTCCCGGTCGGGATCTACGAGGTGAATCACAACGGTGGCGTTCTGGGGCACATGTGGACGCCGACGTACGCCGACGACGGAGCCGACTCCGTCGATGCGCTGCCGGCGTTCCGCAAGCTGCTGTTGAAGCACCCGGTGCTCGTGATCGGGCCGTTCTCGCCGACGATCGAAGCGGTGATCAAGGAGTTCCAGCCCAACGACGTCGCCGACTTCATGGTCGGGGGCCTGACGACGCTCGACAACATGAACTACCCGTTCGTGTTCCGGACCTCGTCGTCGGACTCCAACGAGGCGATCGCGATGGCGTACTACGCGATCTCGCACGGGTGGAAGACGGCATCGCTGATCTTCGACAACTCGGCGAACTCGCAGGGCTTCGTGCCGCCGCTGGAGAAGGCGTTCAAGGCGCTCGGTGGGAAGATCAACGCGAACATCACGCTGACGCCCGGCCAGTCCTCGTACAGCGCGGAGCTGGCGCAGGCGTTCAGCAACAAGCCAGAGGTGGTGTTCGACTCGATGGACTCGCAGACGGCGGCGACGCTGTTCTCCGACGGCCAGCAGCTCGGCTACATGAGCATCCCGTGGATCGGCGACGATCTCCAGTCGGCACCGCAGGGCGCGTACGCCAAGGCGTTCGGCCCGACGGCGGCGGCGGATCTCACCGCCGCGCTGCCGGCGTCGCCGGCCGGCACCGCGTACAGCCACTTTCTCGCCGACTACAAGGCGGTGTGGCACACGACGAGCATCCTGCCGACGACGTTCAACGAGTACGACTCGGTCGTGATCTCCTCGCTCGCGATGACCGAGGCGGGCTCGACGGACCCGAAGGTCTGGGTCAAGGACGTCATCAAGGTGTCTGACCCACCGGGCGTGCAGTGCTACACGTACGCGACCTGCGTGCAACTGATCAAGGCGCACAAGAAGATCAACTACCAGGGAGCGTCGGGCAACGACGACTTCAACCAGTACCACAACGTGTTCAGCGGGTTCGAGATGGTCGGGTTCGACTCGAGCCTGAACAACATCACGCGTGCGATCGTGACTCCGCAGCAGCTGGAGGCGGTCGTCGCGAAGGGCGGCTGAGCGACAGCCGGTGAAGTAGGAAGCGGCGGGGGTTGCGGGCGATGCGAGCCCGCGGCCCCTCGCCGCCCTCTCCGTCAGCGACCGTAGCGATCGCGGCCGAGCACGAGCTGCTCGGGCAGCGCCGTCCGCGGTGGCGGCGAGGGGTCGGCGAGCACCGACACGGTCTCGGCGACGCTGCGGGTGATCGACGCGAGGTGCGCGCCGAAGTCGACCTCCACCTGCTCGTCGTCGCTCGCGTGGATCCGCCCGGCGAGCCCAGGCTCGACTCCGTGGTCCTTGAGGTAGTGCAGGAGGTCCTCGGCCTCGTTCTCGAGCCGCAGCACCTGGATCTTGGCGCCGGGAGCGCAGTCAGCCAGCGGCACGCCCTCGATCCGCTCGCCCGGGCGGATCGGGTGGCCGTGCGGGCAGGTCGCGGCGTCGCCGACGCTCGCCCGCACGTACGCCTCGAAGCGCGGGGTCATCGCGTGCTCGAGGTGCTCGGCCTCCTCGTGGACGTCGTCCCACGGGACCCCGACCACGTCGGTCAGGAACCGCTCGATCATCCGGTGGCGGCTCACGACGCGCTCCGCGTGAGCACGACCCGTCGTGGTGAACGCGATCGTGCGCTCCGAGTTGCGCAGGATGTAGCCGTCGCGCTCGAGCCTGCCGACCATCTCGGAGACTGTCGGCGCCGACAGCTGCATCGCCCGCGCGAGGTTCGCGGCGGTCATCGGCAACCCCGCTTCGAGCAGCCAGAACAGGGACTCGAGATACTCCTCCTCGGCTGGCGTCGCGGTGCCGGCGGCCACGTCGCAATGCTAGCTGTCCTACGATCAGCCTCTGCATGGCGCTGCCGCTGAAGCCACCGATCGAGCCACAGCTGGCACGTGGCAAACCGGAGCTGCCGGCCGGCGAGCAGTGGGCGTACGAGCCCAAGTACGACGGCTTTCGCGCGATCGCGTTCGTCGACGGCGAGGAGTTCGTGCTGCAATCGCGCGGCGCCAAGCCGCTGCAGCGCTACTTCCCGGAGCTGCGCTTCCCGCCCGGTCGCTACGTGCTCGACGGCGAGATCGTGATCGACGGCGCGGCGGGCTCGCGTGACGCTCAGGACTTCGGGGCGCTGCAGCAGCGGATCCATCCCGCCGCCTCGCGGATCGCGCTGCTCGCCGAGCAGACGCCGGCCCGCTACATCGCGTTCGACCTGCTCGCCTCCGGCGACGCGAGCCTGCTCGAACGACCGCTTTCAGAACGGCGGGCGGCGCTGGAGCAACTCGGCCTCGACGGCATCGCGCTGACGCCGCTGACGCGCGAGATCGAGCAGGCGCGGCCGTGGCTGCGAAGCGGCGAGGGCGTGGTCGCCAAGGACGTGCGTGCTCCGTACCGTCCAGGGCAGCGCACCGGGATGGTCAAGGTCAAGCGGCTGCGGACGATCGACGCAGTGCTCGCCGGGTACCGGCCGGGCAAGCACCCGGGGACCGTCGGCTCGCTGATCCTCGGCCTCTACGACGACTCGGGCACGCTGCACATCGTCGGTCACTCGTCCGGCATCGCCGCGAGCGACAAGCGCACGCTTGTCGAGCGACTCGCGCCGTACGAGACGGGCGAGCGCGGGCACGGCGATCCGAGCCGCTGGCAGTCGGAGCGGGAGCTCGAGTGGATCTCGCTGCGACCGGAGCTGGTCGTCGAGGTGACGTTCGACCACTCGAGCGGTGGGCGCATCCGCCACGGCACGCGGATCCTGCGCTGGCGCGAGGACAAGGCTCCGCGCGACTGCCGGCTCGACCAGATGCACACCTGAGCGCTGCGCCCGCTCTAGACCGCTCACGGAAGGCTGTCACTCAACTTACACACGTGGTGACGTGTCTGCCTCGAGTATGCTGTGCCACCGTGGTCGAGATCTCCAGCTGGAACGCGAGAGTAACTCGGTGCTTGGTAAGCCTTGCGCTCGCCCTCGCCGGATCGGCCGTCGCCGGCGCGGCAGTGGCGACAGCCGCGGGACAGTTCACGCTCGACCCACACGCGGACTCGTTCGGAGCGATCGTCACCGACTCGGCGGGCAATGGCTACGTGGCATGGGAGCGCGCGAACCCGGGCGGGGCGGACATCCCGATGTTCTGCCGTCTCGCGGCGGGAGCCACCAGCTGCCCGCATCCGATTGCGCTGGCGCTGCCCGGCGGCACCCAGACCAGCGCCAGCACTGCGCTGACCCTGTTCCCGATCCTCGGTCCGGGCAGCGTCGTGTGGGTGGTGACATCGCGCTACATCCAGGATGACACCGTGATCTGGACCTCCATCGACGGCGGCGACAGCTTCGGCGCGCCCCACGACATCCCGAGCGGCAACCAGTGTCTTCCGAACGGGATGTGCGAGACCGGAGTTCCCTACACCGGCCTGACCGGCGTCGACGACACGCTTCCGATCGACGGCCCGGGAGCGACGTACAACCGGCAATCCTACATCGACGGGGTCAACCAGCCGTTCGTGGATTTCCTGCAGTCCTCGTCCAATCCCGGGCTCGGGTTCAGCTGGGATGAGACCGATGTCGTGGACCAGTTCGAGCCTGGGATATCGGAGTACACGTTCGCAGCGCCCGGCAGCGGCGGGGTCGGTGGCTCCGCGCTCGGAACGACCTTTTCGGGCGACGTGGTCGAGGCATACTGGCTGGACTCCTCACCGGCCACGCTCGGCTACTACTTCTACACGCCGAGCGCTGCGCACCCCGGGATCCTGATCGCCACCCAGGCGGGCTGGGCCGGGCCGGTGACGCTAGGCGACGGCTACGTCCCGCGACTGGCCGATGGCGCCGCGGGCCTGTTCATGGTCTCCGTCGACGGGCCCCACGGGGGTCAGCCGACGGCCGTCGACATCCGCAAGTGGAGCACCGTCACCCACGGCTTCGGCGCGCCTCAGACGATCGCGAGCGCTCCCGCCAGCTCCGGCGATCTGTTCGAAGGCGGCGGACTCGCAGAGAACTACGACACCGGGGAGATCGCGGCCGTCTGGCCCTCCTTCTCCGCCACCGGCCCAGATCAGATGCGCCTGTTCCTGTCGAGCAACGGCGGCGCCCAGTTCTCTGGGGCGCAGGACATCGCCAGCATCGGCTACGAGTACGCCGGCCCGGACAACGCGCGCGTGGCGATCGCCGACAACGGCACCGGGTTCGTCACCTTCCGGGACTCGCGCGGCCTGCAGGTCGCGAACCTGTCCCCCCTGGCTGTCGGGTTCAAGAACGTACGGGTGCACGGCCAGGCGCTGAGCCTTCCGGTCACCTGCTCGGCGCCGAAGGGCGACTGCCTCGTCAAGCTGACGCTCGCGGTGCCGCACCTTCGCAAGCCGCTGCACTGGAGCTACAGGCTGGGCGCCGGTGTCACCCGGAGCCTGAAGCTTCGCTTCTCGCAGGTCCTGACCCGGCACCTGAAGGCCCTCCACGGCCGGGTTGGTGCCAAGCTGACGCTCGTGATCCGCGCGCCGGGAGCGCCGCCGGACCAGCTGAAGCTGCACGTCGCGCTGTAGTCGGGCCACGCGCTGTCCCACAGTGGCGGTCAGGGCTTCACCCCGCGCGCTCGGCTCGGCTGGACGCGCTTCCCCTCACCCGGCATCTTCTTGAAGTTCGGGGGCCACGGCGCGTCGGGCAGGCCGTTGTCCTCGTCGATCTGGGCCTGCTCCAGCAGCTTCGCGAGCGAGCCGGCCGAGTCCTCGATGCCGGCGCTCGGATCGCCGAGCGTGCGCAGACGCTCGGGCACGGTGTCGAGCCGCAGCGCGCCCGGCTCGACGTTCGCCACCTCCTCCCAGCGCAGCGGCGTCGAGACGCGCGCGTCGGGGGTCGGCCGGACGCTGTAGGCGGAGGCGACCGTGCGGTCGCGGGCGTTCTGGTTGTAGTCGATGAACACGCCGTGGCGCTCCTCCTTCCACCAGCTGGTGGTGGCCAGCTGTGGCACGCGACGCTCGACCTCTCGCGCGAGCGCGACGGCCGCGCGGCGCACGGTCACGAAGTCGTGCTCGGGCACGATCCGGACGTTGACGTGGATCCCGCGCGAGCCGCTCGTCTTCGGGAAGCCCTGCAGCCCGTGGCCGGCGAGCACCTCGCCGGCCGTGAGTGCGACGCGCCGGACGTCGTCCCAGCTCGCCTCCGGTGTCGGGTCGAGGTCGATCCGCAATTCGTCGGGGAGGTCGAGGTCGGGCACCCGCGCCTGCCAGGGGTTCCAGTCGATCACGCCGAGGTTGACACCCCACACCAGGTGGGCCGCGTCATTGGGCAGGAGCTCACGCGCGGTGCGACCGCCGGGAAACGTGACGACGGCTGTCTGCAGCCAAGCTGGCGCGGTGTCCGGGATCCGCTTCTGGAAGAACGGGGACCCGGCGACGCCGTCGACGAACCGCTTCAGCACGGTCGGGCGGTCGCGCAGGTGGAGCAGGGCTGCGTCGGCGACCGTCAGGTAGTACTGCACGAGATCGAGCTTCGTATGGCCCGCCTCGGGGAAGTACAGCTTGCCCGGATTCGAGACCCTGAGCTCGCGCCCCGCCGCCTCGACGATCGCGTAGTCGGTCGCCATCCGCATGCAAGGATGCCTGGTTTGCGGATCGCAACGCGCATTCCCACCGAGGTCCTGGTCGCGCCGGACAGCTTCAAGGGCACGTTCACGGCGGCAGAGGTGGCGGCTGCGATTGGCCGCGGTCTGGGGGACCGCGGCCTTCAGGTGGCGCTGTGCCCGCTCGCCGACGGAGGCGAGGGCACGCTGGCGGCGCTCGCCGTCGCGCTCGGGCTCGAGCTGGTGCCGGCGCGCGTGAGCGACCCGCTCGGGCGCGTGGTGCAGGCGCAGTTCGGGCTGGCCGGAGGGCTGGCGGTCGTCGAGATGGCGGCGGCGAGCGGCCTCGGACTCGTGGACGAGGCCGAACGCGACCCGCTCGCGGCGAGCAGCTACGGGACGGGCGAGCTGATCGCCGCAGCCGTCCGTGCGGGCGCGAGCACGGTTTACGTGACCGTCGGCGGCAGTGCGACGACGGACGGCGGCGCCGGCGCGATCGCCGCGCTCGAGCATGCGGGGCTGTCCGACGGTGGCGCGCGGCTCGTCGTGCTGTGCGACGTGCGCACGCCGTTCGAGGCCGCAGCGCGCGTGTTCGCCCCGCAGAAGGGGGCCGATCCAGGTCAGGTGCGAGCGCTCGGCGCCAGGCTGAGCCGCTTCGCTGCGCGACTTCCGCGCGACCCTCGCGGGATCCCGTTCACCGGCGCTGCCGGCGGCCTCTCCGGCGGGCTGTGGGCGCGGTTCGGAGCGGAGCTCGTGCCCGGGGGCGCGTTCGTGCTCGACGCGGTCGGCTTCGACTCACGGATGCGCGCCGCCCGCGCGGTCGTCACCGGCGAGGGGCGGATCGACCGCCAGAGCCTGCACGGCAAGCTCGTCTCGGAGGTCGCGACCCGCGCTCGTCAGGCGGGCGTGCCGTGCCATGCGATCGTCGCCGTCCGCGAGCTCGACGCCTTCGATCAGCGGATCCTCGACCTCCAGGTCGTGCTCGAGGCCGGCACGCTCGAGGCGCTCGAGCGTGCCGGGTCGGAGCTCGCCGAGCTGCTGTGACCGCGATGCCGCCTGCGTTTCGCTGCGCTTGACAATTTCGTAGCGACTGCTAAGTTCTAGCTAGTTAGCACTCACTAAGAAAGGTGCAAGGCCATGCAGGAGATTCAGGCTTCCTCGTCCCGCCAGCGCGGTTGGACGCTGGCGATCGTGTCGCTGGGGCTGTTCATGGTCGTGCTGGACAACCTCGTCGTGAACGTCGCGCTGCCGAGCATCCGGCGCGACTTCGGGGCGTCCGTGCAGTCGCTCGAGTGGGTGGTCAGCGCGTACGTGCTCGCCTACGCCGTCCTGCTGCTGACCGGCGCCGCGCTCGGCGACCGCTTCGGCCGCAAACGGATGTTCGTCGCCGGGATCGCGCTGTTCACGGCATCGTCGGCGGCCGCCGCGCTCGCCCCGACGGCCGGGCTGCTGATCGCCGCACGCGCGTCCCAGGGCGTCGGCGCTGCGATCGTGACGCCGTTGACGCTGACGCTGATCGCGCAGGCATTCGCGCCTGAGCAGCGCGGCCTGGCGCTCGGCGTCTGGTCGGGCATCAGCGGCGTCGCGGTCGCGCTCGGCCCGCTGGTCGGAGGCGCGGTGACCGAGATCGGCTCGTGGCACTGGATCTTCTGGATCAACGTCCCGGTCGGGATCGCGCTCGTTCCGCTGGCGCTCGCTGGCCTGCAGGAGAGCCATGGCCCGAACGGTCGACTCGATCTGGCCGGGCTGATCCTCGGCTCCGGCGGTCTGTTCGGGCTGGTGTTCGGGCTCGTGAGGGCGCAGACGCTCGGTTGGGGCGCGCCGATCGTCGTCGCCTCGCTGATCGTCGGCGCGACCCTGCTCGTCGCATTCGTGCTCTACGAGCGGCGCGCCCGCGAGCCGATGCTGCCGCTCGAGTTCTTCGCCGACCGCGGCTTCGCGGTCACGAACGCCGTCTCGCTGTCGATGTACTTCGGGATGTTCGGCTCGATCTTCTTCCTGACCCAGTACATGCAGAACGTGCTCGGCAACTCGCCGCTACAGGCCGGCGTCAAGCTGCTCGTGTGGACGGGCGCAACGACGGTCGTCTCGCCGCTCGCCGGGATCTTCTCGGAGAGGCTCGGGAGCCGGCCCTTCATGGTCGCAGGCCTGACGCTGCAGGCGACCGCGCTCGGCTGGCTCGCGAGCGAGCTCTCGATCCACCAGAGCTACGTCTCGATGCTCGCGCCGTTCATCCTGGCAGGCGCCGGGATGGCGCTCGTGTTCGCGCCGTCAGCGAGCGCTGTCCTGTCGGCCGTTCGCGTCGACCAGGCGGGCCAGGCGTCGGGGGCGACGAACGCGATCCGCGAGCTCGGCGGCGTGCTCGGCATCACCGTGCTGGCAACGGTGTTCACCAGCCACGGCAGTTACAGCTCCGCCCAGGGGTTCGTGAACGGTCTCTCGCCGGCGATGTGGCTCGGCGTGGCGGTCCTGGCAATCGGCGCGCTGATCGCGGCAGCCGTGCCGTTCAGCGCGCGCCCGGCGGCCGCGGCACAGGCGCCCGCCGCGGCCGAGCACCGCGACCGCGGCGCGGGCGCAGAACCCGTCCCGGACCTGTCTCCCGTCGCCGCTTAGCGGTGATTTAGGATCCAGAGAAGCAGATGACCGCCACCACCGCCGCCAAGTCTCCCCGTCAGCGCGTCCCGGCGTCGGAGCGCCGGGACGCGCTGATCGAGGCGGCGATCCACGAGTTCGCTCACGGCGGACTCCACGGGACCCCTGTCGACAGGATCGCCCGCCGCGTCGGAGTCGCCCAGCCGTACGTGTTCAGCCTGTTCGCCAGCAAGAAGGAGCTGTTCCTGGCCGCGGTCGAGCGTGCCTTCGCGATCGTCGAGGAGCTGTTCACCGCAGCCGCCGCGGAGTACGACCGGGCGATCGCGGTCCCGGAGTCCGACCCGACGTGGGCGATCGCCAACGCCTACATCGACCAACTCGAGAGCAACCGCGACCTGCTGCTGCTCCAGCATCAGGCGTACGCCGCCTGTGGCGACGAGGCGGTCCGCCCACGTGTGGCCGCGTGCTACGACCGGCTCGTCGCCCACGTCAAGGCGCTCTCCGGCGTCGACGACGAACGGGTCGACGAGTTCTTCCGCTACGGGATGTGGATCAACGTCCAGGCGGCGCTCGGCGCCACCGACTTCTGCGAACGCATGGAATGGAGTCGCGAGGACGCGGCTCCAGCGCCACCAGACGCGGCGTAGCAGCCGGGCGCGCGCGGTTCGTGCTCGAAGGGTGGTTCGCTACGGCGATCCTCGGCTCAGTGCTCGCCGAAGAGGACCGCCACCCCGAGTTGCTGGATCAGTTCAAGACCGACATCGTCGAGCCGCGACGGGAGCTGCTCCGGCAAGCGCTGGCGGCCGGCGACCTTCCGGCGATCTCGACGTGCTCACCAGCTCACCGTGTGATCGCACCTGATCCGCAACTCGGCGGCAGTGGCTGTACATGCGTATGGTCAGGCCTCCTCGAGCGCGCCGAGCGTGACCCCCCAGCTGGCGGGGTGGTCGCGCAGCGACCTGCAGACCGCCTCGCACACCTCCTCGAGCGCCGGATCGACGATCCGGTAGTACGCCTTCGTGCCGTCCCGCCTGCGCGCCACGATCTGGTGAGCTCGCAACAGCGCGAGGTGCTTGGAGACGGTCGCATACGCGGCGTCGAGCCGCCTGGCCAGCTCGCCGACCGTCAGCTCGCCGGTCGCGTGCAGCTCGTTCACCAGGCCGAGTCGAGTCGGGTCGCCGAGCAGGCGGAAGCGCTCGGCGACCCGATCGAGGACTGCCGGTGCAAGACGGTGACGCGGCTGACCGACCACTGTCACTTGTGGGTTCGACTCAGGCGGCGCGCCTCGCCGCGGAGCCGCCCCTCGTGTGGTCGCGGTCGGTCGGTTCCGTCTTCGAGCGGCTGCTCGCCGGTTCCCGTCCGCGTGCCGGCCCGCATGCCCGCCAGCAGCGGCCAGCCCGCCAGGCCAACCAGCAGCACGCCCGGGATCACGAAGAACCAGGTGAACAGCGTGAAGTCCGGCAGGCTGTCGATCTTCGCGAAGTTGCCGACGTTGTCGTGCATCGTCTGGACGATCGGTGCGTACCAGTCGAGGCCGGCCGGCACGGCCGTGAAGATCGGCGTCATCGTCGGCAGGTTGCCGAGCAGGTTGGCCATCGCCGGGTAGTTCTTGCCGAAGAACTGCTGCACCTGTGCGGGCGTCATGTTCATCGCCTTCGCCAGGGCGCCGATCATCGCCGGCTCCTCGCGCGCGGCCTGGACCGCGTTGATCGTCACGGGCCGTAGCGGCGTGAACGTGTTGACGTCGTAGCCGACGGTCTTGGCGACTGCGGCCGGCTGCATGATCGGACGGAAGTTGTTCATCAACTTCTGCCCGGCGCTCGCCTTGCTCGGCAGGGAGATCGCGAACGGCAGGACGATCAGCGCCAGGCCGACGGCCAGGATCGGCCAGAGGAACGCACGGTGGTTAGTGCTCATGAGCACTCCTCTCATAGGAGTGGTGCCTCTCGCCGACTGGACTAAATGAGCATATGCTCAAGAAGGTAAGTTCGCAACAAGGTGACACATGTCACGAGCGGGCCGAATGCGTCAGTGGCGGAACGCCTGGCGCGGCCCGGCCTTGCGATGCGGAAGCGGCCCGTCGAGCGACTCGAGCTCGTCGGTCAGCTCGCGTAGGTGGTCGAGCAGCAGCGCGGCCATGTCGTGGGTCATGCCGGCCCGGACCACGATCCGCAGCACGCTCAGGTCCTCGCGGTTCTCGGGGAAGGCGTACGCCGGCACGAGCCACCCCCGTGCACGCAGGAACCCGGAGACGTCGAACACGGAATAGTTGGTGACGTCCTCGTTCAGCGCAAAGGCGAACACCGGCAGTTCGTCGCCGCGCGTCAGCAATCGGTAGGGGCCGAGCTCGGCGACCCCCGCCGAGATCTGCAGCGCGACGTCGTGGGCGTTCTGCATCACGCGCGTGTAGCCGGCGCGGCCGAGGCTGATGAAGTTGAAGTACTGCGCGACCACCTCGCTGCCGGGGCGCGAGAAGTTGAGCGCGAACGTCGGCATGTTGCCGCCGAGGTAGTTGACGTTGAAGATCAGGTCCTGCGGCAGCGCGGCGCGATCGCGCCAGATCGCCCAGCCGACCCCGGGGTAGACGAGGCCGTACTTGTGCCCCGAGGCGTTGATCGACTGCACGCGCGGGATCCGGAAGTCCCACTCGAGCTCGGGTTGCAGGAACGGGGCGACGAACCCGCCCGAAGCGGCATCGACGTGGACGGGGACGTCGAGGCCGCGGTCGGACTCCAGCCGGTCGAGCGCGGCGGCGATCTCGGCGACGGGCTCGTAGCTGCCGTCGAACGTCGAGCCCAGGATCGCGACCACGCCGATCGTGTTCTCGTCGCAGGCGGCGACGGCCTCGTCGGCGCCGAGGTGGAAGCGTTCGCCCTCCATCGGCACGAGCCGCGGCTCCACGTCCCAGTAGCGGCAGAACTTCTCCCAGCAGACCTGGACGTTTGCGCCCATCACCAGGTTGGGACGGTCGCTCGACTGCCCGGCCTGCTGGCGGCGCTCGCGCCAGCGCCACTTGAGCGCCATCCCGGCGAGCATTGCGGCCTCGCTCGAGCCGGTCGTCGAGCAGCCGGTCGCCGTCTCGGACTCGGGCGAGTGCCACAGCTCGGACAGCATCGTCACGCAGCGCGATTCGAGCTCGGCGGTCTGGGGGTACTCGTCCTTGTCGATCATGTTCTTGTCGGCCGTGTCGGCCATCAGCCGGGCGGCCGTCGAGGGCATCCAGGTGGTGACGAACGTCGCCAGATTGAGCCGCGCCTGGCCGTCGAGCAGCAGCTCGTTGGTGATCAGCTCGTACGCGGTCTCGGCGTCCATCCCCGCCTCCGGCAGCCGGTGGCAGGGGATGTAGGCGTCGGGGTCGGGATGGTGCACCGACGCCGCGATCGGCTGGTGGCGCTCGCGTCCGGCGTGCTGCTCGTTCAGGGGCATCTGGTCTCCTCGGTCATCGGTGGTCCTGGCCGGTGGCCTCAGCCGGCAGGATCCGGCCTACGGCTGCGGCGATTCTGACGAGATCGTCCGGATCGGAGGTAACGACGCTGTCGCCGCGGCGCAGCGCTCCCTCGACGACGGCCACGTCGACGATGTCGCTGCTGGCGGCTGCCGCCAGCGCTCCGACCGCTCGGGCTTGGCGGTCGTCACGCGGCTCGACCGTGCAGCCGCGCAGCAGCTGCGCCTGGCGCGCGCCGGCGCGCCAGGTCTGCGCGACGACCGGCGCGGGAACCGTTGGCGTAACTCCGATTCTCCGCAGCGCATTGTGGCGCCGCCACATTTCCGGACTGCTTGCTCCGCTCGAGGGCAGCTTGTGCCCACGCGTCCGCCTCGGCGAGCTCCTCCTCGGTGAAGGCGCCGAACTCGCGCTCGTACTCCCTGACCGCCTCCAACCCGGCGCGGAGTCTGTCCTCGTGGCTCAGCTCCTTGCGGACGGCTTGCGCAATCCAGGCGCTGTAGCTCAGGCCGGCGGCGTCGGCCGCGACCTCGATCTCGTCGTCGAGCTCAGGCGGGAGCGACACCGACCGCTTCCTACGAACGGCCACGCGGCTCATGGTAGTACACCGGTAGGACAAGCGGGTGCGCAGAGGCCCGCGAGATGGCGGTCGAATCCCCCTCGGTCGCGTTCCGGGTCGAACGGCTCGTGCCCGGTGCGGAGCAGCAGCTGCACGCGCTCGAGCTCGAACAGCAGCGCCAGCTTGCCCGGCGGGTCGTCCCACTCGCCGCTGTCGTAGCGGGCGACCCACGCCACCAGCGCGGTCAGCGCCTCGACCTGGATCTGGTCCTCCCACCAGCGCGAGCGCAGCGGCAGCCGGTAGCGGTCGCGCAGGTCGCAGACCGCGGTCCACAGTCGCTCCAGCAAGGCCGGCTGCTCGGCGGCCGGCAAGTCGTGCCAGTGCAGCGACAAGGGCTCGTCGGGGGTCATCGGCCGGATCCCGCCAGCGCCTTCAGCCGCCGGTCCTCGAACCACCGCCGCAGCCGGATCCGCGCGGGCGCCAGCCGGCCGTACAGCAGCAGGGCGCTGCCGTCGGGCAGCTGGCGCAACGCCTCGGCGGCGATCAACGGTCGCCGCCGCCGGCCGATCGAGCGGCTGGTCCCGCCCGCCCCGCTCGTACGGGTCAGCTCGCGCGCCTCCTCCTCGCCGGCGAGCCCCGAGAAGTAGCGCAGCGTCTCGAGATCGGCGACTCCGGGCAGCAGCAGTCGCGCCCGGTGGCTGTTGACGACCGTCTCGGCCTGCTTACCGTAGCGGCTGCGTGCCTGCTGGAGGTCGTGGAAGATCGAGACGAGCTGGATGTTGTGGCTCGGCGCGGTCGACGCGATCTCGGCGAGATTCGGCAGCGGCGCCACGTTGCCGGCCTCGTCGAGGCACACGAGCAGTGGCCGCTCGAGCCGCCCGCCCTCCTCGTTGGCGCGCTCGTAGGCGCGGTCGACCACCTCCGAGAGCAGCGCCAGGAAGATCGGGCGCAGCAGCTTCGACGCCTTCGCGTCGCCGATCAGATAGAGGCAGTTCGGGCCGTCGAGCAGCCGGTCAGCGGTGATCTCGCAGCCGGCGGCCGAGCGTGCGACCCGCGCGAACCGGTACGCGCGCAGCAGCGCCTGGACCGTCCCCTCGACGGAGGAGCGCGTGCGGTCGGCGAGCGCCTCGAACGCCCGGGCCGCCTCGTACGCCGCCCGCGCGCCGGCGCGCTGGGCCTCGTCCCGGGCCTCGCGCGCGGCTCGGTCGAGCGCCTCGTCGAGCTCGCGCGCCGCCTGCCCGTACGCCCATGCAACGACCCGCTCGACGCCGGCGCCGGCGCGCGCGGCCGCGTACAGCAGCGGCGCCAGGCGCTGCTCGGCGGCGACCGCCCAGAAATCGCCGCCCTCTACCCCGCGCTGGTCGAGCTCGGCCGCCTGGGCGATCCGCCAGGCGACCTCGAGCGCGCCGTCCCAGGTGCCCGCGCCGCGCAGCGGCGACCAGGTGTGCGCGGGGCGGCCGGTCAGCGCGAACGGGTCGAACACGAGCGCCTCGCCGAGCGCCTCCCGTCGCCGCAACGTCGCGCCGAGCAGGTCGGTCTTGATCGAGGAGGCGATCGCGGGCCCGTCCCATTCGAGCAGAGCCGGGATCGCGAGCCCGGCCGACTTACCCGACTGTGGCGGCCCGAACGCGACCACCGCGTGGCGCTGCTCGGCATACAGCAGCCGCCCGCCATGGCGCCCGAGCACGAGCCGGCCGGTGTCGTCGCCGCGCCCGCGCAGGGGGCCCCGGCCGAGCACCCGGAGCTCGCCGCGCGCCGCCCAGCGCGCGCCACCGGTCGACCGGGTGGCGATCGCCGTCGCCGCCCGCGCTGCGCCGAGCGCGATCGTTCCGACGAGCGCCGACAGCACCGCCAGCGTCCCGTAGAGGCCGCTCGTCCCGGGCAGCAGTCCGCGAGCCGCCGTCGGCCAGGCGTCAGCCGGCCGGGACAGCCGCGCGGGGAGGTGCACGAGCACTCCGAGGAGCCCTGCGATCGGAACCCGCGGCCAGCCGCGGCCGAGCAGCGCCCCGGCGAGCCCTCCCCACAGCCACACGAACACCGCCGCCACCCCGAGCGCGGCTGCGACCGCGAGGATCGCGAGCTCGGCGACGCTCGGCCCGGAACCGCGATCGCCGCTCATCGCCCGAAGCTCGGGTCGGCCGCCGCGGCGCCGGGACCCGCCGGCAGTTCGATCCGCATCCCGGTGTCGGTGTCGGTCAGCCGCGCCTCGAGGCGCGAGCGGTAGTGCTGCACGACGAACGAGCGGTCCCCGACTCGCCACAGCGCCTGGCCGGCGGCCAGCCGCGTGATCAGCCGCGCCTCGGTGCTCGACAGCCCGAGCAACCTCCGCGTCAGCTCGACCTGGCTCTCGTCCTGGTGGTAGATGACGCGTGTGGAGGCGTCGGCGATCAGCCCCTCGGCGATCCGGGCGGCGCGCGAGCCGGCATCGCCGGCCGCCTGCAGGTCGCCGAGCTTGTGCAGGACGACCAGGTTCATCACGCCGAACTGGCGCGCGAGCTTGAAGTTCGACTGAAACCACTCGCCGAGCCCGGTGTGCTGGATGATCTTCCACGACTCGTCCGCGACGTTGATCAGCCGCTCCCGGCCCGGGCGCTCGGCCATCCGCGCGAGCAGCGCGCTCATCCACGCGGTCGCGCACGCCATCAGGATCCCGACGGCGGGCGAGTCGCGGACCGCGTGCAGGTCGATCACGACGAGCTGGGCGTCGAGATCGAGGCCGGGCGTCGTCGGCCCGTCGAACATCCCGCGCAGCGGGCCCTCGCACAGATCCTGGAGTGCCAGCGCGGCGCGGCGGACGTCGACCGCGAGCTGCTCGGGCGAGGTCTGAAGCCGCGCCGCCATCTCGGCGGGCGGAGCGAACAGAACCGCGGCGATCTGCGGGAGCGTCGGCACCCGGTCGCACGCGCGGACGGTGCGCAGCGCCTCTCGCAACGCCGCAGCCTCGGCCTGGTCGACGCCGTCGCCGATCGCAGTCGTCGCGATCGCGCGCAGGAGCTGCACCTGGGCGTGCTCCTCGGGGCGGGCCTCGAGCGGGTTCAGGCAGACGCCGCCGCCCGGGACGAGTGCGATCGGACGCACGCCGGCGGCGCGGCACAGCGGACCGTACTCGCGCTTGATGTCGAGCACGAACGCGCGGCGGCCGAACAGCAGCATCCGCCACAGGAGCGTCTTGACGAGCGCGCTCTTGCCCTGGCCGAGCTTGCCGAGCACGATCGCGTTGGGGTCGTCGAGCATGCCCGCCGCGTACAGCAGCCATGGGTCGAAGCAGAACGCCGCGCCGCCCTGGTCGCGGCCGATGAAGGCGCCGCGGCCGCCGAGGCCGCCGGCGGCGACGAACGGATGGATCGCCTGGGCGTGCCGCGTGGTCACGCGGTGCCCCGGCCGCCGGGCGCTTCCCTGCCTCACGATCGCACGTTCCCGAGCGCCAGCGGGCGAGCGTCCCGCGCGCTCATCGCAGCCCCCGGGCCAGCGGCAGCGTGAACGTGAACGCCTCGGCCTGGCGGCCGTACAGCCGGTGCAGCTCGAGCCGTGCCCGCGCGGCCTGCTCGAGCACCGCCGCGCAAGCCCTGCGCAGCTCGTGCGGATCCCGCCCGGTGACGGTCACGAAACCCGCGAGCCGGACCTCGCAGTGACCGGCTGCGAGCTCCTCCTCGCGGCGCATCGCCGCCGCCTGACCCTGGCGCGGGCGGGCCGTCTCCGACTGACCGAAGCGGCGTCGCAGCTCGCTGTCGGCGCGATCACGCGTGATCGCCGACTCGATCTCGCGCGCTGAGCGGTCGGGCGAGATCGGCTCGAAGCAGACCGCGACGGTGCGGGTCACGCTCGAGGATCCGAGCAGCGGATCCATGAACATCGGCGAGACCTCGACCCGTGGCCACGCCGCGATCCAGTAGGTCGCGTGCAACGCACCCTCGGCCCGGTAGTGATCCCATGTCTCGTGGGCGCCGAGCGGCCAGGCGTTCACCGGATCGAGCCCGTCGCGCTCGCGGTCGGCGGCCTCGAGCGCGGCCAGTTCGGCTCGACCGTACGGGTCGTACGCGGTCCGCAGCACTCGAGCCACCTGTCCCGGGCTGAGCGCGCCGAGCACGGCGACCTCGGCCGCCTCGAGCCCGGCGGCGACACGTTCGGTCTGCTCGATCAGCGTCTCCTCCGGGGCGGCGGCATACCGGCCGCCGCCCCGGCTTGCGTCGACCTGCACGGCGACCAGCAGCTCGTGATCGTGGCTGACCCTCGCGCTCGAGCCGATCAGCTCGAGATAGGACTCGATGATCGGCGCGCCCCGCAGCGGTACGGCCGGGTCCTTCGCGCTGTGCAGCCATTTCGCCAGCTCGTCGCCCTGCGCCGGCGCCGTCCGCTCGAGCCACTGGACCCGCCGGACTGGCGAGCCGGCCGCGCTCGCCAGCGCCGCACCCCAGCGCGCCAGGCGCCGTTCCTGGGCGTCCGGGTCGAGCAGGGCGAACGTCGGCACGCGACACGCGAGCACCGCGGTCAGCCGACGGCCGCCGCGCTCGGCGAGTGCGCCGAGCGGCCGCTCGCGGTAGGCGATCTCCGCGATCGCGACGTCGCGGAGCGGCGGCGGTGGGGCCGGCGCGGGGGGGCGCAGCGTCCGGCGTCCGGCGCCGGCTCGCCACCGCATTCCCCGACCGGGAGCCGGGGAGCGGAATCGCAGCCGCCGCCGCGCCAGCGCCACCAGGAACGAGACCGCGATCGGCGTCCACTCGTCGGCCGCCTGCCCGGCGATCGGGACCGTCCCGACCGCAACCGCCACGGCGAGCGCGAGCACCGCTGCGAGCGCCCCGGCGGAGCTCGGTACGGCGTCGACGGCGATCACCGCGACGAGCGCCGCCAGCGCGAGCACGGCGGCCTGCCCTCCGCGCAGCGGCCCCAGCAGACTGCGGCGCTCGAGCGGGCCGAAGCGGTATGTGAGTCGCTCCTCGCTCACGACTCGCGCGGGTCGGTCGGCGGGCTCGAATCGGGGGTGTCGGCGCCCCCGCTGCGCGGTTGCCAGGCGGCCACGCGGTCGTCCAGCGTCCACGTGAAGTCGGGGCCGTCCCAGCCGTGGGCCGGACCGGGGGCGCTGTCGCCTGCGGGCGCGTCGGGCATCCGCGTCCGGGCTGCGGTGACCTCGCCGGCCGGCGCCACCGGTGCGCTGAGCGCGCCGCCGGACAGGGTGGGCGAGCCGGGCGTTCCGTCCCCGGTGAGGTCGGGCGCACGGCCGTCGTCCTGGCCCGCCTCCCCGGCCTCCGTGCGCATCGTGGCGAGCCGTGCCACCACGTCGAGCAGCCTGCCCGGCTGGTCTGCGAGCCTCGTGGGATCGACGACCCGATGGGCACGGCCGCTGATCGTCTCGGCGGCGCTGGCGGCCACCTCGGCGAACGGCAGCAGGCGCAGCATCGCCCACGGCGCGAACGTCGACAGCAGCACGAGCGCCATCGCGGTCAGCAGCTCCGATACGTGCGGGACGCCGGTTGCGCCGTACGCCGCGCCGGCCAGCGACAGCACGGCGACGATCGCGAACTTCGACAGGATCAGGGCGAGCAGCAGCTCGATCAGCCGCACGGCCCAGACCCGCCGGGCCGGCCAGACCAGCGCGGCGAAGACGAGCGGCAGCATCAGCACGACGATGTACACGGCGGCCTCGCGCACGAGCAGCTCGAGCATCAGCGCGAGTGCGGCCGCGGCGGTGAACAGCCCGACGATCAGCGCGAGGAACGGCGAGCCCCCGAGCCTCGACGTGACACCGGCTGCGGCCGCCGCCTGGACCAGGAAGTTCGCTCCGCCGCCGATGCCGGCGCCGGAGACGGCCGCGCACATCTGATCGGTCGCGGCCAGCAGCAGCATCACGACCGGGGCGGCCAGGCCGACGCCGACGAGCGCGAGCGGCAGGTGCACGAGCGCGGCCTGGCCGAGCAGCGCGATGTCGGAATGGAGCACCGCCTGCAGCGCCGCCGCGCACAGGAACGGGACCGTCAGCAGCGCCGCCAGCGCCGCCACCCGCCAGTAGGTGGCGGAGAACCAGGCGCTCGTCAGCTGCGGCGCCGTGGTCACGCCGATGACGTGGGCCGTCTCCACCAGCGCCGCGCGGGCGGCGTCCAGCACGGCGCCGACGATCGTCGACAGCGCGAGGTTGGCGACGCCACCGAGAACGGGGCTGAGGATGCCGGTCACGACTCCCTTGACCGTGCCGAGGATCGACTGCTCACCGGCGACGATGACCGCTGCGGTGGGATTCATCTGGCCGTCGTCCCCAGCTTCTCGAAGAAGTTGACGAGGCCGGGGGCGGCGCCGATCACGAGCGCCGAGGCCGCCGAGACGAGCGCGGCCATGCGCCCGCGCGCCGCGTAGTGGTGGTTGTTGGCGTGCGACGCGAGGGCCCACACGGCGGCCCCGACGAACGCACCGATCACCGTGATCGCGAGCGCCCACGCCTCGGCGCCGTTGACGATCTGCTGCAGGATGTTGCTGCCCGGCAGCCCGGTCAGGTCGGGGGTTGCACTGACGTCGGCCAGAAACGGCAAGTACCTCACCTCAGTTCAATTGAGCTTGATGCGTGACACCAGCCTAGCAATCTGCTTTGATATTGGTTAGCGTCAATTGCATCAGTTTCGACTCAATTGGAGACCGTGTGTCCAACCCGCAGCATCGCGATGCCGACTTCGAGCGCACCTATCGCCGGCTCGCACCCGAGCTCGAGCGCCAGGTCGCCCGGTTGATCCGAGCTCCCCGCCCCGTGATCGAGGAGGCGTGCCAGGTCGCGTGGGCGCGCCTCGTCGGCGCGGAGCAGCCGCTCGCCGCGCGCGCCGTCCCCGGCTGGCTCCTGACCACCGCCGCGCGCGAGGCGGTTCACGCGCTCAGGGCACAGCGGCGCGAGGTGCCGCTCGAGCGCGACGGCGAGGTGATCGAGCTCCCGGCGCGAGACCCCGGGCCCGACGGCATCGCCGAGCTTCGCGGCCGGCTGGCCGAGATCCGCCGCCTGCCCGTGCGCCAGCAGCGGGTGGTGTGGCTGCACGGTCTCGGCTACGAGTACTCGGAGATCGCCGAGCGGACGGGGGACTCGCGGCGGACGGTCGAGCGTCAGCTGCTGCGCGCCAAGCGGACGCTCGCCCGGCTCGCTGCGTAGCCGCTGGTTCCGGTAGTCGGTCCGGGGACTCCTGCTCGCCTCAGCGCTTCCGTTGCCGGGGTCTGGCGCGCGTTTCGGTTTGCACGGCAATTGCGCGATCTGGAGTCCCCGCACCGCCCCCGGGCTCGCCGCTCGCTCTTACTCGCGCGGCCGTGCACGGGCTCGCGGACGACGCCCTACCCGCACGCCGAACCGGACTCGCCACCCGCCGCCGTCGCGCACACCCCGCGACGCTCACCCCATGCCACAAGTCACACCCGAAGCCTGAACGGAGCAACAATTGCGGGCGCGGGCAACGGCCCTCGCCTCGCGTGCGAGCGGGAGACGGGGCCTGGCCCAGAGTCGCTCCCGAAATCTGCGGTCCCGGGATGGGTCCCGTGATGCCGGGACAGGCGGCCCTGCATTCACGAGTTCGCAGGTGCCGCGCGCCGGCGACTACGACGACGTGGCCGTGGGTGGGACCGGTCTCGCAGCTGCCGGCGAGCGGAGTAGCGCCGCGTCACTCGGTCGGTTCGGCGTCGTTGTGGCAGCATCAGACTGGCGCTGGTCGTAGCAGTCGTGGTCGGTGGCGGTTTCTGTCAGCGGGGTTCCTCGTCTAGCGGTGCGGGAATAGTCTGCGCTGGTTGCTGAGGGCCTGCAGCCGGCCGGCTTTCCAGCGCCTACGGAGTTCGTCGTCGGTCGCGCCCAGGTAGCTGATCGGGGACGTGATCGGTGTGGTCACAGGCCGAAGAGGAGTGCCGGCATCAGGTTCGTCAGCGCGTGCGCGAGGCAGGGCGGGCCTACGCTGCCGGAGCGGTGACGGAGCCAGCCGAGGAACCAGCCGGCGGTCAGTTGTAGCGGCAGCAGTGGCCACAGCGATGTGTTGACGAGCAGCAGCAGGGTGTGTGGAGCGAGGAAGATCAGTGCCTGAAGCGTGTTGCCCGCGCGGAATCCGAGCCGGCGAAACAGCAGGCCGGCGAGGAAGCCGCGGAACAGCATCTCTTCAGCGAGCGCGAGCGATACGATCGCGAGGTAATCGCCGGGTGTGTGTGGCGCTCCGACAATGTTCTTGGAGCCGCCGTGCAGCACGTGGCTTGGTATCAGTGAGAGCAGCAGGCCGCCCAGGGCCGTCCCGGGGATCACCAGCAGCAGTGCCGCGGCGTAGTCGGAGCGGCTGCCCCAGCGCAGACCGGCGGCATCGCACGCATCCGCGGGCGAGCTGCCTGAGCGCCTGAGTCGTCGCGTCCACACGATCGATGGCAGGCTCAAGATCAAGAGCTCAAAGAGCGCCGAGGTCACCGGAACGCCTCCCCTCAGTCAGCTCGCCGGAGGGCATCTCTTCACGCTCGTGTGCGCCTTGGCTCGTCCGCGCCAGCTTCCCCGGATCGGGGTCGGGGGCGTACTCGAGGAGATCGCCGGGCTGGCAGCCGAGTTCACTACAGATCGCCTCGAGCGTCGAGAAGCGGATCGCCCGGGCCTTGCCGGTCTTCAAGATCGAGAGGTTCGCGACAGTCAACCCGACCCGGTTTGAGAGCTCGCTCAAGGTCAGCTCCTGGCCGTAGAGCAAACGGTCGAGGTGAACGTGAATCGCCATCGCGACGTGCCGCCTCAGATGGTCAGCGCCTGGTCTTCGGCCAGTTCGATGCCGGCTCGGAACACGGCCGAGAGCGCCAGCAGGACCACCCCCAGCAGGACGACTGGCACGTCCAACGCGAAGTGGGTATCCAGCGTGATCCCGTCCGCGTGCATCGAGTGCTCGAGAAACAGGCCCGCTCCCCACGCCAGCACGGCCTGGCCGAACGCGAAGGCGATCACAGTCACCCCGATCCTGCGCACCCGCAGCTCGTTCGTGCTTGCGAACGGCGCGCCCGTCCGCAACGCACCCAACAGCCCCCGGAACTGGCTCACGATGAACAGCCAAGCCGCCGCCGCGACGGCCATTACGAGACCCGCGAGCAGCACGAACGAAACGCTCGGACGATCGAACGTAACCTGCCCGCTGCTCAGCCCGATCCGGCCCGGCTCGCCGGCCAACGCGCCGGCAACGAGGTGATACGCCCGCGTCGGCGGCTGGAAGTCGAGCGTGAGGCTGACCGCCCCGCCACCCACCGTATGCGTTGCGACGAACACCAGCAGCAGCGCTGCCAGAACAACCAC
>DAHUYL010000075.1 GCA_027315255.1 Solirubrobacterales bacterium | reverse complement strand
ACGCGCTCGGCGAGCAGGCGCACGGCCGCGGCGGCGGCGTCGATCGGGACGGCGATCGCGCCGTCGACCAGAGGCCGCACCCGCGGCCACATCGAGTCGAGCACCCTGCGGCTGCCCGAGCCGTCGACGAACGACGCCTGATAGTCGACCGCGACCGGCTCACCCGCGGCGAGCGCCGCCGCCAGCGCGGCACCCGTCTCCGGCTCGGCGGTGAAGATCCGCGCCGCCGGACGCAGCGCCTTGACCGCGCTCGCGATCCCGACCGTCAGCCCGCCGCCGCCGTACGGGATCACGACCGCGTCGACGTCGGGCAGGTCCTCGACGATCTCGAGGCCGATCGTCCCGTTGCCGGCGATCACCGCGTCGTCCTGCACCGGGTGGACGAACAGCCCGTCGACGCCGTCGAGCCGGCTCGTCACGATCACGTTCCACCAGTCGTCGTAGGGGAGCTTGATCACGGTCCCGCCGAGCCGCTCGATCGCCTGAAGCTTGGCCTCGGGCGCGTGCTCGGGGACCGCGATCGTCGCGCTCACGCCGGCCTCGCGCGCGGCCCAGGCGACGCCCTGCGCCATGTTCCCGGCGCTCGCCGTGACGAGGCCCTTCGCCACCTCGGCGGCGGGCGCCGAGCGCACCGCGTTGGTCGCCCCGCGGATCTTGAACGAGCCGATCGGCTGGAGGCACTCGAGCTTCAGGAACAGCTCGGCGGCCGGCCCGTCGACGTGCAGCCGGACCAGCGGCGTGCGCACCGCCGCGCCCGCGATCCGCTCGCGCGCCGCCTCGATCTGACCCAGCTCGATCACAGCTCGGCCTCGATCCCGAGCCGGAACTCGCGGGCGGTGTCGACGGCGCGCCGCGCCGCCGCCAGGTCCTCGACCGCGATCCCGAGCGAGCGGAACAGCGTCAGCTCGGAGGCGTCCGTGCGCCCCGGGTGCATCCCGGCGAGCACATCGCCGAGCTCGGCCCGGATGTGCCGCTCCCCGGCGATCGCGCCCTGCTCGACCGCGAGCCGAAACTCGCCCGCCTCGCCGAGCACCGACTCGCGGCTGTCGCAGAACATGGACGCGGCCGCGACTGTCGCCGTGTCGAGCTCGCGCGCGCTCGGCTGGCTCGCGCCGACGGCGTTGACGTGCGCCCCGGCGGCGAGCCATTCGCGCGACAGCACCGGCTCGCGCGAGCTGGTCGCGGTCACGACCACGTCGGCGCCGCGCACCGCCTGCTCGGCGCTGCCCGCGACGCCGACCGGGACGCCGACGCGCGCCGCTCCCCACTCAGCCGCCGACTGCGCATGCGCCGCGCTGCGCGAGTAGACCCGGATCTGCCCGAACGCGCAGAGGCCGGCGAGCGCCTCGATGTGGGCGCGGCACTGCACGCCGGCGCCGAGGATCGCGAGCACGCCCGCGTCCGGTCGCGCCAGCGCCCGGGTCGCGACCGCGGTGACCGCCGCCGTCCGGATCGCCGTGATCGCCGACGCGTCGAGGATCGCCGTCGGCACCCCGGTCTCGCCGTCGAACAGCGTCACCGTCCCCTGGTGGGTGTCGAGCCCGCGCGCCGGGTTGCCGGGGATCAGGCAGATCGCCTTCAGCGCGAACTCCTCGGGGACGCCGTCGCCGGCCGCCCGCCATCCCGGCATCAGGCCCATGAACCCCTGCGCTCGCGGCACCATCATCACGGTTCGCAGCGGCATCTGCGCGGCGCCCCGCGCCCTGGCGGCGAGCACCTCGGCCATCGCCTCGGCGCAGGCCGCCGGCGTCAGCGCCGCGGTCACGTCGTCGTGGCTGAGGATCAGCACGCGACTCATTCAGAACAGCTCCTCGAGCCGGGCCCGCTCGCCGCCCGTCAGCGGCGCCGCCAGCGCCTCGCGCACGGGCTCGAGGTGCTCGGGGCGGCCGGGTCCGACGACCACCTGGGTGACCCGGTCGTCGTCGAGCAGCCACGCGAGCGCGAGCGCGGCCATCGAGGTCCCGCGGGCGCCGGCCAGCGACTCGAGCCCCTCGAGCGCCGCGAACACTTCCGCGGTCCGCAGCGCCTCGTAGGGCTCCGGTCGCTGCGTCATCCGCGACCCGGGCGGGAACGGCGCGCCGCGCCGGTACTTGCCGGTCAGCCAGCCGCCGGCGAGCGGACCGAACGCGATGTAGGCGACGCCGTGCGCGTCACAGACGGAGAGCAGCTCATCCCCGTCGCCGCGATCGAGCAGCGAGTACGAGTTCTGGATCGCCGCCGGCGCGCCCGCGGCGAGCGCCGCTTCGAGCTCGCGCACGCCGAAGTTGCTGACCCCGTAGGCGCCGATCCGCCCCGCCCGCCGAGCGTCCTCGAACGCGGCAAATGTGTCGCCGAGCGGCACGTCGGGGTCGTGGTCGTGGGCGAGGTAGAGCTCGACGCGGTCGACGCCGAGGCGCTCGAGGCTCGACTCGAGCTGGCGCGCGATCCGGTCCGGGCGCAGCCCCTGGTCCGCCCCTTCGTGCATCGGGTTGAACGTCTTGGTCGTCAGCGTCGGCCGCACGCCCCGGGTCTCGATGAAGCGCCCGATCGCGCGCTCGCTGCGACCGCCGCCGTACGCGTCGGCGGTGTCGAAGTGCGTGATCCCGGCCGCCCAGGCGGCGTCCATCAGCGCGAGCGCCTCGTCCTCGCCGAGCCCGTGGCCGAAGAACTCCGGCGCGGACCCGATGCCGCCGAAGCTGCCGCACCCGAGCGCGATCCGCGGCAGCAACGGCACCGCCACGGCGTCACCCCGAGCGGCGTCGGTGCAGGAGCAGCACCACCGCCATCAGCGCTCCCAGCGCCCCGGCGGCGCGCACGAGCCACTGCTTTGGAATGAACGCGCCGACGTCGAGCACGTCCGGGACGTCGCTGTCTGCGGGCCGGCCGGCTTGTGGCTCGGCCGGCCCGGGGCCACCATCGTGCCCGTCGCCGTCGCGGGTACCGGCGATCTGCTGCTCGAGCCGCCGCGAGAACTCGTCCATCACCCGCTTGCCGACGTCCTCGATCACGCCGCGCCCGAACTGCGCCTGCGGGCCGGTGATCGCGAGGTCGGTCTCGGCCTGCACCCGCGTCCCGCCGTCCGTCGCCTCGAGCCGGTTGCGAACCGTGGCCAGCGCCGTTCCCTGACCCTTCGCCTCGCGGGCGCTGAGCGCGATCACGGCGGTGTGCGCCTGCTCGTCGATCTCGCGCAGCTCGGCGCGACCGCGGTACTCGACGGTCATCGGCCCGATCTTCAGCCGCATCGTGCCGTCGTAGACGCTCTCGGCGTCGGTCGCGGCGATCGTCGCGCCGGGCAGGCAGGAGGCTACGCGCTCCATGTCGAGCAGGTGCCGCCACACCGAGTCGAGCTCGGCCGCGACCGTGAACTCGTTGTGGAGGATCACAGGATCATGCCGTGGCGTCGGACCCGGCCGCGTCTGACCGCGACGCGACTGTGACGCCCCGCGGCTCGCCGTGCTCGCCGCTGCGCATCAGTCGCCAGACCCGCTCCCACGGGTTGTGGCTGTCGCTGACGATCGCGTCATCGGGGCTGAGCGCGTCCTGGATCGCGGAGCAGACCGCGTGCAGGGGAGCGCCGCCGCCCTCTCCCATTCCCTTCGCGCCGTTCGGGGTGAACGGGCTCGGTGACTCGATGTCGCCCACCTTGATGTCGGGCGTGTCGAGCGCGGTGATCGCGTGGTAGTCGTAGAACGACGCCTGCTGCAGCAGCCCGGACTCGTCGTACTCGAACGCCTCGTACAGCGCAGCGCCGATACCGAGTGCGGTGGCCCCGTGCACCTGCCCCTCGACCAGCTGGGGGTTGATCCGCGTCCCGCAGTCGTCGAGCGCGGCGTAGTCGAGGATCTTCACCTCGCCCGTGTGCTCGTCGAGCTCGACGACGCACGCGTGGATCTGCGACGCGTAGGTGAGTGTCAGGTTCCCCGTCTTGGTCTCGGGGTCGGGCACCTGGAACGGCGGCGTGTACACGTAGCGGCAGTTGAGGCTGATCCGCTCGCGCAGCTCCGGCGTGAGGACGGCGTTGTTGGAGTAGATCAGGTTCGCGACGCCGATGAACGGGATCGCCCGCTCCGGATCGTCGCGCACGAAGCAGTTCCCGTCGCGGATCTCGATCTCGTCGATCGGAGCCTGCAGCGCGAACGCGGCGACCTCCGCGATCTCGGCGCGCAGCCGCTCGGCGGCGCCCTGCGCCGCCCCGAGCCCGGTGACCGCGAACTGGCTCGCGTACGTCCCCGAGAACGCGACGTAGGTGTTCTGCTGCTGGTTGAAGCCGGCCGTGACGTGAACCGCGTCCGGCGAGGTGCCGAGCACGTCGGCGACCACCTGGGCGGCCGTCGTCTCGTGGCCCTGCCCCTGGGGCGTCGTCCCGAGGTTGACGTTGATCTCACCGTAGAGGTCGAGCTTCACGAACGCGGCCTCGCCGTTGCCCGAGAACGGCAGGTTCGGATTGATGATCCTCGCCTGGCCGAAGTTGTTGGTCCCGGAGTCGAGCGTCGAGCCGATCCCGATCCCGATCCGCTTGCCGGAGCCGCGGCCGAGCTCCCGCTGACGCTCGCGCCACTTCGGCGCGTCGATCAGCTCGAGCGCCATGTCGAGTGACCGGGGCAGGTCGCCCGAGTCGTACACGCAGCCGTTGGGGGTCTCGTACGGATAGTCGGACGGCTGCACGTAGTTCTGCTTGCGCAGCGCCACCGGGTCGAAGCCCAGCTCGCGGGCGACCACGTCGACCACCCGCTCCAGGAACCACAGGTGCTGGAGTCGCGAGTAACCCCGGTTGGGGATCGTCGGGCACTTGTTCGTGACCGTCTCGGTGTAGTCGACGTGGATGTGGCGCAGCTTGTAACAGCCACAGCACACCTGGGACCAGATCACCGCGCCGAGCGGCTCGTAGTGCAGGTACGCCCCGGCGTCGTCGAACGCGCGCGTCTTGAAGCCGAGAATCGTCCCGTCCTTCAGGACCGCCACCTCGGTGTCGAGGAACACGCGCTCGTTGCCGTGGCCGGCCGACAGCATGTGGTCGGTGCGATATTCCGTCCACTTCGCCGGCCGTCCCGCCTTGCGCGACAGCAGCGCGAGCGCCGCGATCTGCGGATAGGAGCCGATCTTGATCCCGAACGCGCCGCCGATGTCCTGCGAGGAGAACGTCAGCCGGTTGGAGGCGACCCCGAGCGTCGGACCGATGACCATCGACGCGAACATCGGCATCTGGTTGTTGGACTGCACCTTGACCGTGTCGGTCCCCGGGTCCCAGTGCACCACCGCGGCGTTGCACTCGAGCGGGGTGGAGGAGAAGCGGTGGAAGTGCAGCCGGTCGATCTTGACGACGTGGTCGGCGTTCTCGAGCGCCCAGTCGACGTCGCCCCAGTCGAAGTCGCCCTTCCAGACGACGTTCGACCCGACCTGCTCGTGCAGCAGCGGCGCCTCGGGGTCGGCGGCGGCGACCGTGTCGACGACGGCCGGCAGCGGCTCGTAGTCGACGTCGACGAGCCCGGCGGCGTCGCGCGCGAGCTCGCGCGTCTCGGCGAGCACCACCGCGACCGCGTCGCCGTGGTAGCGGACCTTGTCGACCGCGAGCGGGTACTCCGCGATCCGCCCGCCGGGCTCGGGCGCGATCTGGAAGAACGGCGTCGGGCACATCTCCCTGACCTCGTCGCCGGTCAGGATCGCGTACACGCCCTCGAGCCGCGCGGCGCGCGAGGTGTCGATCGAGCGGATCCGCGCGTGCCCGAGCGGCGAGCGGACGAAGTGCGCGTACCCCTGGCGGTGCATCCAGACGTCGTCGGTGAACTCGCCCTGGCCCTGGAGCAGCCGGCGGTCCTCCGTGCGGCGGATGCTCTGGCCCTTCCAGGTCTCTGTCTGCGGTGGCGCGGTTGTGGTCATGCTGCCCTCTCCGACGCAGCCGGGCCTGCCGCCGCCTCGATTGACCGGACGATGTTGACGTAGCCCGTGCAGCGGCAGATGTTGCCGCGGATCGCGCGGCGGATCTCGGCCTCGCTCGGGTTCGGGTTGCGGCGCAGCAGGAAGCTCGCGGCCATCAGCAGGCCGGGCGTGCAGTAACCGCACTGGAGGCCGTGCTGTTCGTTGAACGCCTGCTGGAGCGGCGTCAGCGCGCCGTCCGGCGCGAGCCCCTCGACTGTCTCGATGGCGGTGCCGTCGGCCTGGGCCGCCAGCATCATGCAACTCTTCACCAGGCGGCCGTCGACGATCACCGAGCAGGCGCCGCAGCTTCCGGTGTCGCAGCCGATGTGGGTGCCCTTCATGCCGAGCGTGTCCCGGATGTGATGCACCAGGAGCCGGCGGGCGGGCACCGTCGCCTGCTGGCGCTCGCCGTTGATCGTGTACTCGATCGCGTGTGTGGTGGCCGCGTCAACCACGCTCGTCTCCTCCGTTGCCGATCGCCTGACAGACCGCTCTGCGCGCCACCACCGGGGCCAGCGCACGCCGGTAATCCGTGCTCGCGTGGACGTCGCCGGGTGGGTCGAGCCCGTCGCCGATCCCGGCTGCCGCTGCAGCGACGGCCTCGGCGGTCGCGGGAGCGCCCCGCAGCGCCGCCTCCATGCCGTGGTGGCGCATCGGCGCCGCCGAGAAGCAGGCGAGCACGACGCGCGCGTCCTCGATCACGCCGTTGCCGCGCACGAGCGCCGCGGCGCGAGCGAGCGCCTTCGAGTCCGCGCCGAGCGAGACCGTGCTGTAGCCGGCGCCGCCGGGCGAGGGCAGCGGCGGGACCGTGATGCTGCACAACAGCTCGCCCTCGCCGACCGCGGTCGAGAAGTAGCCGTGGAAGAAGTCCTCGGCTGCGACCTGCCGCACCCCACCGGAGCGCGAACGGATGTTCATCGTCGCGTCGAGCGCGACCAGCAGCGGCGGCAGGTTGTTGGTCGGATCGCTCAGGCAGCAGTTGCCGCCGATCGTCCCGCGGTCGCGGATCTGCTGGTCCTCGATGTGCCCCGCCACGTCGGCCAGCAGCGGATGCGAGGCGCGGACCGCGTCGGAGCCGTCGAGCTCGTCGTAGGTGACGCAGGCGCCGATCTCGAGGCCGCCGTCGGACCGGGCCTCGATCCGGCGCAGCTCGTCGATCCGGCTGATGTCGACCAGCAGCTCGACCGACGCGACCCGGTGCTTGAGGACGTTGACGAGGCTCTGCCCGCCGGCCAGCGGCGCCGCTCCCTCGCGCTGCGACAGCAGCGTCAATGCCTGCTCGACGGTGTCGGGACGCGCGTATTCGACGGACTCAAGCAACATCGGGGAACCACCTTGCTCGAAGGGAGCTGAAGCCGGATCGGACCATTACATATACTTGATCAAACGTCAAGGAGCATGTCTGCTGCGGCGCAGACCGGTTCCCCCCAACGCATCTCGTAGAGCGTTCTCGAGGCGGGAGTGCTCGACGAAATGCGCCGCCTGCCTCTGGGTCAAGCGCGGCACGTGCGATCTGCACGACGGGGGTTCGCGCGAGAGGCGGCAGCTCGCCCCAAAGCTTCCGCGCCTGCGGAGCTTTGGGGAAACATGCTGCTGACAGCGGCATCTCGCCCCGAACCGCGGGGCGCCTGAGAGATTTGGGGCGAGATGCCGCCTGCCAAAGGCGAGTGCCCGCACGCTTGCTGGGCCGTCGAACCGGCCAGACGAATCCGGTGACGCAGCATTCTGAGGACGAGAACGCGCTGCACGATGCGACAGTGGGAGACCGAGCGCCAGCGACCGTGAGATGCGTTTGGGGGGACCGGTTCTGTGTACCGACAATCCGCTGCCCCCGGGTCCCGGGTGGTCCGCGAACCACAGAACCGAAGTCGGGACCGGACCAGCCAGGGTAGGACCGCACGAGTACGTGTGTTAGGGGTTGGTACATGCCGATGAAGAGGACCAACGGCTGACCCCGAAGACCTCGAGCTGATCAAGCAAGCGGCGGCTCGTCGCGGCGTCCCAGAGGCGGAGATCTTGCGCGAGGCTGTCAAGCTCGCTGCGATGGGTCGTGGCGGCCGAGTACCGGACCGAGGCAGTGCTCACGCTCGATCGCCGCGACTTCCGGGCGATGCGGCCATTGACCGGCCACCAGGCGTTCCGCCTGCTGCCCGACGAGCTGTGGGACGATCGGGCAGCGGGACCGCTGCGGTTCCCCGTGAAGGCGCTACTCGTCCTCGTTGTAGGCGCTTGGTGCGACGTCGTTGGGCGCATCCGGGTGGAACATCGCGGCGAGCAGTTCGATCTGCCCGCGACCCACGCCCAGCTCGCCCATTCCGCCGCCATACATCGGCCGCTGCTCCCGCTGAGCGATCTCGGGCAGGTCCAAGGTCGAGATCGGCGAATGAAGCGTCCAGCTCAACCGTGCCCGGAATGGGCGCGGCGTGAGGTTGACGACGGTGTGCTCCCCCCGCGGCGATCGCCGCCGACCAGCCTGCCTACGAGGTGGCGGCCTGCGGCGCCGGTACGTCGACGAGCTCGAACAGGTCCTCGCCGCCCATCTGACCGGCGATCAGGTTCGCGGTGCGAGTCAGGTGGTTGCGGAGCTCCGCGTCGGCCACCGCCTCGTCGTGCACGGCGCAGGCGTCGAGGATCCGCTCGTGCTCGAGCCGCCGCCGCTCGAGATTCTCGCGCACCGGCAGCATCGCGAACCGGTAGCGCTCGCTGGTCTCCCAC
>DAHUYL010000070.1 GCA_027315255.1 Solirubrobacterales bacterium | reverse complement strand
GCGCGCTGATCACCAACAACCAGTTCACCGAGTACTGGGCCTACCACACCGCCCAAGAACGCCACCGCAACCACGACCTGCGCTACGCCAACGGCGTGATCCCGCGCGAGGCCTGACATCCCTCCACGGGAGCCGCACCCTTCTGAAATACGGCGCTGACGTCACCTTCTGCTTCTGCGCTCCGAAGGCGATCGACTTGATCATGACATCGGAGAACTTGCAGCTCGCAACCTCGGTGAGTGACTTTCCGACGACGTGCTCGACGAGCACCTCGGCCGAGCTCAGCACCTGCCCGGTCGCCCTCGAGCTGCTCGAGCCGGGTCGTCGCCTTGCCGACTGCGGTGGTGAACTGGAACGTCTGCAGTGAGGCGTTGCCCGCGCCCCCGCCGCTCCCTTGCGAGGCGGTCGTCGGCGCCGCGGCGCCGAAGCCGAACGAACTGAGCTCGATGGCGTTCGTGAAAGCCTTGTCGGTCGCCGAGCCGCTGACGCCGCCCAGCTCCACGAGGAGATGGTCGCCGGCGGTCGCGCCCATCGAGAAGGTGGTCGCGTTCTCGACCGAGCCGTTCGCACCCGGACGCCGATGCGGGCCCGCGGGACCCTGCGGCCCGGTCGGCCCCTGCGGCCCGGTGTCGCGGCGACGCCATCACCTACGGGACACGCCCTGACGCTTCATCCCCTGCGCGCTCGCCCGAGCGGTTCGCGCCGGCCGAGCGCCCGCGCGATCGCCTCCGGCAAAGTCGGATCGGCGAGCGCCGCCCGGACGTCCGCAGGGCGGTGCAGGGCACGCTCGGCACGCAGGATCCCGACCTCGAGCCCTGAGTCGCGCGCGGCACGCACCCCGACGCCGATCGGGTCTGCGTCACGCCACACGCGTTCCGGCAGGCCGAACAGCTGCGGCAGCGGCCGCGGGATCGCGACGAGGTAGAAGCCGCCGTCGAACACCGGCCCGAACACGACATCGCAGCCGGCCTCGAGATCGGCGAGCGCCCCGGCCGCATGCGCCGGGCGCAGCTGCGGCAGGTCGGGCCAGACGATCAGCAGCGGACCCGGGCCGCGGGCGAACGCTCGGACGGCGGCGTCGGCCATCCGCCCGGCGATCCCCTCCCCGTTCTGCGGGAACACCAGGACGTCGTCGCCGAGCAGAGCATGCAGCTCGGGTCCGGCGTCGGGTGGGTCGTGCGCGACGAGGATCGCGCGCGGATGCAGCGCTCGCGCCCACTCGACCGCCCCGACGATCAGCGCAGACTGGAGCGCGACGCAGCGCTCCAGTCCGAGCAGCGGCTCGAGCGCGCGGCGCACCTCGCCCCGCCTCGGCGCGCGCGCCATCACCAGCACCGCCGGCGACCGGGAGTCGGCCGTCTCGCTCACGCCTGCTCGAACCGGTACATCGTCCCCGCCGGCGCCGGCGCCGCCGCCGCCAGCGGGCCGACGGCCTGGGCGAGCACCTCGGCGAACACCCGCGGGCTGCGACCCATCAACTCGAGCAGCGTCGCGACCGGAGTCGGCTCGCCCGGCACGACCTCGTTCGCGTAGTCGGTGACGTATCCGACCAGCGCGTATGGCAGCTCGAGCTCCCCGCACAGCACCGTCTCCGGGCCTCCCGTCTGGCTGACCGCCGCGACCCCGCACGCAGCGAGCTGGGCGATCTCGACCGGCGTGTTGAACCGGGGACCATCGACATGACCGTACGTACCCCCTGCCCGGAACCGATGGCCGGACCGGGCCGCGGCCGTGGTCACCGCGCTGCGCACGTCTTCCGAGAACGGCCCCGAGTGCAGGATCCAGTGCCCGCGACCCGGGTCACCCGCACCTGTGAAGAACGTGCACAGCGACCCGTCCGGCAGGCGGTTCGAGGCGAAGTGGAGGTCGTCGAAGATCACGAGCGAGCCGAGCTCGAGCTCGGGGTCCACGGCACCGCAGACCGTGCAGCCGACGACCGCGGTGGCGCCGAGCTCGCCCAGCGCCCACACGTTCGCGCGGTGGTTCACCGCGCTCGACAGCCGCAGGTGCCCGGGCCCGTGACGCGACACGTGCATCACGGCCACGCCGGACCAGTCGCCGCGCGTGACCGTCACCTCGCCGAACGGGGTCGCGACAGGTTCCTGCTCGGCGTGCTCGAAGCCTGGGAGCGCGTACGTACCCGATCCCGTGATGATCCCGACCGCCATCGGGCGGCGATGCTAGCGCCCGCCCAAGCTGCGACCCACCACTGATCGACCGTCCGTCCATGCTTGAATAGATCGCTCCATCGTTATGGCAACCGGCACCCGTGACCGCATCCTCGCCGCTGCTTCGACGCTGCTTCGCCGTCAGGGCTACAACGCGACGGGCGTCAAGCAGGTGATCGACGAGTCGGGCGCGGCATTCGGATCGCTCTATCACTTCTTTCCCGCGGGCAAGGAGGAGCTCGGCGCCGAGGCGGTGATGGTGTCGAGCGCTGCGTTTGAACGCCTGCTCGCGGAGGCGTTCGACGGCGTGCCAGATGCGGCGACGGGCGTCCGCCGCCTGTTCGCCGAGGCCGCCCGTCAGCTCGTCGACAGCGGATACGCGGAGGGCTCCGCGATCGCGACCGTCGCGCTCGAGACCGCGAACAGCAGTGAGCGCGTTCGCGAGGCCTGCGCAGCCGCGTTCGAGCGGTGGCTGACGGCTGCGGCTGCGCGGATCGCGGCAGGTGGCGCCGGGACCGTGCCCGGTACCCAGCGAACTCCGGGGAACCGCGCGGTCGAGCTCGCAGTGGGCGTGGTCGCCGCGCTCGAGGGGGCACTCGTGCTGGCACGAACGCTGCGAAGCACCGAGCCCCTGCGAATCGCCGGAGAGCTGGTCGCCCAGCAGGTCGACGTCGCGCTCGCGCGGCCGTGACCGCTCGATCGAGGCTTGCCGTCACCGATCCCGGCTGTCGGCCAACGGTCAGGACGTATGGCGGTCCCGGAGGGCTCTGGCCAGCCTCGTGAAGGCTGCTCGGCCCAAGGAGCTGGACGCGCTGGACGGTGGCTGTGCGTGTTCGCGTCGACGGATCCACATCGAACTGCCGCCGGCCCGATCGGGCGTGAGGTCAGGGAAGGCGGCAAGTACTTCGTCGAGGTGGCTTTGGATCATGTAGCGGCCGCCCCACAGGATCTCGAAGGTGGTGTTGAAGCTCAGGAATGCACGGACGAGATAGCTCTCGTTCCAGCCCCATCCTTCCATCACCCACGGCTCGGGGTAGTCGCCCGGAACGAAGACATCGTGGATGTGGATGACGACGCCCGGTGCCAGCCGCGGGATGATCTCGCTATAGATCCAAGCGACATCCCCACCGGTCTTCACGGTGTGCGCCGTATCGACGAACATCACATCACCGGCTGACAGCTCGGTGAACAGGGCCAGCGGAGTGTCCTGGATCTTCTCGACGCGCAACTCGCTCACCCCGTCCACCCCGGTGTTCAGGAAGTCGCGCGGGTAGGGCTCGATGCAGGTCAGGCGCATGGTGCCGCCAAGCCACTCCCTGTTCGCGCGAGCGCTGACGAGCGTCGAGAACCCGCTCCCGATCTCGATCATCCGCGCCGGGCGGTAATGCCAGAGCATGCCGGCGAGGATCCACGCGTCGAGCGGCGGGTACTGGTCGTTCGAGGCGTAGTAGACGGTTGGATCATCGGTCGCATGCGCGAAGTCGAACTTCGGCTCTCCGCCGATCTCGCGGCACAGCCTGACCTGAGCCGAGTCGCGCCAGTCGATGCCGACCGTCTGCCGAGGCGACGGAGGCCAGATCTGCTCACGCCGCGCCGCGATCTCGCGCGTGTCGTACATAGGCGAGTAGTAGTGGCCGATCGGAAAGCGATTTACCGGAGCATTGGGCTGCTCGCCGGCGTTGTCGGTGATCGGCTGTTCGTCCATGGACTCGGATTGTGCCGGGGTGGCAACCCCGGGCCCGCAGCGTCCCACCGGGCCAACCGCCCGCTGCCCCCGCGATCGAGTCAGCGCCTGACGCGGCCGCCCTCGGCGCCGGGCTCCGTCGCCGGGCCACGCGGGGCGGCGATCCCGAGCACGCGCATCGCCTTCAGCCCGAGCGACAGCTTCTCCCGGCCGTCCGTCGACTGCACGTCGAGCCCCGTGAGCTCGCGGACCCGCTCGAACCGGTACCGGATCGTGTGGCGGTGGGTGATCAGCCGGGCCGCGGTCGCGTTCACGTTCGCGTCGCACTCGAGGAACGTCGCCAGCGTTCCCAGCAGGTCGGTCTCGTACTGATCGTCGTAGGCGACCAGCGGTCGCACGGTCTCGGCGTAGAAGCGCTTGAGCTCGGCCGGGTCGCTCATGTACGGCAGGAGCAGCTGGTAGGTGCCGGTCGCTTCGAACGCGAGCTCCGAGCGGTCGGGATCGCCCTCGACGACGTTGGCCGCGAGCAGCGCCTCGTTGGCGGCACGTTTCAGCTCCCGGGGATCGGCGGCCCGGCGGCTGCGGCCGATCGCGAACACGAACCCGTGCAGCCCCGCCTCGAGCTCTCGCAGCAACGAGCTCGATACGCGCCGGCCCGCCTCTCCGTCGGCGTCCGGGACCAGCACCATCACGGTTCCGGTGTCGCCGTCCGTCCGACCCGCGATCGCCCCCGGCGCGATCGACCGGGCGCCGCGACCGGTCACGACGAGCAGCCGCCGGCGCCAATCGTCGTCGGTGGCGCTTCGCGGATGCGCGCGCGCGACGACGATCGCCGCCCCCTGCGAGATGTCGATTCCGAGCTCGTTGCCGCGGGCCACGAAATCAGCCGGAGCGCCGATCTCGCCGCTCACGACCGCCCGCAGGAAAGCCGCCGCGGCCTCCTCGGAGGCACGCGCCGGTGCGCGCACGCGCTCGACCTCGGAGGCGATCAACGTCGTCACGAGCGCCAGCACGGAACCGTCGAGCTCGCCCATGCGGGAGCGCATTCGCAGCTGGCCGACGGTCGTGTCGGCGACCTTCAGCTCGATCGTCGTGACGTCGCCTGAGTCGCGCATCAGCGAGCGCTCGTCGGCCGGCGAGCGCGCCGCCACTGCCAGCACCGATGCCGAGCGGTCGATCAGGACCAGGCTGGCATCGAGCGCGCGGCCGGCGACCCGCAGGATCTCCGGCAGCCCGGCGCCCGTCCGGACCGCGTCGGTGATCGCGGCCAGCGCCGTCAGGTCAGGCCCGCCGCGGCCGCTGGACGGAGCCGTGCCCGACCCGCTGCCTGCAACCGACCCGCCGCCCGCGACCGATCGACCCGGAGCGTCGTCAGGCACGGGGACAACCTCGCTGGCGCGACCCGCTCAGAACAGCCTTGGCCACTCGACGACGATCAGCGCCCCGAGGACGACGCCGATCCCGATCAGCGCCGCCAGGACGTACCCGGACAGCACGACCACCGCGAGTCGCTGCCAGGCGCGCCGGTAGGAGGCCATGGCCGGGACGACGACGAGCGCGATGAATGCCCCGAGTCCGAGCAACCCACAGCCGGCGCCGACGAGATACGTGACGTTGGTGTTGCTCATGGCCGGGATTGTGCCGCACGCCCCCGTCGGTCAGCCGGCATCAGTCGATCAGCTCCGGCATCGCGGCCCCGGCATCGACCGGCCCGGCCGCAGCCGCCCCCGGAAACCGTCCGGCCAGGCTCGCCGCCGCAGCCGACGCGCGGAGCGAAGCGTCCCCGCCCCACCAGATCCCGACGACCGTCGGCCCCGAGCCGGACACGAGCGCCTGCTCGGCCCCCGCCCGCTTGACGGCCTCCAGGGCCGAGCCGACCTCGGGACACAGCGAGATCGCCGCCGGTTGCAGGTCGTTGACGACCAGCGAGTCCGGCAGTACGGCACCCGGTGAAAGCGCCGCATACAGCTCGGCGGCGCGTGCCTGGAGCGAGTCGCCGGGCCGCGCCAGCCCGAGCCGGTCGGCCTCCTCGTAAACCGACGCGGTTGGCAGCTCGAGGCGGGACGGGACCACGACCAGCGCGTGCGGCGCGAGCGGCTCCACCCGCTCGACCAGGTCACCCGCGCCCGTGCCGATCGAGACACCGGGGAGCAGCTGCGCCGGCACGTCGGATCCGAGCCCGGCGGCGATCGCGTCCACCTCCTCGGCCCGTCCGGGCGCGATCGCCATCGCGAGCCGCAGCGTCGCCGCCGCGTCGGCCGAGCCACCCGCCATCCCGCCGGCCACCGGGATCCGCTTGTCGATCGTCACCGCCACCGGCGGGCCGCCCCAGCCGCGCGCACGCAGCGCGGCGAGCGCCCGCCCCGCCAGGTTCTCGCCCTCGACACCCGGGCACAGGACCACGTCGGCACTGCCGGCGGACAGCGTCTGCAGCGTCAACGTGTCGAACAGCGACAGCGACTCGAACAGCGTCACCAGCTCGTGCCGGCCATCACCCCGCGCACCCCCGAGCAGCAGGCAGAGGTTGACCTTGGCCGGGGCGAGCGCCCGCAACCGCATCGTCAGCCTCGTCCACCCTCAGGCTCTACTCGAGCGTCATAGTCGAGCAGTTTCGCAAGCGAAGCGAACTGCTGCGGGGTCAGGCGCTCGGCGCGAACGTCGGCCGCGAGTCCGAGCTCCGCGAGCGCCGCCCGGGCGCGCTCGCGGATCCCGCTCACGGCCCCCGGTGCCAGCGCCAGCGAGCCGGCGAGCGCCTTGCGCCGGTGCGCGAACGCGTCGTGGACCAGCGCCGTGACCGCCGGGGTGGCATACCGGCCACCCCGGCGGGTGAGACCCAGCAGGACCGAATCCACGTTGGGCACGGGCCGGAACACGCCGCGCCCGACCGCCCGCAACACGCGGACCTCGCAATCGAGCTGCGCGAGGACCGACGGGATCCCGTACGCGGCGCTGCCGGGCGCGGCCGCGAACCGCTCGCCGACCTCGCGCTGGACCATCACCACCCATCGCTGCACGCTCGGCAGCTCCGCGATCGTGCGCAGGATCACGGTCGCAGCAACCCCGTACGGCAGGTTCGCGACGACCTTGTCCGGCGGCGGCGACAGCGCTCGGAGATCGAGCTCGAGCGCATCGCCGATGTGCACGGCCGCATTGCCACGTCCTGAGAGCGCGCCCCGGAGCGCCTGCTCGAGTCCGCTGTCGAGCTCGACCACGTGAACGTACCCGGCAACCGCCGCCAGCCGTGCCGACAGGATCCCGAGTCCGCCGCCGATCTCGAGCACGACGTCGTCCTCACCGAGCGACGCGAGCCGCTCGATCACGTCGAGGATGTTGCGGTCGACGAGGAAGTTCTGACCTAGCCGGACCATCCGAACACCGCCGCGGCCGCCCGCTCGACCGAGCGCTCCAGCTCGCCGTACCCTACCCGCCGTTCGGCTGCGATCGCCTGCGCCGTCAACGTCACGTACGCGGGCTGGTTGGGCTTGCCGCGCACCGGCTGAGGCGACAGGTACGGCGCGTCGGTCTCGACCAGCAGCCGCTCCGCCGGGACCCGCAGCATCGCGGCGCGCAGTTCCTCCGCCTTCGGGTACGTGACGTTGCCCGCGAACGACAGCCACCAGTCGGGCTCCTCGAGGCAGTCGGCGACGCGCCCGGCCATCGAGAAGCAGTGGAGGATCACCTTCACGCCGGCGGCGTGCGCGCGCAGCACGCGCAGCGTCTCCTCGTCGGCCGACCGCGTGTGGATCACGACCGGCTTACCGGTCGCGCGGGCGAGCTCGATCTGGGCGACGAACGCCCGCTCCTGGTCGGCGGCGGGCGCACCCTGCCGGTAGAAGTCGAGCCCGGTCTCGCCGATCGCGACGCAGCGCTCGTGGGCGGCCAGCGCCTCGAGCTCCGCCAGGTCCGCGTCGTCGAAGCCCGTGGCCTCGTTCGGATGGCGGCCGATCGCCGCGTACACCTGCGGGAACAGCTCGGCCGCCGCGAGCGCCGACCGGCAGCTCGCGCCGTCGGTGCCGACGGTCACGAGCCGCCGCACCCCCGCCTCGAGCGCCGCCTCGACCAGCTCCGCGTCGGGTGCGCGACAGCTGGACAGGTGCGTGTGACTGTCGATCACGCGACTCCGCCCAGAAGCAGTTACCGCTTCGGGAACAATGGCGGCTGCTGCTCGACGCGGGCGCCCGAGCCGTTCGCCGCAAACGCGGCTGCCGGGTACCGCCACCCGTCCGCGCCGTCCGCGCCGAGCGCACCGAGCAGCCGCTCCGCGCTCGCCGGCATGAACGGGTGGAGCAGCACCGTCACGACCCGTACCCCCTCGTGCAGCGATGCGAGCGTCTGGTCGAGCTGGTCGGCCAGCGCCGGCTCCCTTGCCAGCTGCCACGGAGCGCGCTCCTCGACATACCGGTTCAGCCGCCGGACCCGCTGCCAGATCAGCTCGAGCGCCTGGCTCGGCTCGGCGCGGTCGAGCAGCGCGGCGACCTGCGCCGGCAGCGGCGCGAACTCGGCCAGCAGCACCGGGTCGGTCCCGACCGCCGGAACCGTGCCCTCGCGGTAGCGGACGAGCATCGCCAGCGTCCGGCTGGCGAGGTTCCCGTACTCGTTGGCGAGCTCGTTCTCGTAGCGGACCGTGACCCCGCTCATCCCGACCGCGCCGTCGCCGCCGAACGCGACGTCGCGCATCAGGTAGAAGCGCAGCGCGTCGGTGCCGAACCGGTCGACGACCTCACTCGGATCGAGCACGTTGCCGAGCGACTTGCTCATCTTGCGCCCGTCTGAGCCGAGCAGGAAGCCGTGCACGAACACGTGCTCGGGCACCTCGATCCCAGCCGCCATCAGCATCGCCGGCCAGAACACGGTGTGAAACTTGAGGATGTCCTTGCCGATCACGTGATAGGTCGCGGGCCAGAACTTCGACGTCAGATCCTCGCCGTCGCGGGCGTAACGGAGTGCCGTGTAGTAGTTGAGCAGCGCGTCGAACCACACGTAGAACACGTGGCCGTGATCCCACGGCACCGTCACACCCCAGTGCATCCGCGCCCGCGACAGCGAAACGTCCTGCAGGCCTGACTCGATGAACGCCCGCGCCTCGTTGTACCTGACCACCGGCATCACGAAGTCTGGCCGCTGCGCGAACAGCTGCTCGAGCGGCTGCTGGAAGCTCGACAGGCGAAAGAACCAGTTCTCCTCCTGCTCGCGAACGAGCGGGGTCTCGTGGATCGGGCACAGGTTGCCCTCGAGGATCTCGTTCTCGACCTTGAAGTCGGCACAGCGAGGGCAGTACCACCCTTCGTACACGCCCTTGTACGTGTGGCCGTTGTCGTGGACGCGCTGGAGCACCTCCTGCACGCAACGCTCGTGCTCGGGGTCGGTCGTGCGGATGAAGAAGTCGTTGGAGATGTTGAGCTGAGCCGTCATCGCCTTGAACTGCGCGGCATGCTGATCGGCCAGCTCCTGGGGCGTGATTCCGAGGGCGTGCGCCGCGTCGGCGATCGGCTCGCCGTGCTCGTCGGTGCCCGTCAGGAAGAACACCTCGTCGTGGCGCTGGCGCATGTGCCGCGCGATCACGTCGGTCGCGATCGCCTCGTACGCATGCCCGAGATGTGGCGCGCCGTTGACGTAGGAGATGGCGGTGGTGATGTAGAACGGCACGAGCTCTGAGACTATCCGGCGGCCCGCTCGCCGCGCACGGCCGTCGACCGGCGCACGGCCCGAACGCGACCGGGTACAGTCCGGCGCATGCGCATCGCGGCGCGGAGCGCTCTGGTGCTCGTGGCGGGGCTGTTGGCGCTTGCTGGCGCCGCCGCGCCCGCATGGGCGGCGGGGCCGACATTCAGCGCGCCGGTACTGATCGACCCGCAGCAGCCGAGCAGCTTCCAGTCGATCTCGTGCCCGTCGACCGCTCTGTGCGTCGCGGCCGGGGCTGCCGGAGCGGTCGCCAGCTCGACCGACCCGGCCTCACCGTCACCGGCGTGGTCGGTCACCCAGTTGCCGGGCGGTCCCGGCCCCGCCGCCCAGCAGATCCAGGGAATCTCGTGCCCGTCGACGTCGCTGTGCGTCGCCGTCAGCCAGAACTCGATCCTGACCACGACAGATCCGACCGATCCTTCGGCACCGTGGACGGCCACGCTGCTGAACGCGGAGCAGGGCCAGCTCGAGGGCGTCTCGTGCGCCGCGCCGAACCTGTGCGTCGCGGTCGACTCGGGCGGCAACGCGGTCGCGTCGACCAATCCGACGGGCGGCGCGGGTGCCTGGTCGCTGACGCAGGCCGATGCGGCGGGCCCGCTGGTGTCGGTCTCGTGCCCGACCACCTCCTTCTGCGCTGCGGTCGACGGAGCCGGGAACGCGATCACCTCCGGGAGCCCGGCCACGGGCGGCTGGAGCTCGGCGGCGATCGATCCCGGAACGCCGCTGGACGCCGTCAGCTGCGCCTCGCCGAGCCTGTGCCTCGCAGCGGACCAGACGGGACGGATCCTGACCGACGTGAGCGGCACTTGGAGCGCGACCGCGGTCGATACGGGAACCCAACTCGACTCGGTCGCGTGCGCGTCGACGTCGCTGTGCGTGGCCGGAGACGACAACGGCGCGGTGTTCGCGTCGACTGCGCCGGCGAGTGGTGGCGCCAGCTGGCACGCGGCCGGAACCGCCGGCACGACCGGCCTGCTCGCACTCGCCTGCCCGAGCGGCGGTCTGTGCGTCGCCGGCGACAGCGGTGGCGCCATCTTGACCTCCACGAATCCGGCCGCTGGAGCCGGATGGGCGTCCGCCACCGTTCAGGCCGGTGAGGGCGCCGCGCTCGACGCGCTTTCGTGCCCGTCCGCGAGCTTGTGCGTGGCCGGGGACGACCAGGGCAACATCGTCGCCTCCACCGATCCCGGCACCGGTCCCGGCGGCGGGCCCGGCAGCTGGACCGTCCTTGCCGTCGAGGGCCAGACCCAGACCCCGATCACGTCCGTGGCGTGCCCCTCGACGTCGCTCTGCGTTGCCACCGACGAGGCCGGCAACGTGCTCACGTCGAGCGCTCCGACCAGCGGCTCGTCGTGGACGTCGGCGGCGGCCGACGGCTCCGCCGGGGCGTTCGATGCGATCGCCTGCCCCTCGACGAGCCTGTGCGTCGCGGTCAACGATGCGGGGCAGGCCGTGACGTCGACCAACCCGACCGGGGGCGCGAGCGCTTGGACAGCCGCCGACGTCGACGGCACCTCGACGCTGACCGGAATCGCCTGCCCCTCGACGAGTCTGTGCGTCGCGGTCGACTCGACCGGACACGCGATCGCCTCGACGAACCCGACCGGGGGCGCGTCGGCGTGGACGGCCGCTCAGATCGACACGAACCCGACGAATCCGGCGCTGTCCGGAATCGCCTGCCCGTCCACGACCCTGTGCGTCGCGGTCGACGGCGGTGGCCAGGTGCTGACGAGCACCAATCCGGCGGGCGGCGCCGGCGCCTGGCAGGCGGCCACGATCCAGCCGCCCGGCTCGGGGCCGGTCGCCCAGCTGAGCGCGATCGGCTGCGCCAGCTCGAGCCTCTGCATCGCCGGGGACCAGTTCGGCAACGTGTACGTCTCGACGAACCCGACCGGCGGCACCTCCGCCTGGTCCGCGCAGCCCGACGACACCTTCCCGATCGACTCCGTCGCGTGCTACGGCGCCGGCCAGTGCGCGCTCGTCGACGGCTGGGGCGGCGTCCTGTTGGCGAGCACCGGCACAGCTTCCGGCGGCGGCGGCGGCAGCAGCGGCGGCAGCGGCGGCAGCAGCGGCGGCAGCGGCGGCAGCGGCGGCAGCGGCGGCAGCGGCGGC
>DAHUYL010000063.1 GCA_027315255.1 Solirubrobacterales bacterium | reverse complement strand
CAATCTAGGTGAACCAGAAAAAACGTGTACCTAGGCGAAACCGCGTTTCGGACACCTCACACACCTCGAAAACCCCATAAACACAGGGGATTCGCCGGATCGCCGCGCTCAAATCACGGCCTAGCTGCGGAACTCGGGTATAACTGGAGCTCGGCACTCACGGCATTCCGTATCCACTTCGGTGACCGTATACCAGACACTGCAATCTGACTGTCACTACTTGACACAACCAGGAGTAACTGTTACCCTACCTACCTACAACGCTTACACAGAAAGCGTGACGCCCTCCGATCGTGGCCGACCGACCTGGTGTCGATCAGCTGATCGCGAGAAGAACTGGACAACCCCAGCACACGAACACGCGGTTCGTGCAGGCCCTGTTCCACGACCTCCTCGGTAGCGAGCCGACCCCGGGGGCGCTCACGCTCTTCGTGGGCGCTATCGACGGCGGGGTTCCGCGCGCGCAGGTCGCGCTCGCGCTCGCGCTCAGCACCGAGTACAAGAGCGACATGGTGACCTCGCTGTACGAGTCGTATCTCGGCCGCCAGCCGTCGGCGGCCGAGCTGGCGGCGTTCGTGCAGCTCGCCTCGACAGACACCGACGAGCAGCTCGAGGCGACGATCCTCACGTCGAACGAGTACCTGGCGGACGCCGAAGGCACGCCCGTGGGATTCGCCCTCCGGCTCGACTGCCAGCTGTTCGACCGCTCCCCCACGCAGCACGCTCGCGACGTACCTGTCCTCGACCGAGCAGCGTCAGCAGCTCGTGAGCAGCTAAGCCCGGATTCGGTGCGACTACGAAACTGCGTAGTGCTCGCTGCCGAGGATGTGCAGCGAGACGTACGGCTCGTCACCGACGACCCAGCTGTCATGACCAGGCGGAACGTAGAAGAAGTCGCCGGCGCGCATCACGACTTCACCTCCGCTGTCCATCTTCGCAACTGCCTGGCCGCTGAGCACCAGGCCGACATGCTCGACCTGACAGGAGGTCTCGCCCGTCGATCGCCCGACGTGCTCGGTCCACCTCCAGCCAGGCTCGTATGTCGCCCGACCCAGCGTCATCGGACCAACCGTATAGAGCTCGAACTTCCCCTTCTCGAACGTCCGCACCTCGGTCGGGTCGTCGAAGTTCACGAGCGCAAGGTCCATCGGCGCAGCCCATTATCCCAGCTCCTGACCAAGGTCCCGCGCCCCAACTCCGGCAGGATGAAGGGTTCTGCTTGATCGTGGTCAGCGCCACGTCTTGACCGCGCGCTCCGCGGCGCTCAGCTGAGGCTGCGCATGAAGGCGAGCTCGGCCTTGTGCGTCCGCGTCAATGTCGGGTCGCCGATGCCGATCTCCTCGACGATGCCGCTGCGCACTTTGAGGACGGCCTCGCTGCCACCCGCCGGCCCGAGGTACCAGAGGTTGCGCCCGATGTGGAGCGGCGCGCCGAGCGCGATCAGCTTCTCTGCGGCGGCGATCGTCGCGCCGGGACGGACGCCGGCGATCGCGTAGTAGCCGTTCGAGGTCGACGCCCAGATCACGTGATCTGCGAGCTTGGCGCGGCGGGGCGCCGGCAGCGTTCGCAAGAGCGCGGATGACGCATAGCCGACGCGGACGCCGATCGGCGTGAGGCAGAAGAAATCCTCGTCGCGTTTGCCCCGGTCGGTGCTGTGCCGGAAGGCGTGTCGAGCTGCGAGGCGACTCATCCCGAGGCGTACGAGTCCGAGCGTCGACCCGCCCACCGCCCCGGTCGCTCGCGGGCAGCCCTTGACATTGGGCACCGGGACGAGGTCGCCGCTGCTCGTCGCCGAGCCGCTGCCGGCCGAGTTGGAGGCCGTCACGGAGCAGGTCAGCGTCAGTCCTTCGTCGCCGGTGGCCACAGAGTACGTGTCCGCGCCGGACCCGGCGATCGGCGTGCCGTCCCGGGCCCAGGCGTACGCGAAGCTGGTCGGGGCGTTCGTCCAACTCCCCTCCGAGCACGAGAGCCGGGCTCCGGCCCGGGCCGCCCCGGAGACGGCCGGGGGGGCCGCGTTCACCGGCGGAGAGGTGACGTGCGATGTCGTGGTGGTCGGCGTCGTCGCGGTCGTAGTCGTCGTGGTCGTGGTCGTCGTGGTCGTGGTCGTCGTGGTCGTGGTCGTCGTCGTGGTCGTCCCGTTCCCTCCGGAGGACTCCGTACTGATCACGTTGCCGAGCCCGTCGGCGATCACGCAGACGGTGGCCGACGGGCAGTCGATGTTCCCGCCCTCGACGTTGAGCGTGTCAGGCCCGAGTGAGTTGGCGCCGTCGATGTCCGCCGGGCTCGACCAGGCCAGCCCCCCGCGGAACCGGGGGTCCCGGTCAGCGCCCGACCGGCGTCGTCGAGCGCGACGCAGAGCGTGTTCGACGGGCAGGCGAGTCCGCCGAGCTGATGACCCGGGTCGATCGTCACGGGGGTGGACCAGCTCGATCCACCGGACGTGGGCTGGGTCGACGCTGTCACGGCCCCCTGGAAGTCGGCGGCCACGCACAGCGCCGTCGAGGCGCACGCGATCGACGCGAGGGCGTTGGTGCCGTCGATGTGCGCGGGCGGCGACCAGGCGCCGGTCCCCGGGCTGGTCGAGGTGAGGAAGTCGTTGCTGCCGGCGGCGAGGCACAGCGCTGTCGACGGGCACAGCAGGTCCAGCAGGTCGTTGGCCGCGCTGCCGTCGATCGGCTCCGGCGTCGACCACGCTCCGGTTGCCGGCGACCTCGACTCGAGGATGTTCCCGCCCGTGTCGGTCGCGACACAGAGGTTGACCGTCGGACAGGCGAGCGCGCTGAGCTGATTCGGAACGCTGATCGAGTCGACAGTCGAGTCGATCTTGTTCGCCGCCGACCAGCTGCCGGCGCCGGCACCAGGGTTCGACGACTCGAACACGTTGCCATTGAGGTCCAGGGCCACGCACAGCGACGCGCTCGGGCAGGCGAGGTACGAGAGACCGCCGCCGGACGCAGCCGCTCCCGGGTCGATCACCGCAGGCGCCGACCAGCTCGACGGTCCGGCGCCGGGATCGGTCGACTGCGTCACGTCACCACCGGTGTCGAGCGCGACGCACAGGGTCGTCGACGGACAGGCGATCTGCGCCAGCCCGGTGGGGTCTACGTTACCCACCATCCAGCCCCCGGCGGTTGGCGTCGTGGAGCTGATCACGTTACCGGCGGTGTCGATCGCGGCGCACAGCGCCGTCGAAGGGCACGACTGGGCGGCGAGCTCGATCGACGAGCTCCCCGGCGCGACCGGCAGCGCCCCCGTCCAGGCGGCGCTCGCGCCCGCGCCTGCGTTGGTCGACGAGATGACCGCCCCGGTGTCGGTTCCGGCGATGCACAGAGCGGCGGCGGCGCCAGGGCACGCGAGCGTCGTCGGGCGCCCGGTCGGCGTCCCCCTCGGCTCGGTGAGCGGCTCGGGCACCCATGTGACCCCACCGTCGAGCGAGACCTCCACGGTCTCTGCGTATCCGGCCGCGGCGCTCGAATCGATCCCGTCGAGACAGATCACGTGGTACGGCGCGGGCGCCCCACTGTCGGCGTAGCACGACACGAGCTCGGTCAGCGGCGCGCTGACGTCCGTGATCTTCCACGTAGGGGACGCCGCGGTCGGGTCGATCGTCGTCGCCACCGCCGCGCTGAACCCCGGCGAGCTCTGCGCGACCGCCATGCAGAACGTCGTGGACGTGCACGAGATGCCGTCGGCGTTCATCGTCGCAGGACCGTCGGTGATCGTCGACGGCGTCGTCGGCCAGCTCGAAGCCGTTCCGGGTGTGGACGACTTCACGTAACCGCCGTCGACGACGATGCAGAACGTCGTCGACGGGCATGAGGCGATCTGGCCGCCATCGGAACCGGTCCCGCTGCCGGGGCCGAGGCACCCCGCACCGTTGAACTGGGTCGGTGCGAGGCTCCACGTGCTCGCTCCGCCGGTCGGGTCGGCCGAGACGTAGAAGCCGTCGGCACACACGATCCCACCCTGGTCGATCACCGTCCCCGCTACGCAGACCGACGACCCCCCAGACGACGCGCATGCCGGGCCGCGGAACAGCGGCTCGCCGGTCAGCGTGGTCACTTTCCACGCGCCCGCCCCGCCCGCCGGATCGGTCGAGGTCAGAAGCTTGCCATCAGCGCCGTCAGTGCCCTCGGCGAGGCAGAACGTCGCCACCGGGCAGGAGACGCCCGTGAGCACATAGCCGCTCGCGTTCCCTGCGATCTGCGCGGTCGACGTGTCGGTCCAGTCGCTCGCCGCGCCGCCGCCCGGCTGCGTCGAGGCGATCAGCTGGTCTGGTCCGAGGTCACTGAGCCCGCCGGGGTTGCCGGCGTCGCCGACGCAGAGTGACGTCGCCGGGCACGAGAGCGTGTCGAACGGCATCGGGCTCGCGAACGGGTAGGCGTCGTCGACGAGCAGCGGCGACGAGAACGTCAGCGGCCCGCTTGTCACGTTCGCCTCAGCGCCCGGCGCGACAAGCAGCAGAACCAGCGCGGTGACGAGCGCCGGCACGCCTCGAACGTGACCGGTCCCCGTCACGCGCTGGAGTGTACGCCTGGCGAGGGCGCGTTGGGGATCGACAGCGTGACGACTCCTCCCGCTCCCCGGTGTGCCTGCGACCCAGCAGGGGTTGCCGGCCACTGACATGACCGAGCAGCAGCTCGGCCGCGTACGCCCCATTTCGAGCGAGGGCTGGTGGACGGTCGTGCGCGTTGGGTCGAACGGCGGAGCCGACCGGCAGGATGAAGCCCTCGACGCGACGCTCGAGCATCAGCTGGTACGCGTACGTGTGCTCGTCGATCTCCGGGATCCGGCCGTCTTCGGCGCGGACCGCGCCCGCGAAGTGGCGGAGGTGCTCGACGCGACGAGGACAGAATGGCTCCCCGGTGGACGGGGTCACGTTCTCGGTCGCACCGGTGTTGCGTCAGCCAGTTCCCACCGCCCGTGCGCCGGCCGCCAGCACCGCCGTCGCTCCGAGCGCGCACGCCAGGACCAGCGGGGCCCACGTCGTCAGCGGCGCGAACGCGACGCCGCCCAGCCGCGCCTTGCCCGCGCCCGTCCAGTAGTTCGCCGCGACGAACCATGCGATCACCTGGAACACCGCGGCCCCCGCAAGACAGGCGCGGATCGCAAGCACGGCGCCCGCGCCGGCGCCC
>DAHUYL010000026.1 GCA_027315255.1 Solirubrobacterales bacterium | reverse complement strand
GCGCGGCCCGCTGTTGTCCGGCCGCGGCGCGCACGGACGCGAGCCTGATCAGGCACCGGTGCCGGTGGTGGCGCGGGCGGCGCGGCGGCCCTTCGCAACCCGTCGCTGGAACCGCTCGACGCGGCCGCCGGTGTCGACCAGCTTCTGACGGCCGGTGTAGAACGGGTGGCAGGCCGAGCAGATCTCGACGTGGATCTCGGGCTTCGTCGAGCGCGTCGTGAACTCGTTCCCGCAGGTGCAGGTCACGTGTGCCTCGACGTACTGAGGGTGGATCTCTGTCTTCATCGTCGGGCCAAGGATAGCGGCGACTCAATTGAGGACCGGGGTCCCGCGCGCGAACGGCGTCGTCGAGGAACCGCCGGAGGCGGGGCACTGCGCCGCGAGCGTCGCCTGCGTGCGGCTCGAGACGTCGATCTGATCGTTCGAGTCGACGGTCACGGTCGGAGGCTGCGAGGCGTCGCACGCCGGCTGGCCGGAGAACCTGACCGTCACCGTCTGGTGCGGTCCGATGTGCAGGATCTGGCGATCGACGGGCGGCGAGCCGCCGGCCTGGAACTGAACTGTCACCGGGCCGGCGCCGGTCACACCCGTGTTCGAGATCGCGGCGGTGTAGTCGTCGAGCGCGGGATGCTGGAGGTTCGGCGTGACGTCGACCGAGTCGACGACGAGATCCGGGCGCAGCTCCGGCTGACGGCAGACGCCTCCCATCAGGGTCGTCGTCGCCAGCACCCTTCCGCCGGCGCCGAACCACCTGAACGAGACCGAGAAGCGGTAGAGCGCAGGCGCGTCGAGGTTGGCGACGGGCTTCCTCACGTACCAGACGTCCCCGGGCCGCTGCCCCAGCGTGGCCGGATCGCTCGGCGAGGACCAGCTGCCGAGCCCGGCTCCGCTCACCGGTGACCAGGTGCCCGCGTTCGTGCCGCCGAGCGCGCGCTCGAGCAGCTGGAACTCGACCGCGAGCTTCTGCGTCTGCGGCAGCGGGCGCATCACCGCGGTCACCGACACGACCCGCGCCGGCGGATCGAGTGCGGTCAGGCAGGCCGGCGCGATCAGCCGTGCCCGCGCAGCCCCGGCGGCATCGACGGGACGGTCCTGCGATCGAGCGGCTCCTGCGGTCCCGGCCAGTAGCAGCGCCCCGCCGGTCGCGACGGCCGCCAGCCCGACCGCGCGACGCGCGAGCGCCGGTCCTAACGGAGTCATAACCCCGTTAACAGTTTCAGGACCGAGAAGTTGCCCGCGCCGAGCGGGGAATCGCGATCAGGTGATCGTGTAGAGCGGCCCGTCGCCACCCTCGGGGGGCGTCAGGCGTCCGCCCTTGGCGGTGATCGCGCCGCACTGCACGCAGTTGGTGTAGTTGACGGTCACGTCGACAGGACCGCTCGCGGGCGCGTCGTCGGGAATCTCGTACACGCCGGCCGGGCACATCCAGCGCCAGGCCTCGGCGATCTCACGCGGAACGTGGCGCTCGATCCGGATGTGGTTCGGGGCGTCGTCGCGCGTGGCATTGCCGCTGACGTAGACGCTCGAGAGCTTGTCGAACGTGTACTTGCCGTCCGGCTTGGGGTACGACTTGGACGTATCGCCGACGAACAGAGGCTGCTCGTCGTTGCGATGCCAGGCGAGGCGGCCGCCCGGGAGCCTCCCCTTCGTCAGGGTCGCGATCGTTACGCCCGGACCGCCGCGGATCAGCCCCTTCTGGAACGGCTGGCGGGTGTTGCGCACCTCCCACAGCTCGCGTCCGACGCTCGAGCGTTCGATCAGCTGCTCGTAGCGCTCGAGCGGCACGCCCTGCTTGAGGTGTGCGTAGATCGCCTCGGCGGCCAGCTTGCCCGATTGGATGCAGTGATGGACTCCCTTGAGCGCCACCGTGTCCACCATCCCGCCGGCGTCGCCCGCCAAGAGCGCACCGGGCATCGACAGCTTCGGCATCGACCAGTAGCCGCCTCCGGGAAGCGCCTTCGCCCCCCAGGCGACCCGCTCGCCCCCGTCGAGGATCTCCCTGACCAGCGGGTGGGTCTTGAACAGCTGCAGGAGGTCGTGGGCCGAGGTGGTCGCGTCGGCGTACTCGAGGTCGACCACGAAGCCGATCGAGACGAGGTCCTCGCCGGTCGTCTCGTCTCGCATCGGGTAGATCCAGGTGCCGCCGATCTGCGCGTACCTGGCGCTCAGCTTCAGCGGCCACGGGCCGACCGTGTGAATCACACGGTCGAGCGGCTTGCGGACGCGCCAGACCTCCTTGACGCCGAGCTCCCACACCTGCGGCTCACGGTCGGCGCCGAGATCGAACTCCCTGATCGCAGCGCCGGTCAGGTGCCCCCAGCACCCCTCGGCCAGCACCGTCACGGCGGCCTTGATGTCGGTCCCGGGCTCGAAGTTGCGCAGCTCCTCGCCCTCCTTGCCGCGGCCCTTGTCGCCGGAGCGCACGCCGGCAACGGACCCGTCCTGCACGATCAGCTGGGCCGCGGCGGTCTCGGTCAGGATGTAGGCGCCGCCCTCCTCCGCGAGCCGCTGCTGGAAGCGTGCGAGCGCCGCCACGGAGACGACCTCGTTGCCGTGGTTGCGAAAGTTGGGAGGCGTCGGGATCAGCTTCAGCTTCGTGCTGGCGGTCGGCAGCGCGTAGACCGCCTCCTTGCGCACCTCGCCGAACGCGAAGCGCTCCTTGCGCCAGTCCTCGCGGGAGATCTCCGGAAACAGCTCGAGCAGCGGGCCGGGACGCATCACGGCACCCGAGAGGTTGTGGGCGCCGCACGTCTTGGCCTTCTCGAGCACGGCCACCGGCACCTCGCCGAGCCGCTCGGTCATCTCCGGATCGTCTGCAAGCAGCTGCAACAGCCGGTTCGCGCACGACAGCCCAGCGGTTCCGCCGCCGACGATCGCCACGCCGACCTCGATCCGCTCGTCCTCCGGGTCGAGCCCGCGCTTGACGAACTCGGCGACCGAATCGACGGGCGGCGGGAACTCGCTCGGCGCGTGCGGCCGATCGCCGTTGCCGGACACGGCTCAGCTGCCCTTCCGCGCCCGGATCGCGTCGGTCAGCTTCGGAACGATCTTGTTCAGGTCGCCGACGATGCCGAGATCCGAGAACTCGAAGATCGGCGCATTCGCGTCCTTGTTGATCGCCACGATGTTCTCGGAGGACTGCATCCCCACCTTGTGCTGGATCGCGCCGGAGATGCCGGCCGCCAGGTACAGCTTCGGCGCGACCGTCTTTCCGGTCTGACCGATCTGCGCGGCGTACGGGTACCAGCCGGCGTCGACGACGGCACGGGTTGCCGCCACGGCCGTGTTGGCGCCGAACGCGCCAGCCAGCTGCTCCATCAGCTGGAAGCCATCGGCGTTGCCGAGGCCCCGGCCACCGGCGACGAGGATGTCCGCGCCCTCGATGTCCACGTCCGCGCCGCGCTGCTCGCCGCGCGTGACCATCGTCGCCCGCGTGGACCACGGCGAGAACGCGACCTCGACGTCCTCGACCGCAGCCGCGGCGCTGCCGCTCTCGCGCAGCTCGAACGCGTTGATCCGGCCGATGATGATCCCCAGCCCGCCGCGGTAGCGCGACACCGAGATCTGCGAGTCGCCCAGGATCGGGCGCTCGGCGACGAGCTCGTCGCCGTCGGCCCGGACGCTCGTCACCTCCATCGTCACGCCCGCACGGCAGCGCGCGGCGAGGCCGGCGCCGATCTCGAACCCGAGCAGGCCGCCGCCGAAGATCGCGTAGCTGTGACCGTGATCGGCGATCACCTTCGCCATCACGTCGACGACCGGCTGCGCCAGGCCCTCCGGCCCGTTCGCGCGGAACACCTTCCTCGCGCCGTACGCGCCCAGCGTCCCGCAAAGCTCGTCGGTCAGGTCCTCGCCACCGACGACGACCGCGTCGCAGGCGCCGCCCACGTCGGCGGCGCGCGCTGCGCCCTCCGACACGGCGCCGAGCGAGTTCTTGTTGAAGGCGCCCTCGTAATGAAGGACGTAGACGAGAACGTCAGCCATTCAGATCAGCTTCCTTTCATCCAGCCAGGCGACGATCCGCGCGACCGTCTCGGCGGTGTCCTCGTCCTCGATGATCTGCCCGGAGGGCTTAGCGGGCGGGGCGTGGAACTCGCCGCAGTGCACGCGCGAGCCGTCGGGGCCGACGAACCCTGAGTCGATCCCGACCTCCGAGGCGGTGCGGGTGTCGAGCGGCTTCTTCTTGGCGCCCATGATGTTCTTCAACGACGGGTAGCGCGGCTCGTTGATGGCGTCGCCGACGGAGATCACGGCCGGCAGCTGCACCTGCACGGTGTCGTAGCCGTACTCGGCCTGGCGCTCGCAACGGAGGCCGGGCAGGCCGGGGGCGGATGGCTCGGAATCGATCACGTCGAGCTTGATCACCTGTGTCAGCGACGGCATCCGCAGGTGATCGGCGACGACCGCGCCAATCGTGTAGCACTCGCCGTCGTCCGACTGCTGACCCAGCAGCACGAGGTCCGGCGACTCCGACTCGATCGCCTTCGCGAGCGCGTACCCGGTGGCCGCCACGTCCGAGCCGGCGAGCAACTCGTCACACAGGTGGACCGAGCGGTCGGCGCCGAGCGAGACCGCCTTGTGCAGCGCGCGGACGGCCGACTCGGGACCCATCGTCACCGCGACGATCTCCTCGACGGCGACCGCGCCACCCTCGCGCAGCTGCATCGCTGCCTCGATCGCGTGGGTGTCGTATGGGTTCAGGTTCTTCTCACCTGAACGGTCCATCCGCCCCGTCGAGGGGTTGATCCGTTTCTCGACGGCGGCGTCCGGCACCTCTTTGACCAGGACGCAGATCTTCAAGTGACCCTCCTCAGCTTCTTCTCGCGGACGGTGAGGTTCTCGTGCACACCCGGGATAGGCTCTCGTGCACACCCGGGATAGGCCCTCGTGTACACCCGGGATTCTAAGCATTGACTGACGAGTCAATCGGCTTCGGAGCGCGTGCTCCCGCCCGGCCGTGCTCCCGCCCAGCTCCGTCAGGCGCGGACGGCGCCCTTGATGAACTCGATCGCGGCCTCGGTCGAGGCGCCGGGAGTGAACACCTCGGCCACTCCGAGTGCCTTCAGCTCGGCGGCGTCGTCGGCCGGGATCGTGCCGCCGACCGCGACGACGACGTCGTCGACCCCCTGCTCGTGGAGCAGCTCCATGATCCGTGGCACGAGCGTCATGTGCGCGCCGGACAGGATCGACAGCCCGACCGCGTCGGCGTCCTCCTGGATCACGGTCTCGACGATCTGCTCCGGGGTCTGGTGCAGCCCCGTGTAGATCACCTCCATGCCGGCATCCCGGAGCGCGCGGGCGATGATCTTGGCGCCGCGGTCGTGACCGTCGAGGCCGGGCTTGGCGACGACGACGCGGATCTTCTTGTCGGTGGAGGCGGTCATCTGTTCGGACCTTCTGAAATCGAATTCAGCTCAGGTGCGTGGTGCCAGAGAATACTCAGGCGGGTTCGGGTCGCGACCGTGCGGCGATCACCGATGCGGTGAGCCCGCCCGCGAGCGCGGCCGCCGTCGCCGCGCCGAACGCGGTCAGCCCGAGCCGCAGCCGGTCCAGCCGGACGACCTCCCAGCCGTGCTCGCGCGCGAGCCGCAACAGCTGCGTGTCGGGATTGACGACGACCGCATGCCCGACCGCCTCGAGCATCGGCACGTCCGAGGCGGAGTCCGAGTAGGCGTACGACGCCGCCAGGTCGTAGCCGTGCCGCGCCGCCAGCTCGCGGATCGCGTCAGCCTTCGCCCGCCCGTACAGGAACGCACCGGTCGCCTGGCCGTTGAACACCCCGTGCTCGTCGACATCGGAGAAGTGCGACCCGATCGCGCCGTCGAACGCCATCGCGTTCGCCAGCGAGTCGGCCAGCTCGCGCGCCGCGGCGGTGACGATGAAGGCCGGCCGGCCCTCGTCCTGATGGTCGTAGGCGACCCTCAGCATCTGCGGGTACAGACGGGGCAGGATCCGCGCCAGCACCGGCACCCGCAACCGCTCCAGGTCGCGGACGCGCACGCCTGCGAGCGACGCGGCGAGCCGGTCGCGCAACGCCAGCGATTCGGCATCGCTCGCGCCGCGCAGGCGGAACATCACGTTCGCGAGCGCGTCGGAGGCGAGCTGCCGGCGGCTCATCAGCCCCGCCCGCCGCGCCGCTCGCGCGAACTGGAAGGCCGACGAGCCCTGCATCAGCGTCTTGTCGAGATCGAAGAAGGCCGCGCCCCGCGACGCTTCGCCCACGACATCCGCTGTCACGCTCGCGCCCATCAGCCAAGGCTCAGCCGCCATGCTCCTCGACCAGCACCGCGTCCCCCTGGCCCCCTCCGGAGCAGATCGCGGCGCAGCCGACGCCGCCGCCGCGACGCTGCAGCTCCAGCACCAGCGTGCCGAGGATCCGCGCCCCGGAGGCGCCGATCGGATGACCGAGCGCCACCGCGCCGCCGTTGACGTTGACGCGCGCCTCGTCGATCTCGAGCATGCGCATCGAGTTGAGCGTCACCGAGGCGAACGCCTCGTTGATCTCCCACAGATCGACGTCCTGCGGCTTCAGCCCGGCGAGCGCGAGCGCCTTCAGCGCAGCGTTGGCGGGCGTTCGCGCCAGGTAGGCGAAGTCGTCGGCGACCTGCGCCTGCGCGATGATCGTCGCCAGCGCCCGGCGGCCGTTGCGCTGCGCCCACTCGTCGGAGGCGAGCACGAGCGCGCCACCGCCGTCGTTGACTCCCGGCGAGTTGCCGGCCGTGTGCGACCCGTCCTTGACGAAGATCGGAGCCAGCTTCGCGAGCGCTTCGAGCGTCGTGTCCCGGCGTGGCGCCTCGTCGACCTCGACGACCGTGTCGCCCTTGCGGCCCGGGATCGTCACCGGGACGATCTCCGCCGGCAGCCGGCCCTCGTCGGTCGCCCTGATCGCGAGCTCGTGCGAGCGCAGCGCCCAGCGGTCCATCTCGGCCCGGGTCAGCTCGAGCTCGGCGGCCACCTCGCTTGCCTCCTGCGCCATGTGCTTGCCGCTGAACGGGTTGGTGAGCCCGTCGCCGATCATCGCGTCGATCGCCTTGCCGTCGCCCATCCGAAAGCCGAAGCGCGCGCCCTTCAGCAGGTACGGCGCGCACGACATCGACTCCATCCCACCTGCGACCCCGAGCTCGAGATCGCCGGCGCGGATCGCGGCATCGAGCAGCCCGGCGGCGCGGATGCCCGACGCGCACACCTTGTTGATCGTCTCCGAGGACACCTCGCGCGGGATTCCGGCCTTGACCTGGGCCTGGCGCGACGGGATCTGCCCCTGCCCGGCCTGGAGCACCTGGCCCATCACGACGTGCTGCACCTGCTCGGGGGCGACCTCGGCGCGGTCGAGCGCGGCCCTGATCGCGGTCGCGCCGAGCTCGGTCGCGTCCAGCGACGACAGGGCGCCGCCGAGCTTGCCGATCGGGGTGCGGGCGGCGGACAGGATCACGGTCTTGGGCATGGCGGCTGGGGCTCCGGTGTCAGGGGGTTGGGCCAGATCGTAGACGCGCGCGGTAGGGTCGTAGGCGATGCGCGTCTGGGCCACGACCGACCCGCCGGCCGTCACCGGCGCCGACACCGTTGCGGTCGGCGTGTTCGACGGCGAGCGGATCGCGCACGATGTCGACGACGGCGCGCTGCAGGCGCTGCTCGACTCGGGCGAGGCGAGGACCACGCTCGAGCACCTGGCGGTCGTGCACGTCGGCGGGCGCCGGGTGATCGTCGCGGGGCTCGGCGACCGGGCCGCATTCGACGGGCGCCGCGCCCGGCTGGCGGCGGCGTCGGTCCACGGGCGCGCCGCCGAGCTCGGCACGCGGCGGCTCTGCTGGGAGCTTCCACACCACGTCTCGGATGAGATCGCAGCCGCGCTCGTCGAGGGAACGGTCCTGCACGCCTACCGCTTCGACCGCTTCAAGCGCCCCGCCGAGACCGCCCACTCCAGCCGCCTGGGCGAGCTCGTCGTCAGCGCCCACGACGACGTCTCGACCGCCGTCGCCGAGGCGGCCGTGATCGCCGCCGCCCAGAACCGGGTGCGCGACCTGGCGAACCGCCCGGCCAACGACCTCACCCCGGCCGCGCTCGGCGAGTACGCAGCGGAGCTCGCGGCCACCCGGCCGCAGCTGAGCGCGACCGTGCTCGACGAGCAGGAGATCCGCTCGAGCGGCATGGGAGCGTTCGCCGCGGTCGCGCAGGGCTCCGCGCAACCGGCCAAGTTGATCCGGCTCGACTATGCGGGTGCCGGCCCGAGGGACCCGCTGCTGGCGCTGATCGGCAAGGCGGTGACGTTCGACAGCGGCGGGCTGTGGCTGAAGCCCTCGGCGAAGATGCACGACATGAAGTTCGACATGGCGGGCGGCGCCGCCGTGCTCGAGACCGTTGCGGCCCTCGCCGACCTGCGCGCGCCCGTACGGGTCGTGGGGGTCCTCGGCGCCACCGAGAACATGATCAGCGGCCGGTCGGTCAAGCCCGGCGACATCGTCACCGCGCTCGACGGCACGACAGTCGAGATCAACAACACCGACGCCGAGGGCAGGCTCGTGCTCGCCGACTGCATCACCTACGCGCGACGCGCCGGCGCGGAGCGGATCGTCGACGTCGCCACGCTGACCGGCGGGATCGTGACGGCGCTCGGGTGCTGGCATGCCGGACTGTTCAGCAACGACGACGGACTGGCGGCGCACGTCGAGGCGTGCGCGCGCAGGACGGGCGAGCTCGTCTGGCGCCTGCCCCTGCACGGGCTCTACGCCGAGATGGTGAAAGGGCGCTACGCCCAGCTGACGAACCTGACCGAGCGCCGTGAGGCGCAGGCGATCACGGCCGCCGAGTTCCTGCACCACTTCGCCGGTGACGAGCGCCCGTGGGCGCATCTCGACATCGCGGGCACCGCCTACGACGCGCGCGACGGCGTGATCGCCGACAAGGGCGCGACCGGCTTCGGGCTGCGGTTGCTCGTCGAGCTCGCCCGGACGCTGCGCTAGCCGTCCGGGCGGCCGTCGAGGATCGCGCCCGCCGCGCTCGCCGGGTCGAGCTCGCGGCGCGCCACCCGCTCGAGCAGCTCGATCACCTGGGGATCGTGCGCGATCGCCGCCTCGAGCCGCTGGCGCAGACGCAACGCGGCGATCCCGAGCACCTCGTTTCGGAGGTTGCGACGCCGGCGCTCGGACAGCGTCCCCTCGGCCTGGATGAACGCGCGGTGCTCGCCGAGCTTGTCGAGCAGCTCGTCGACGCCGTCGCCGTGAACGGCTTGCGCCCGTAGCACCGGCACCTCCCAGCCCTGCTTGGGCCCCAGCGCGAGCACGCCCTTGATCTCGCGCACCATCGTGTCCGTCAACGGGTGGTCGGCCTTGTTGACGACGATGATGTCGGGAATCTCCATCACCCCGGCCTTCAGCGCCTGGACCGAGTCGCCGGAGCCGGGCATCAGCACCAGGACGACCGAGTCGGCGTGGTCGATGATGTCGACCTCGGCCTGCCCTACCCCGACCGTCTCGAGCAGCACCACGTCGCGGCCGGCAGCGTCCATCAGCAGCGCCGCCTGCAACGTCGCCTCGCTCAACCCTCCGAGCGCGCCGCGATTGGCCATCGAGCGGATGAACACTCCCGGATCGAGGAAGTGGTCGGCGAGCCGGATCCGGTCACCGAGCAGCGCCCCGTGCGTGAACGGCGAGGACGGGTCGATCGACAGCACCGCGACCGACCGGCCGCGCTCGCGTTCGAGCTTCGTCAACGCCGCGAGCAGCGTCGACTTGCCGACCCCGGGCGGGCCCGTGAAACCGATCAGCGCCGCCCGGCCGGTGTGCGGGTAGACCTCGCGGACGATCTCCCAGCCGGCTGGATCGTCGTTCTCGACGAGCGTGATCGCTCGCGCCAGCGCGCGCCGATCCCCGGCCAGCAGCCGCTCGGAAAGCGTCGGCTCGGAGTCCTCGGCGGTGCGCGGCATCGGCCCGATGATGCCGACTGAGCGGTCCGCCCGCGGCGACGGCGCACGTCGTAGCATTGCCGCGTGCCGCGGTCGCCCGCACTCGAGACACCGCCGGCCAGGACGGTCACGGCGAGGCTCCCGCCCGCGCCGCTGCGTGGCGGCCCGCTGACGTTCCTGCGGTTCGCACGCGGCAACTACATGCTCCGCTGGAACTACGCGCCGCTGATCGCGCGCTGGGCCTGGCTGAAGCTGCGCTGGCGCGGACGGCTGCAGACAGACGGGCTCTGCTTCATCTGCCCGCGCGTCAAGTTCGAGATCGGGCCGCACGCGCGGGTGGTGCTCGGCCGCTGGTCCTGGATCGGCCACGGAACCAAGGTCCGCGCCCATGAGGGGGTCATCTCGATCGGCGCCAAGTCGGTGCTCGGCCAGGAGTGCACGATCAACTGCTACCAGCACGTCTCGATCGGGCGCGAGTGCCTCATCGCCGACCGCACGATGCTGATCGACTTCGATCACGAGATGTCCGACGTCGAGCGACCGATCCGCGAGCAGGGGATCAACAAGCGCGACGTGCGCGTCGGGCACAACGTGTGGGTCGGCTACGGCGCCTGCATCCTGCGCGGGGTGACGGTCGGCGACAACGCGGTGATCGGCACCTCCTCGGTCGTCACCCGGGACGTGCCGGACGACGCGGTGGTGGCCGGCGTGCCGGCGAAGCTGATCCGCATGCGTGAGGCGCCACAGACATTTCGCTGGGGATGAACGGCCTGGACTGACGGTGTGCCCCGCCGGGGTGGGCTGGCCGGCCCACCCCGGCGGAAAGGGCGGCCTGCTCGTCGTCGCGCAGCCGCACTCGCAGGCCGGGATTGCGTGCGCGCGATCCGGGCACCCCCGGATTGGGGTGGTGCAGACCGGCTGCGTATGGCGGCATGGCGGCGCACGGTGCTGTCGCGGGGCCGATGCTGGCGCGGTTGTGCCGGTCGGCGGCCGGGGCGAGCCCGTCGAGGAGCTGAGCGAGCCTTCCGTCGTGCGCGGGCCATGCGACGGGCTGACAGACACGGCACGGCTGGTCACTCACGGCAGATCGCCACGAAGTCGAGTGCGGCGTCGAGGCCGTCCGCGCGCAGGGCGAAGTCGCTGGTGGCGATCGCCGGCGTGAAGCGCGCGTAGAACGGCCCCGTCAGGCGCAGCGCTCGGTGGACCCGATCCCAACCCAGCGCCAGTGCGCGCGCGTGCAGCGCGAGCTTGCGGGCGTGGAGGACGCCGAGCAGCTCGACGCTCGGGAACGCGGCCTCGCACAGCTCCCGGAACTCGGCGGGACGGTACTCGCGCAGGTGCCAGGGGTTGCCCGAGCGGGTCGCCCCGGGAGGCGCCAGCGTCAGGACGTTCGGGGTCGAGACGTACGCGACCCCGCCCGGGGCCAGCAGCGAGCGCAGGTGCGCGAGCACCGCGGCCGGGTCGTGGACGTGCTCGATCGTCTGCAGGAACGCGACCGCGTCGAACGAGCCCGGCTCGCCGTAGGTCTCGACCAGCCCCCGCTCGAACCGGAGGTCCGGCGCGATGTAGCGCAGCCGCGCGTGGTCGAACGCCTCCTCGTTGGCTTCGAGCCCGACGACGGACGCCGCCCGGCCGGCGAGCACCGCCGCGCCGTACCCCTCGCCGCACGCCATGTCGAGCACGCGGAGGCCAGCGACCCGCTCCGCGATCCACTCGTACACGACCAGATGGCGCCGGTACCAGTAGTTCTCGGCGGGGACGTCCGGCAACGTTCGCTCGCCGGTCAAGGCCAGCGGTGGAACGCCCGGGGGCTGGTGCTCCTGGAAGAACGTGGCAAGAGGGTAATGTCAGCCCCGATGCCGGCCCTGCTCTCGCCCGATCAGATCCGCGAGGCCAACACCCGCTACCACGACGTCGCCGCCTCGACCTACGACGCCAAATGGGGGATCGACTTCGGCGAGGTCGGACAGACGCAGGTCACCACCAAGCTGCGCAAGCTGCTCGGGTCCGAGCTCGACGCAGGCTTCGAGCGATCGCTCGAGATCGGCGCCGGGACCGGTTACTTCAGCCTCAACCTCGCGCGCGGCGGCCTGCTGCACGACGTGACCTGCACCGACATCTCGCCCGGGATGCTGAGCAGGCTGACCGCCAACGCACGCCGCCTCGGGCTCGACGACGTGACCGCGGTGCAGGCCGAGGCCGACGCGCTGCCGTTCGCGGACGGGAGCTTCGACCTGGTGCTGGGACACGCGGTGCTGCACCACCTGCCCGATCTCGATCGCGCCTTCGCCGAGCTGCACCGGGTGCTGTCACCCGCCGGGCGGATCGTGTTCGCCGGCGAGCCGTCGCGGACCGGCGACGCGCTCGCGCGGGTCCCCAAGCGAGCGGCGCGCCTGCTCGCCCCGGCGTGGCGCACGGCGCTGCGAGCGCGACCCGCTGCCCCGCCCGCGGCCGGCGCCGGCGAAGGCCACGAGCTCGAGGCGGTGGTCGACGTCCATGCGTTCGCGCCCGGCGAGCTCACACGCGTGGTGACGCGCGCCGGGTTCGACGACGTCACGGTGCGAGGCGAGGAGCTGCTCGCCAACTGGTTCGGATGGTTCAACCGCGGGCTCGAGGCGAGCGCCGAACCGGCGGACGTGCCGCTCGCCTGGCGCCGGTACGCGTTTCGCGGCTACCTGATGCTGCAGCGGCTCGACGCACGGGTGCTCGAGCCATGGCTGCCGCCTGCGCTGTTCTACAACCTGCTGCTGACGGCCCGGCGGTCCTGACGTGGCGCCCGACCGGCTCGCGCACGAGTTTCCGCTGTTCCCGCTGGCGCTCGTCGTGCTTCCGAGCGAGCTCGTGCCGTTGCACGTCTTCGAGGAGCGCTACAAGACGATGGTCGGCGAATGCCTCGCGCACGAGCGGGAGTTCGGGGTCGTGTGGCTGGCGGACGACGGCTTGCGGGAGATCGGCTGCGCCTGCCGGATCGAGCGCGTGCTCGAACGTCTCGAGGACGGTCGCATGAACCTGCTGACCCGCGGCACCCGGCCGTTCCGGGTGCTCGAGCGTCAGAGCCACCTCCCGTATCCCGCGGGCGTGATCGAGTTCGTCGAGGACCGTCCGGAGGAGCCCGACGCGCGCCTCGGCAGCGCCGCACGGGAGGCGTACGCGGAGCTCGTCCGCCGTGCGACCGACCGCGAGCCGGCCGGCGACGAGCTCGCCGGGATGGACGCGTACGCGATGGCCGCGACGGTCGACTTCGGACTCGATGCCAAGCAGGGACTGCTCGACCTCCGCTCGGAGAACGCGCGCCTGCGCCTGGTGATGCGACTGTTCCGCGCCGCGACCAAGCGGCTCGATTTCGTCGACCGCGCTCAGGCGCGCGCGAAGTCGAACGGCAAGGTCCGCTTCGGCTGATTCACGCGTTGTAGATCGTCATCGCGACGCCGAACAGCAGGCAGTAGAGCCCGAACGGGATCAGGTTGTTGCGCTTGAAGTAGCGGGTCAGGAAGTGAACGGTGAACACCGCCACGACCGCCGCGACAACCGCCGCGATCACGGCGGCACCGCGGATCCCGCTGCCGTTGTGGCCGGTCAGGTCCGGGAGCTTGTAGAGGCCCGCGGCGAGGATGATCGGCGTCGCGAACAGAAAGCTCAGGCGCGCCGCACCGGCGTTGTCGAGCCCGGTCGCCAGCCCGGTCGCCATCACGGCGCCGTCGCGGCTCATGCCGGCGATCAGCCCGAGCGACTGGCCGAGCCCGAGGACGACGCCATCCCGCGGCTTGAGCGAGTCGATCTCGCGGATCTGCGTCTGCGCGCCGGCACGCGCCTGCTGCTCGCGCGCGTTCGCACGCCGCCGCAGCGCTTCCGCCCCGATCAGCATCAAGCCGTTGACCATCAGGAAGATCGACGCCACCTCGGGCTTGGCGGTTGCGGTGCGCGCGGCATGCTCGGCGACGATCCCGATCAGGCCCGTTGGGATGCTGGCGGCGATGATCAGCCACGCGAGCCGCTCGGCCCGGGTCTCGATCTTGCGCTTGGCGAGCGTCGCGAAGAACGCGCTGATGATCTCGACCCAGTCTCGCCAGAAGTAGATCAGCAGGCCGATCGCGCTGCCGACGTGCAGCATCACGATGAACGCGAGCCACGGGGACTCGGTCTGCGACTGCCAGGCAACGATGTTGTTCCAGCCGAACAGGTGCGGAAAGATCACCGTATGGCCGAGGCTGGAGATCGGGAACAGCTCGGACACGCCCTGCAGCGCACCGAGCACGATCGCCTGGAACGTCGTGATCAGCGATGAGGCGACGACGAGCATCGGCGCTGCACAGTACCGATCGCATCGGCGCGAGCGCCTGACGCCGGCGTCATGAATCTGACAGCGACTCAGCCGTCGACGACGATCGCGGCGCCGCCGCGGCGAGGATCGCCGCCGCCCCAGAAGCACCCGTCGCAGTCGCGCTCGACGGCCTGGACGCCGCCGAAGAACAGGTTGCGGGCGCGGAACGCGGCGTGCTCGCAGCCGACCGCTGCGACCGCCGCCACGTCGACCCCCGGCTCGGTGAACACGACCCCGTTCTCGAAGTGCAGCCTGGGCGCTTGCACCGCCTCGCGAGCGCGAAGGCCGTCGTCGATCACTCGCAGGATCGTCTGCAGGATCGCCGAGCGGATCCGGTTGGAGCCGGCGCTGCCGAGCACCAGCTCGGGTGAGGCGTCGGCGCGCAGCACGATCGTGGGCGCCATCATGCTCGGAAGCCGCCGGCCCGGCGGGTGGCGATGGAAGCCGAGCGGGTTGAGGTCCTGCTCGCCGAGCATGTTGTTGAGATGCATTCCGGTGCCGGGTACGACCACGCCGGAGCTGGCGCCGTTGCTGCATGTGACCGCGCACGCCATCCCCTCGAAGTCGAGCACCGACACGTGCGTGGTCGACCCGAGCCGGCCCTTGGGCAGCAGTCCGGCAACGAACTCGGGATCGTCCAGCCCCTCGAGGAACTCGGCCGTGCGGGCAGCCTGCGTCCGCTGCATGACGGCGATCAGCGCTGCGACCGTCACCGGTGGCGGCGCGGCGTCGAGCATCGTCAGCGCCTGGGCGATCAGGATGCCGCCGGCCGACGGCGGCGGGTTGGTCAGGATCTCGCGGCCGCGGTAGCCGGCGCGCACCGGCGCGCGGTCGATCACCTCGTATGCGGCGAGATCGGCGGCGCCCACCGCGCCACCACGCGCGGCCAGCCACGAGACCACCGCGGCTGCGACCTCGCCGGTGTAGAACGGCGCCGCCCCTTCCGCTCCGAGCAGCTCGAGCGCGTCTGCAAGCTCCGGCTGGCGGATCACGTCCCCCGCTCCAAGCAGCGATCCCACGGGCGCGAACAGCGCCGCCGCCTCGGGCGTTGAGGTGACCAGATCGGCGAGGATCTCGACGACATATGCCTGCTCGGGATTGAGCTCGACCCCCTCGCGCGCCAGCGCCGCCGCCGGCGAGGTCAGCTGGTGGAGCGGCAGCCGACCGAACCGGGCGCTCGCCGTTGCGACACCGGCCGGGACACCGTAGACGCCGACCGACGCACAGCCCACGTAGAACACCTGCACGGCATCTCCGAACGAGACGCTGACCGGGATCAGCGGCGCTGCCGGCTGCGCCGGCCCGGCGCCGCCCCGGCCCGGCGCCGCGACGAAGAAGTCGAGCACGACCGGCTCGCCGCCAGGCGGGAGCACCAGCATGTATCCGCCGGCGCCGAGTCCGGTCAGCAGCGGCTCGCACGAGAACGCCGCGAGCATCGCGGCGATCGCAGCGTCGACGGCGTTGCCACCGGCCCGGAGGACGTCGGCGCCCGCCTGCGCGCTGACCGCGTGCCCAGCGGCGACGACGCCCCGCTGGCCGGGCACGCCGGCCGCAACCACCCCCCGCTGGGACGCTGCGCCCGCCGCTACCGCCGCGGGAGGAATTCCGGCACGTCCAGGTCCGAGCCGGGCGGGCGCTCGCGCCGACTCACGCGAGGCTCTCCCACCGGCTCGCGGAGCTGGCGGCGAGGCGCATCGCGCAGCCCGGCGATCCTGCCCTCGTCGCTGCGCGCCCGCCGCCCGTCGCCGTAGCCGGTGGCGACGACCGTCACCCACACCTGGTCGTCGCCGAGCTTGTCGTCGACCATCGCGCCGAAGATGATGTTGGCCTCTGGGTGGGCCGCCTCGGCGACCGCCTTGGCCGCCTCGTTGACCTCCCACAGCGACAGGTCACGGCCCCCGGTGATCGACAGCAGGATCGAGCGTGCGCCCTCCATGCTCGTCTCGAGCAGCGGCGAAGCGACCGCGGCCTCGGCGGCATCGATCGCCCGGCGCTCGCCGGTGCCCATCCCGATCCCGAGCAGCGCGTTCCCCGCATCGGACATGATCGTCCGGACGTCGGCGAAGTCGAGGTTGATCAGCCCCGGCAGCGTCACCAGATCGGAGATCCCCTGCACGCCCTGACGCAGGACGTCATCGGCGACCCGGAACGCATCGACCATCGAGGTGTTGCGATCGAGCACCGTCAGCAGCCGGTTGTTGGGAACGACGATCAGCGTGTCGACCTCGGCCGCCAGCGCTGCGATTCCGGCCTCCGCCTGGTCGCGTCGCCGCGTCCCCTCGAACTGGAACGGTCGCGTCACGATCCCGACGGTCAGCGCCCCCAGCTCACGGGAGATCTGGGCGACGATCGGCGCGGCGCCGGTGCCCGTGCCGCCGCCGGCGCCGGCCGCGATGAACACCATGTCGGAGCCGCGCAGCAGCGCCTTGATCCGGTCGTAGTCCTCGCGTGCGGCGTGGCGCCCGAGCTCCGGGTCGGCGCCCGAGCCGAGCCCGCGCGTGAGCGCCGCACCGATGTGCAGCGTGTCGACCGCGCCCGAGGTCTGCAGCGACTGCAGATCGGTGTTGATCGCGATGAACTCGACGCCCTCGATCTCAGCCTCGATCATCCGGTTGACGGCGTTGACGCCGGCTCCTCCGACCCCGACCACGCGCAGGATCGGCTTGCCCACCGGCAGCGGCGTGGCAAACGCGGCGCTGGTCCGCTCGCTGCGGGCGTAGACGTCGTCGTGTGGATCGGCGGCAGGTGGCGGCTGGGCCGGCCGGCGAGCGGCCGGCGGCTCGGGCGCCGGGGTCTGCATCAGGCTGTGCGGGATGTCGGCCGAGAACGCCTGCCGAAGCCGTTCCTGGGGAGTTGGCACGACCTCCGGTGCGGACGCCGCCGGCGTGGCCTGCTTGGCGGCCTCGGTCCCCGGCGCAGCGCCCGGCGCGGGCGGCTGCGATGCGCCCGGCTCGGATTCCGGCCGGCGGGTTTCGTCGGTCGTCTTGCGGAAGAGGGCCGCCAGCGGTCCCTCGCGCATGCTCGCGCGCCTAGGGCTTGGCATTCGACAGAACCTCCTTCGCGAGCTGGCGGTACGCATGGGCTGCCATACCGTCGGGATCGTATTTGAGCACCGACATCCCTTTCACGGGAGCCTCGGCGAAGCGGACGGTCTTGCGGATCCTCGAGGCGAACACGCGGTCGCCGAAGTTCTCCTCGAGCAACTCGATCGCCTCCTTCGCATGCAGCGTCCGCGAGTCGACGAGCGTCGGCAGGATCCCCTCGATGTCGACGTCCGGATTGAGGTTCTCGCGGATCATCGCGAGCGTGTTCTGCAACTGGATCAGGCCGCGCATGGACAGATACTCGCACTGCACGGGGACGATCACCTTGTGGGCCGCGGTGAGCGCGTTGATCGTCAACAGCCCGAGGCTCGGCGGGGTGTCGATGAACACGAAGTCGTAATCGTCGTCCACCTCGCGCAGCGCTCGCTGCAGCGAGCGCTCGCGTCCGATCATCGTCGACATCGCGATCTCGGCGCCGGCCAGGTCGATCGACGCGCAGGCGACGTCGATCTCGCGCGGCTCGACCACCTCCCTGATCGGGAGCTTGTGCACCAGCACGTCGTACATCGACTTCTGCAGGGCGTCCGGGTCGATCCCCTGCGACATCGTCAGATTGCCCTGCGGGTCCATGTCGCAGCAGAGCACGCGGTGGCCCTCCTCGGCGAAGGCCACGGCGAGGTTGAGCGTGGTCGTTGTCTTGGCAACGCCGCCCTTCTGGTTGGCGAACGCGATCACCTTCGCTGGCACGGGTGGCTCCACTTGTTCGAGGAAGACATCGCGCCTGTATTCGCAGAGGCTGCGGGGATTCCTTCTATCCGGTCCGCCCCACGGGCGCCGCGCGCGCCCCGCTAACGTCACAGCCGAGATGCCGATCCACCTGCTCGACCGCCGCATCCTGTTCGTCACCGGCAAGGGAGGCGTCGGCAAGTCCAGCGTGTCGCTGGCGCTCGGCCTGCTCGCCGCGCGGCGGGGTCGCCGGACGATCGTGGCCGAGGTCTCGAGTCACGAGCACCTGCAGCGGGCGTTCGGCCACGACGGCCGCCGCTTCGAGGAGGTCGAGCTCGGCCCGGGACTGTTCACGATCTCGATCGATCCCGAGCACGCGATGGAGGAGTATCTGCGGGTGAAGGCCGGGCCGATCGGCCAGGTACTCGGCCACACGCGGCTGTTCCAGGCGCTGACGATGGCGACGCCCGGGATGCGCGAGCTGCTGACGGTCGGCAAGATCTGGGAGCTGGCGCAGCCCGAGCGCCGTACCAGGGACGGGGTGCCGTACGACCTCGTGATCGCCGACGCCCCCTCGACCGGGCACGGCATCGGTCTGATCCGCGCCCCCCGAACGTTCGCCGAGATCGCGCGCATGGGCCCGATCCATCACCAGGGGAGCACGATCGCGAAGACGCTGGCCGACCGCGAGTTCACCGCGATCGCGGCCGTGTGCACGCCGGAGGAGATGCCGGTCAACGAGACGGTCGCGCTGCACGAGGAACTGGTCGGCTACGGGCTCGACCTCGACGCGGTGGCCGTCAACGCCTGCTATGCGGAGCGGTTCGCCGACGCCGAGCTGCCGGTGCTGACCGGCGCGCTCGCCGGCGCCGAGCTCCCGCGAACGCGGGCGGCGCTGCGGGCCGCGCTGTCGGAGCGCGCCCGCGCCGACGTGCAGGCGCAGCAGCTGGATCGCCTCGAACAGGTGCTGCCGGGGAAGTTGATCAGGCTGCCGTTCCTGTTCGCGCCGGCGATCGGTCCGGCGCAGCTCGATGCGCTCGCGGACGCGCTCGAGGACCAGCTCGCGTGAACATCCCGGAGCTGCTGGACGGCAAGCGGGTCTGCGTCTGCGCGGGCTCCGGCGGCGTCGGCAAGACGACGACTTCCGCGGTGATCGCGCTGGGGATGGCCGCGCTCGGGGCACGGGTCGCGGTCGTGACGATCGACCCCGCACGGCGGCTGGCGAATGCGCTCGGGCTGGCCGAGCTGGAGAACGAGCCGCGACGCGTTGCCCCCGAGCGGCTCGCCGCGAACGGGCTCGAGGTCACGGGCGAGCTGTGGGCGATGATGCTCGATCCGAAGCAGACGTTCGACGAGCTGATCGACCGCCTCGCGCCCAGCCCGGCCCGCGCGGAGGAGATCAAGCAGAACCGCGTCTTCCGCGAGCTGTCGACCGCGGTCGCCGGCTCGCAGGAGTTCACCGCGATCTCCAAGCTGTACGAGCTGGCGGAGGAAGGCGACTTCGACCTGCTGGTGCTGGACACGCCGCCGTCGCGCAATGCGCTCGACTTCCTCGAGGCGCCCCGACGACTCAACTCGTTCCTCGAAGGTCGCGCCCTACGGGCGTTCCTGCGACCGACCGGCATCGGACTCCGCGCGATCGGCCTCGGTGCCGGCCCACTGCTCGGCGGGCTGCGCCGGCTCACCGGGATCGACCTGGTCGCAGAGCTGACGACGTTCTTCGGGCTGCTGGGCGACATGACCGGCGACTTCAGCGACCGCGCACGGCGAGTCGAGGCGCTGCTGCATTCCGACAGCACCGCGTTCCTGCTCGTGACCTCGGCTCAGTCGGAGCCGATCGACGAAGCGATCTGGTTCCGTCGCACGCTCGAGGGGGGAGGCTTTCCGTTCGCCGGCGTCGTCATCAACCGCTTCCACCACGACCAGAACGGCCAGCCGGAGGCCCCCGCCGACGGCGATCTCCAGCGGGTCCTGGCAGACGCGCTCGGCACCGATCTCGCGGCGCGCGTGCACGGCAACTTCGAGGACTTCCACGTGCTCGCGCAGCGCGACGCGGCCAATGTCGAACGGCTCCGAGCGGAGCTGGGAAGCGAGCCGGTGCTGCTCGTACCCCACCTCGACGACGACGTCCACGACCTCGCCGGCCTGCTGCGCGTCCACCGCTACCTGTTTGCGTCGGATGCCGAACGTGCCAGGCTGATCGCCGAGTCCGTGGCCTGAGACCAGCTGTCCCAGCGCAGCAGGCACGCCTCCCACTCTCTCGCGCGCGAGCCGGGCGCCGTCGAGATCCAGCAGCTGCGCCCGTCCCTCGTGCAGAAGCTCCCAGGCTGCCTGCTCGGCCGCCGCGAGGCGCGCGCTCGTGCGGCCTCCGGGGAGCAGGTCGTCGGCGAGCCCGACGGTGGCCGCGAGCGCCAGCGGACCGGCTGCGATCCGGCCGACGATCCGCTCCTTCAGCCGCTGCACCGTGTCGCGCTGATCGACCTCGGCGCGCGAGCGCTGCACCAACCGTTCGGTGACGTCCGTGCCGGACCTCCCGGCGTTGGGCCAGCCGCGGCCGAGCATGAGCTCGCTCGGGCCGAGCCGCGGGCCCTCGAGGACACGCACCCTCGCGTCGCGCGCGTCCCAGTCGCGATCGGCGAACCGGAACGCCCCGCCGGCCGCGAGCGGGGCCAGCACGGTGCGGCGCAACTCCTGTTCGCTCAGGTTGAACGCCCGCGCGACGTGCGAGCGCTGGCGGATCTCGACGTGGTACACGGCCGGAATCTAGATCTCGACGGCATCGGCCGCTTCGGCCAGCAGCCCGTCGGCGACCGCCCGCACGTCACAATCGAGGTACCCGCAGAGGACGTCGCGCAGGATCGCGCGCAGGTGCTCGGCCAGCTCGGCGACGAGCTCGCCGGCACCCGGCCCGGCCGGCGCCAGGCCGGCGATCACCGCGCGCTCGAGCGAGATCGCGTGAGCGGTGCGCTCGGCCAGCGCGCCTCGCTCCCCCGGCCGCGCGCAGATCACCGCCAGGCGCTGGGCGAGCCGGCCGCTCGCCGGGCCTTCGGGCTCGAGCAGCGCGCGCAGCGCCAGCAGATAGTCGGTCAGCGCCTCGAGCGGCGATGCCCGCTCGCTGCCCAGCTCGAATCGCGCCAGCGCCCAGGCGAGCTCTCCCGCGCCGGAGTTGTCCGGCGCGGGCGAGGGCAGCCGCCGCGCGATCAGGTTGCAGAACCCGCGCAGCTCGTCCTCCTGATCGCGGTCGATCCGTGGTGAAGGCAGCCGCTGCTCGCCCGAGTAACCACCGCCGACTGCGAGCGAGATGGGTGTCCACGGGCCCCCGTCAACCCTGCTCCAGCCGACCGGCGAGACCGCTCGACGCCCACTCTCGAACAGCTGCAGCGCGGTCAGCAGCTGACGGAAGCGGGCCGCGGCAACCGCGAGCGGCGGCGGCGCCGCCGGCTCCTGCGTCGTGCGCAGGACGAGCAGCAGCCCGTGCTCCAGCGGCGGTTCCGCGATCGCGCCCGGAACCGTCAGCGACAGGCCGTCGCCGAGGGCGAGCTCGCGCGTCTGCGGATCGAGCTCGAGCCCCTGCAGCTCGGCCGCCACCTCGACCATGCAGCGACCCTCGTACAGCGAGCGCTCGAGCTCGTCGTAGGCGTGCCGGAACCGCTCCTCGTCGAAGCCGAACTCGCTGCGCTCCTCGAACACGCGTGCGAGCAGGCAGCGGAGCGCCGCGTCGGCTCGTTCGCGCCGGCCCGGCGGCGGCCGCTCGCCGCGCACGCGCAGGTAGGCCTCGACCCCGATCGCGCCCTCGAGCGCCTGCGCGGCGGGCGCATACGTCGGCAGCGCGACCAGCAGCCCGAGGTGCGAGCGGATGAACGCGCTCGTCAACGGCCGGTAGCAGTACAGCGGCACCCGGCCCCGGTCCTCCTGCACGAGCTCGAATGGGATCTCGTCGCCGTCGGCGGCGAGCTCGAGGCGGGTCGCGGCGTCCTGCGTGAACGACTGCAGCAGGTCGTGGAGCGTCGGGTTCCTCACGCCTGTAGCGGTTCTCCGCGCAGCCTGCGGTTCCTGCCGGTTCGGTGGCGGGTCATCGCCCAGAGCTACGGCAACTGGAACTACAAGCGGACCGAAGACCGAGACCGACCCGCTGGATCCCAACCCGCCGGCGAACCAGGTCGAGTCGCTGAAGGCCATTCGGTACCTGGAGAACGCAGTCGTCGAGGCGAGCGAGCTCGAGGGAATCGGGCTGCGCTACGGCAACTTCCACGGCCCCGGAACGGGGATCGCGCTCGACGGCGAGATCGTGCGCCAGGTTCGCAAGCGATTGCGACGATCGACACCGGCGCTCCCGGCATCTACAACATCGCTGACGACGAGCCGGCCCGAGTGTCGGCCTGGCTTCCGGTGCTGGCCGAGGCGGTGGGCGCCGAGCCGCCACGACGCGCGCCGGTGTGGATCGGACGCCTGGCCGCGGGCGACGTCGGCGTATCGACGATGACCCAGATCCGCGGCACCTCGAACGGATCAGACGGCGGCTACCGCCGGCTCGAACTCACCGGCGAGCACCACCGCCGGCTCGTCGGCGTCGGCGCCGCCGAGCTCGCCGCAGTCGGTCAGGAGCCAGCGGCGTCCGTAGGCGCGCATGTCCTCGATCAGCGGCGCCAGCGCCTGGCCCTTCTCGGTCAGCGCGTATTCGACCCGAGGCGGGACCTCCGGAAACGTGTGGCGCTGGACGATCCCCTCCTCCTCGAGCGCGCGCAGTCGCAGCGACAGCGTCCGCGGACTGATCCCGGCCAGCGACCGCTCGAGCTCGCAGAAGCGCGAGTGACCCTCGGCCAGATCCTTGATCAGCAGGAGCGTCCACTTGCCGCAAACGATCTCAGCGGTCCGGCACACAGGACACGTCTCGTTGGGGGCCATCAGAAACCAAGTCTAGCGCAATGCTTCACCAACTGAAGCGCCTTTCGCCCCGCTCATTCGACGGGCTCGGGGGCGCCGAGGTAGAAGCCCTGGCCGTAGTCGACCCCCAGCTCCCGCAACAGCGCCACTGTGTGCTCGTCGCCGACGGCTTCGGCGACGGTCTCGATCCCGAGCGCGCTCGCCACCTCGACGATCGAGCGGACCAGCTGCTGGTCGACTTCGCTGTGGGCGAGCTCGTGGACGAACTCGTGGTCGATCTTGATGAAGTCGACCGGCAGATGCTTGAGGTGGTAGAAGGAGCCGAAGCCGGTCCCGAAGTCGTCGAGCGCGAGCCTGCACCCGAGTCGGCGGATCGCGACCGCGAACGTGCGCGCCTCCTCGATGTTGCCGATCGCCGCGGTCTCGGTGATCTCGAACACCAGCTGCGACGGATCGACGTCGGCGGCGCCGAGCCGGTCGCGGATCAGGCCGAGCAGCTCCGGGTCACCCGCGACCGAGCCCGCCGACAGGTTGACGCTGACGGGTCGCCGGCGTCCGGGCCTCTGGCGGCTCAACAGCTCGACGGCGCGCGAGACGACCCAGTGGTCGATCGCGTGGATCAGGCCCAGCCGCTCGGCCGACCGGAGGAACTCGGCGGGCAGTACGACCTCGCCGCTGCCCTGCATCCGCAGCAGCAGCTCGGAGTGGGTCACCTCGCCGTTGGCGAGGTTGAAGATCGGCTGGCTGTAGAGCAGCAGCCCGTCGTGCTCGAGCGCGTGACGGATCTGCTGTGACCAGCTCGTGCGCGCATCCGTGCGAGCGACGCGCGCCTCGCTCGGGGTGAACACGGCGATGCGGTCGCGGCCGGACTGCTTGGCTGCGTACATCGCCATGTCCGCATCGACGAGCAGCTCGTGCGCCCGCGCCTCTCCCGGGGCGAACATCGCCACGCCGATGCTCGCAGTCGCCCTGAACGTCGCGCCCTCGACCTGGACCGAGCACCGGTGGAGCCCCTCGAGCAGCTTCGTGGCCGCTGCTCTGGCGCGCGCCGGACTCGTGCTCGGAAGCAGCACGGCGAACTCGTCGCCGCCCAGCCGGGCGACCACATCGGACGCGCGGGTGTTGGCCGCCAGCACGTGCGCCACCTTCGTCAGCAGCTCGTCTCCGGCGGCGTGCCCGGCCAGGTCGTTGACCGACTTGAAGTCGTCGAGGTCGACCGTCAGGACTGCGCCCTGCTCGCCGGAACGGGATGAGCGCGCAAGCTCGCGTTCGAGCTCCTCGTCGAACCGGCGGCGGTTGAGCAGGCCCGTGAGGTGGTCGTGCTCCGCCAGATACTGGAGCCGGGCCTCGTAGCGGTCGCGATCTGTGAGATCTCTGATCAGGCCGACGAACGCGGAGCCATCGGAGCAGCCGACCGCCACCAGCGACAGCTCGACCAGCAGCGCCGTCCCGTCACTGCGCTCCGCGTGCAGCTCGGCGCGCCACGGCAGCGTCGCTGGTCCCGCCTCGAGGTAGCGAGCCAGCGCAGCGCGGTACGTCGAGCGCTCCGAGACCGGCAGAATCAGCCGGGCGAGCTCCTCGCCGAGTGCCTCGGAGCGGGACAGGCCGAACAGCTCGGCCGCGCTCGAGCTGAGCTCGACCACGCGGCCGTCGGCATCGAGCACGACGGCGGCGATCAGTCCGGACTCGAGCACGGCGCGGGCGATGTAGTTGTCGATCCGCCTGCGCTGGTCGGACCTGCGATCGCTGTGCTCGTTCCCGGACGAGGGTGTCCCCTTGCTCGTGCTGCCTACCACGCGGCGAACCGCGCTTGGAGGGTTTCCCGATGGCCGTCTGGGGCTCGTTATAGCCGAGCCGGCGGCGGCGTGGCCGTTTTGCTGGACGGATGGCGGGTGGGTGCGGCGCCGTCGCGGCGTCAGCACCGCACCACCCGGCGTCCGGCCGAACGACGCCGGCCGGCGTCCGTCGTGAGCCCTAGGCGACGTCGCGGAGCTTCTGCGCCTCGGCGAGCGACTGGAGCTTCTTCAACGACTGATTCTCGATCTGACGGATCCGCTCGCGCGTGACGTTGAACGTCCTCCCCACCTCGTCGAGCGTGCGCGGGTGCTCGCCGCCGAGCCCGTAGCGCAGCTCGAGCACGCGGCGCTCACGGTAGGACAGGTTCTCGAGGGCCTCGCGCAGCGCCTCCTTGGTGAGGATCTCGGCGGCCCGCTCGTACGGCGATTCGGCCCGCTCGTCGGCGATGAACTGCCCGAACTCGGACTCCTCCTCGTCGCCGACCGGCTTCTCGAGCGACACGGGCGCCTGCGCCGAGCGCTTGATCGACTCGACCTCCTCGGGCTCGATCCCGGTGACCTCGGCGATCTCCTCGGCGGTCGGCTCGCGACCCAGCTCGGTCACGAGCTTGCGCTCGGCCCGGCCGATCTTGTTGAGCTTCTCGACGACGTGGACCGGGATCCGGATCGTCCGGGCCTTGTCCGCGAGCGCGCGGGCGATCGCCTGGCGGATCCACCAGGTGGCGTACGTGGAGAACTTGAAGCCCTTGCGATAGTCGAACTTCTCGGCCGCGCGCACCAGCCCGAGCGTGCCCTCCTGGATCAGATCGAGGAACGGCAGTCCCTGGTTGCGGTAGTTCTTGGCGATCGAGACGACCAGCCGGAGGTTCGACTCGACCATCTTCTGCTTGGCGTCGAGATCGCCCCGCTCGATCCGCTTGGCCAGGTCCACCTCTTCCTGGGCCGTCAGCAGCCGGACCTTGCCGATGTCCTTCAGGAACAGCTGCAGCGAGTCGGTCGTCATGTCCGGCTTCAGATCGAGCGCCGTCTTCGCCTTCCGCCTGCCGCGCTTGTCCGGCGCACGCTCGACCTCGGCAGCCGCGAGCGCCGGATCGACCTCCTCGACGAGCTCGATCTCGGCCCGCTCGAGGAATCCGTGCAGCTCTTCGACGTCGGTCTCGTCCAGGTCGAGCTCTGAGATCGCGCCGGCGATCTCGGCGAACGTCAGCACGCCGAGCTGCTGACCCCGGCTGACCAGTCCCTTGATCTCTTCGAGTTCCTGCAGTTCCGCTACTGACATCTGGTTCCGTTTCCGTCGTATTGCCGGTACGTCGCGCCTGATCGCGCACCTATTTGCGCACGCCGAGACTCACTGAGGAAGGCGTACGCGTGCTAGCCAAGCATATCGGCAAAATGCTACCCGGGCGACAGCGCGCGTGCACCTAATACCCGCAACACGCGTGCGTGTTTCAGTCCCGGGCGAGAATTCTGCGCGAACCCCCGGACGCATCGTGGCGACGGCGATCCGGTGTCATCATCTGGACTGATGGACGAACGGCCGTCGGGCAACGTGATCGGGTCGCTCCCCCACTCGCGACCGCACCGTCGGAGCGCCAAGCGGGCTGCCCCCAGCGAGCCGGCCGCCCGCGCAACGGGGGCGCCAGCCGGACCGGCGATCGCCAGCGTCCGGGCGACGACGCCCGCCCGGGCCACCCGACCGACCGCCCCGGCAGCGCCGGCCAAGCCCGCGCCGCCCGCCCGCCAGATCGTGAGCACCGCCGTGCAGGCCACCGAGGAGCTGGCCGAGATCGCGCTGAGCGCCGCCGGCCGCGCGGTTCGCCGCGTGCTCGCCAACCTGCCGCGCCCGTGACGTGACCGGCGCGACATAACGCATCCTTGCGCCCTCCGATATAGTGCCGCGATGCCGAACGGCAGCCCGCCCGCGGGTTGCCGACGGGGGAACCAATGCGGACCGAAGCTGGATCCGCAGGGGCGAATCGGACCCGAGTGGCCCGTAGCGCGAACAGCGCGAGCCCGTCAGCTCACCTCGTAGGCGCAGGCGCAATCAAAACGAATCCGGGACCGATGGCCGAAGCCCGTCGCATGCCATTAAAGCTCGCAGGACCCCTCGCCGCGTGTGCGCTGCTGGCGACGCCCGGCGGCGCCCTTGCGGCCGGCACGCCGGGAACGGGCACGGCGGGAACGGGCACGGCGGGTGGTAGCGGCCTCTCCGGCGGCGCGGGCCTGACCGGCCCGGCCGGGCCGGGGACGGCGAGCGCCAACCCGCTCGTCCAACCCGCCGAGCAGCAGGTCTCGGCCAGCGGCAACGGGATCACGGTCGAGACGCTCGCCTCGGGTGAGACCTCGCAGGCGGTGACATTCAGCGGCACCGTGGCATCCACGAACGTGGGCAGGACCGTCCAGATCGAGCGTGCGAGCGGCCGCGGCCCGGAGCTGAAGTGGAGCCTCGTGGCGGTCGCCACCGTCGCCTCCGGCGGCACCTTCTCGGCGGTGTGGCACGCCAACCGCAGCGGCCGCTTCGAGCTCGAAGCTGTCCTGGAAGGCAGCTCTCAGACCGCCACCAGCGACGCGACCGCAGGCTCGCCGGCAACCTCGGCCGGCGGCCCGTCGAGCTCGGGCACCACGCCGGGATCCGGAGCCGTGTCCCCGTCGGGTCCCGCTCCAGGGACGGCCACCAGCTCGCCGCCGCTGACGATCGACATCTACCAACCGGCCCTGGCGACGCTGTACGGCCCCGGGTTCTATGGCCAGAAGACGGCCTGCGGCATCACCTTGCACCGCTCGACGCTCGGCGTCGCCAACCGGACGCTGGCGTGCGGCACGCGCGTCGAGCTGCTGTACGGCGGGCAGCGGATGCTGGTGCTGGTGATCGATCGCGGGCCCTACGCCAACGGCGCCGCCTGGGATCTGACCGCCGCCACCGCGCGGGCGCTCGGGATGCTCGGCACGGCGACAATCGGCGCACTCCCGCTCCGCCACCCCTGATCGGTACCGGCGTCCGCGACAATCGAGCCGTGAGCGGTCCGCTCCTGTCGATCGACGCCGCCTGCGCGCGGATCCTCGAAGTCGCGGGCGGGCGCCTCGGCGCGGAGTGTGTGCCGGTCTGTGAGGCGCTCGATCGGGTGCTGGCGCAAGACGTGCGCGCGAGCGGCGACGCCCCGCCGTTCGCCTCCTCGGCGATGGACGGCTACGCGCTCGGCCCGGGCACCACGCCCGCGTCCTTCCGGGTGGTCGGCGAGTCTCGCGCGGGCGCGCCCTACTCTGGACCGCCGCTCAGCGGCGGCGAGGCCGTCCGGATCTCGACCGGGGGCGCGCTGCCGCGTGGCGCGGTCGCCGTCGTCCGCCAGGAGGACACCGCCGGCGCTGCCGGGGAGCTCGACGTGCGCGTCGGGGTCACGCCCGGCACCAACATGCGGCGCGCCGGGGAGGACATGCGAGCCGGCGAGCTCGTGCTCGCCGCCGGCTCCCGTGTCGGCGCCGGGGAGCTGGCGGCGGCGATCGCCGCCGGTGCCGGCGAGCTCACGGTCGCGCGCCGGCCAGTCGTCGCTGCGATCAGCACCGGAGACGAGCTGCGGGCGCCGGGCGAGCCGCTCGCCCCCGGCGAGATTCACAATTCCAACGAGCCGATGCTGCGGGCGCTCGCGCTGCACGCCGGCGCCGCGCTGGGCCCGCGCCCCGCGGGGGGCATCTCCACAGCCACCGGCGCGGTCCCGGACGACGCAGCCGCAACCGAGGCATCGCTGCGCGAGACGCTCGCGGCGTGCGACGTGCTGCTCGTCTCGGGCGGCGTGTCGGTCGGCCCGCACGACCACGTGCGACCCGCGCTCGCGCGACTCGGGGTCGAGCAGCACTTCTGGGGCGTTGCGCTGCAGCCGGGCAAGCCGACCTGGTTCGGAAGCCGCGGGCGCCAGCTCGTGTTCGCGCTCCCCGGCAATCCGGTGTCGGCAGCCGTGACGTTCGCACTGTTCGCGCAGCCGGCGCTCGACGCCCTGCTCGGCGCACGTCCTGCGCGACAGATCCTGACCGCCGCGCGCGTCACCGTGGATGTCCGCCGAAACCCGGCTCGCGACCAGGCGATCCGCGTGACGCTCGCGCTCGATGGCCTCGAGCTGACCGCCGCGCCCGCCGGCGCGCAGGAGTCGCACCTGATCACATCGCTGACTCGCGCGGACGCGCTCGCGATCATCCCGCAGGGCGACGGCTGGCTTGCCGCGGGAACGACGGTCGGGCTCGCGCCCCTACCGCGCTAGTGTGACGATCGTGGCGGCGCTGGCGGCAACCGCCGGGGCGGTGCTCGCCCTGCTGGCGGCGCGATGGCGTCGGCGGACGCGGCGGTTGCCCGCGCACGCGCTGATCGTCTCGGCGCCGAAGTCGACGGTGATCGCCGCCGACGGCGCGGTTCGATCGATCCAGTCGGCGCTGCTCACGCTCGACGTCCACGACCTCGAGCGGCTTTGGAGTCCGGCCAACCTCGAGAACCTCGGCCGCACGTACTGGCGGTTCATGAGCACCGCGACGCTGGGGCTGATCCGCGTGCGATACGGCGAGAACGAACGCGCGCTGGTGCTCGCCGGTCTGCGACTGACGCTCCTGCGCTTCGGAGCGCCGGAGTACGTGCTCGAGGACGACCACGGCAGGATCACGTGGCCGATCCGCGACGGGCTGCTGGTCTCGCGCGCCGGCCGCGGCTCCGGCTTCCTGGCGCTCGACGTCCGCCGCGAGGATCCGCTTCCGCAGCGCGACGGAGACGGGCGAGCGACGCTGACGATCGAGGTCGAGGTCGAGAACTTCTATCCGGCGATCGCCTCCGCCCTCTCGACGCTCGTCTACGAGGGCACCCAGGAGGTGATGCACGTGCTCGTCACGCACGCGTTCCTGCGCTCGCTCGCCCGGCTCGAGCTGGCTGAGTCGAAGGTGGGTCGCCTGCGTGGCTAGCCGTAGAGCCCGCGGCCGCGGCCTCTGAGCTTGACCCGGTCGTGCCGGGCGGTGATCCGCCGGACGGTTCCCGACCGCGCCCGCATGCTGATCGAGTCGGTCGTCACGTGATCGCCGCCGGAGTAGCGCACGCCGTTCAGGACATCACCGTCGGTGACGCCGGTCGCGGAGAAGAAGATGTCCTCACCACGCACGAGCTCGTCGGCGGTGAGCACGCGCTCGAGGTCGTATCCGGCCGCCACGGCGCGCTCGCGCTCGTCCGCGTCGCGCGGCCACAGCCGGCCGACGAGCTGACCCCCGGTGCACTTGACCGCCGCGGCCGAGATCACCCCCTCGGGGGTACCGCCGATCCCCCACAGGACGTCGACGCGCGAGTTGTCGGAGACCGCCAGCAGCGCTGCCGAGACGTCGCCGTCGAGGATCAGCCGGACGCGCGCGCCCGCCTCGCGGACGGCGTTCATCTGCTCTTGGTGACGCGGGCGGTCGAGCATCACGACCATCACGTCGCGGATATCGACACCCCGGCGCTGCGCGATCAGCCGCAGCGTCTCGGGCAGCGGCCGCTCGAGGTCGAGCAGGTCGGCGATCTCGGGTCCGCCGGCCAGCTTCTCCATGTACACGCACGGCCCCGGATCGAACATCGCGCCGCGCTGCGCCAGCGCGATCACGGTGATCGCGCTCGGCATCCCCAGCGCCGTCAGCCGCGTGCCCTCGAGCGGGTCGACGGCGATGTCGACCAGCGGCGGGTGGCCGTCGCCGATCCGCTCGCCGTTGTAGAGCATCGGCGCCTCGTCCTTCTCGCCCTCGCCGATCACGACGATGCCGTCCATCGAGACGCCGTCGAGCACGTACCGCATCGCGTCGACGGCGGCCTGGTCGGCGGCCTCCTTGTCGCCGCGACCGATCAGGCGCGCCGCCGCCAGCGCCGCCGCCTCCGTCACCCGGACCAGCTCCAGCGCCAGGTTTCGGTCGGGCCGGACGGTCGTCGCGTCGGCGTCCGGGTGCTCGGCGTCGGCGGGCTCACTGCTCACCCGCGGTAGCGTACCCGCCCGGGATGGCCGAGCCGACATTCATGCAGCTGGTCCCGGCCAGCGGCCCGACGACGGCACGGGAGACCGTCGACACGCTCGCCCTGCGCCACCCCGACCCCGACCCGCCCCCCCGCCCGTACACGATCGCGAACTTCGTCGCCAGCGCCGACGGCCGTGCCGCCTTCGCGGGACGATCCGGGACGCTCAGCGATCCCGGCGACCGGGCGCTCTTCCACGCACTGCGCGAACGCGTCGACGCCGTCATCGTCGGGACCGGGACGCTCCGAAAGGAGCGCTACGGCCGGGTGATCCCGGACGCCGAACGCCGCCGGCGACGGCTCGCAGCCGGTCGCGCCGCCGAGCCGCTGGCGGTGACCGCCACCCGCAGCGGTGAGCTGCCGCTCGAGATCCCGCTGTTCGCGTCCGCCGGCAGCCGCGTGGTCGTGTTCGCGCCCGCAGTGCCGGACCTGCACGGGGTCGCCGCCGCCGTCGAGCACGTGCCGTTGAATCCTGCCGCCGGGACATCGCTGGCCTCGGCGATGGCCGTGCTGAGCCACGACCACGGCGTGCAGACGCTGCTCTGCGAGGGTGGCCCGACCCTGTTCGGCGCGCTCCTCCACGCCGGGCTGATCGACGAGCTGTTCCTCACGCTCGCGCCACGACTGGCCGGCGGCGACAGCGGCCCGCCGGTCACCACCGGGCCGCCGCTGCCCGAGCTCGCCGAGCTGCGGCTGGTCGGCCTCCTCCGGCGCGGCGACACGCTGTACCTGCGCTACGCGGTCAGCAGCTGACCGCGTTAGCACCGCGTTCCGGCTTTCGTAAGAAACGGGCGTGGGAGAATACGTACGCATGGGCGGGCAGCTCCAAGCTCCTCCGGAGCCTTCGACAGACGAGGTGATCGAGGTTCTGCACGAGACTCGGCAGCGGACGCTCGCGCTCGTCGCAGGACTCTCGCCGAACGACCTCGAGCGCGTCCACTCGACGCTGATGAGCCCGCTGGTCTGGGATCTCGGCCACATCGCCGCGTTCGAGGATCTGTGGCTCGCGCACCGCTACGGCGCGCGCGAGCTGTTGCGCGACGACCTGATGGACGTCTACGACGCGTTCGAGACTCCCCGTGCCGGCCGGGGCGAGCTCCCGTTCCTGCGCAGCGCCGCGGCGCGCGAGTACATGGAGGCGGTCCGCGCGCGCACGCTCGCCGTGCTGGACGAGCGCGGTCCCGGCGACGGCCGCGTCGCCGAGCTCGTGATCCGCCACGAGCAGCAGCACTGCGAGACGATGCTGCAGACGCTGCAGCTCGCGCGCCTGGACGGGTACCGGCTTCCAGGCGTCCGCGAGGGTGCCGACAGCGTCCGCGAGGACGCCGCCGGCACCGGCTCACAGGCCGGTGCCGGCGCGGGTGGATCCAGCTCGCACGGCCCGTCCGGGCTCGAGCTGGTGGACCTGCCCGCCGGGGAGTTCACGCTCGGCGCTCCCGCCGACGGCTTCGCCTACGACAACGAGCGACCGCGCCACCTCGCCTCGCTGCCGGAGTTCAAGATCGGCCTCGGACCGATCACCAATGCGACGTTCCTGACGTTCGTCGAGGGCGGCGGCTACGAGCGCCGGGAATGGTGGTCGGACGAGGGTTGGGCGTGGAAGGAGCAGTACGACATCCACAGACCGGGCGCGTGGACCGATGGCCTCGACGGCGAGTGGCGACTGGGCACCCTGCATCCGCTGCTTCCCGACCAGCCCGTGGTTCACGTCTCCTGGTTCGAGGCCGACGCCTTCGCTCGGGCCCACGGGGCCCGCCTGCCGTCCGAGAGCGAGTGGGAGAAGGCGGCGACCTGGGACCTGGAGCGCGACCGGCGGCTGACGCAGCCATGGGGCGAGCAGCCGCTCCTGCCCGGCGTGCACGCCAACGTCGACCACGTGTCCGATGGCCCGCTACCCGTCGCCCAGCATCGCGACGGCGTCTCGCCGAGCGGCTGCCTCGGGATGATCGGCGACACGTGGGAGTGGACCGCGTCGGAGTTCACCGGCTATCCCGGATTCGTCGCGCACCCCTACCCGGAGTACTCGGAGGTGTTCTTCGACGACGGCTACAGGGTTCTGCGAGGCGGGTCCTGGGCGACCCGCGCGCGCGTGATCACGGCGGCCTTCCGCAACTGGGACTTCCCGCAGCGCCGCCAGATCTTCGCCGGCTTCCGGATCGCGAGGGACGCGTGACGACGCTGCTCGCAACCGACAGCGTGACGCTCGAGTCCTGGCTCTCGGACTCGGACGAGCGAACGCTCGCCAACGACGTCCTCGACGGCTTCACGCGCCCGTTCAAGGAGATCCCGCCCAAGCACTTCTACGACACGCGGGGCTCCGAGCTGTTCGAGCGAATCTGCGAGCAGCCCGAGTACTACCCGACGCGCGCCGAGACCGCAATCCTCGCCCACGCCGCCGACCAGATCATCGCCCAGACCGGAGCCGGGGAGCTGGTCGAGCTCGGAGCCGGCGCGTCGGACAAGGCGCGGATCCTGCTCGACGCGATGGAGCAGGCGGGGACGCTCCGGCGCTACATCCCGCTCGACGTATCCGAGAGCGTCGTCCGCGATGCGGCCGAGGCGCTGATCCACGACTACGACGGCCTGCGCGTGCATGGCGTGATCGGCGATTTCGAGCGCCACCTCGAGCGCGTTCCGATGCGCGACGGCGTCCCGCGGCTGGTGGCGCTGCTCGGCGGCACGATCGGCAACTTCCCGCCGGGCAGCCGCCGGGCGCTGCTGCGACGGATCGCCGGCCTGCTCGGCCCCGGCGACCGGCTCCTGCTCGGGACCGACCTCGTCAAGGACCCCGACGTGATCGAGGCCGCGTACGACGACGGCGCCGGCGTCACCGCCGAGTTCAACCGCAACGTGCTGCACGTGATCAACCGCGAGCTGGACGCCGACTTCCCGGTCGAGAACTTCGACCACATCGCCTTCTTCGACCGCCGGCACGAGTGGATCGAGATGCGACTGCGCGCGCGGCGGCCGTGCTCGGTTCGGATCGCCGGCGTCGGCCTGCGGGTCGAGTTCGCGGCCGGGGAGGAGCTCCGCACGGAGATCAGCGCCAAGTTCACGCAGCGGCGGCTGGCGGAGGACTTCGCGGCCGCCGGGCTCGTGCTCGAGGGCTGGTTCACCGACGCCGAGCAGCAGTTCGGGCTGTCGCTCGCCGGCAGGTCCAGCGCCGCTTGAGTCGGCGCTGGGTGGACGGGCTGTCAGAGGCCGAGCTTGCGGACGCCGTTCTCGTCCCAGCCGAAGTGGTGGGCGATCTCGTGACGGACGGTCCGCGTGACCTGCGCGCGGAGCAGCTCGGGGTCGTGCCCGAAGTCGCGCAGCAGCGTGTCGCGGAAGATCAGGATGCGGTGATGGAAGTAGTCGCGCGTGACCGTTCCACCCTCGTACAGGCCGTAGGCGCCGTGCCTGGCCCCGTTTCGCACGAGCGCCTCGGCGCCACCGTCGGCTACGACGATCGCGACGTGCTCGAGCGCCTGGTGGAACTCGAGCGGAAGCTCGTCGAGCGCCGCCCGCACGATCGCCTGAAACGCGTCCTCATCCGTCCATGGCTCGGAGGCCGCCAGCCGCTCGCTCCGTTCGACCAGAGCTTCGAACTCGTCATCGGATTCGGGATCGCGCCAACCGCCGAGCTGCACCAACGCGAGCGCGACCGCGCCGCCGACGATCACGGCGCCCAGCCCGAACACCGCGACTGCCTGCGCCAGCCGCACGAGCCGGTCCCCGCTGAAGCCCTGGAACAAGGTCAACAGCGCGCCTGCGACCGTGCTCGCCGCCAGCGCGGCGAACAGCGCGCGTCGCACGCTCGTTGGCGGAGCCGCACGCATTCCGCTACCTCAGCGCGCGGGCGATCACGAGCCGCTGGATCTCGTTCGTGCCCTCGTAGATCTGCGTGATCTTGGCGTCGCGCAGCATCCGCTCGACCGGATACTCCTTGACGTAGCCGTAGCCGCCGAGGATCTGCACCGCCTCGACGGTCACCCGCATCGCGACGTCGGAGCAGAACAGCTTCGCCATCGCCGAGTACTTGCCGAGGTCGGCGTCGCCACGATCGACCTTCGCGCACGCCTGGTAGAGCAGCTCGCGGCCGGCGGCGCATTGCGTCTCCATGTCGGCGAGCTTGAACTGGATCGCCTGGAACGCGTTGATCGGCTGACCGAACTGCCGGCGCTCGCGCGCGTACGCGGCCGCGTAGTCGGTGGCCCCCTGCGCGATCCCGAGCGCCTGCGCGGCGACTCCGAGTCGCGACCGGTCGAGCGTCGCCATCGCAACCTTGAACCCCCCACCGACCTCGCCGATCACGTTCTCGGCGGGCACGCGGACGTCGTCGAAGATCGGCTGGCCCGTCGGCGAGCCGCGGATCCCGAGCTTGTGCTCGAGCTTCCCGCACGAGAAGCCGTTGCGATCGGCCTCGACCACGAACGCGGTGATCCCGCGCGAGTGGCCCGCGGCGGGGTCGGTCACGGCGAACACGACGTAGT
>DAHUYL010000015.1 GCA_027315255.1 Solirubrobacterales bacterium | reverse complement strand
TGGCGCTGGCCGCCGACCTGATCCTCGCGGCCGAGTCAGCCTACTTCCTGCTCGCGTTCGCGAGCATCGGCCTCGGACTCGACGGGGGCGCCTCGGCGACGCTGCCCGAGCGGGTCGGATACGCGCGCGCTGCCGAGATGGCACTGCTGGCCGAGCGCGTCCCGGCGGCGCAGGCGCTGGCCTGGGGCATGATCAACCGCGTCGTGCCCGACGACGAGCTCGAGGACGCCGCGGCCACGCTTGCGATCAGGCTGGCGGCCGGACCCACAGCTGCATACGCGACGATCAAGCAGGCACTGCAGGCATCCGAAGCACTGACGTTCGCTGATCTGCTCGACCTCGAAGCGGACCTCCAGCACGAGCGCGGCGCCTCGCCCGACTTCGCCGAGGGCGTCATCGCGTTCGGCGAGAAGCGCGCGCCGAGGTTCACAGGCCGATGAACCTGGCCCAGATCCTGTCGGACTCGGCGGCCGCCCATCCCGAGCAGATCGCGGTCAGGCTCGACGACACCGCCCTCAGCTACGGGCTGCTCGAGCAGGGGACGAAGCTGCTCGCGGGGCTGCTCGCCGCGCGCGGGATCGGACCGGGCGACCGGGTCGCGGTGATGCTGCCCAACGTCCCGTACTTCCCCGTCTGCTACTACGGCGCGTTGCGAGCCGGGTGCGTCGTCGTACCGCTGAACGTGCTGAACAAGCGCCGCGAGGTCGCGTTCTACCTCCGCGATTCAGGCGCGAAGCTGCTGTTCCTGTGGACCGGCTTCGCAGACGAGGGCGAGGCCGGGGCGGCCGATGCGGGCTGCGAGTGCCTCGTGGTCGCGCCGGGGGAGTTCGAGCAGGCGCTGATCGCCGCCCGGCCGGCGGCAGAGACCGTGCAGCGCGAGCCCGCTGACACGGCGGTGATCCTGTACACGTCAGGGACCACCGGCACGCCGAAGGGAGCCGAGCTGACGCACGCCAATCTGCTGCGCAATGCTGAGTGCTCGCGCAACATGTTCAGCATGGGGACCGAGGGCGTCACGCTCGGGGCGCTGCCGCTGTTCCACTCGTTCGGGCAGACGTGCGCGATGAACTCGACGATCCTCGGGGGGGGCACGCTGACGCTGCTGCCGCGGTTCGACGCCGCGAAGGCGCTCGAGATCATCGAGCGCGACCGGGTGAACGTGTTCGAGGGAGTGCCGACGATGTACGGCGCGATGCTCCACTGCCCGGAACGCGAGCGCTACGACACCTCGTCGCTGCAGCTGTGCGCGTCGGGCGGTGCGTCGCTGCCGGTCGAGCTGCTGCGGGGCTTCGAGACGGCGTTCGGCTGCAAGATCCTCGAGGGCTACGGGCTCTCGGAGAGCTCTCCGGTCGCATCGTTCAACCAGCCCGACCGCGAGCGCAAGCCGGGCTCGATCGGCACGCCGATCGCCGGGGTCGAGATGAAGGTGGTCGACGACGACGGCAACGAGCTGCCGCCCGGCGAGGTCGGCGAGATCGTGATTCGCGGCCACAACGTGATGAAGGGCTACTGGGGCCGCGAGGACGCAACCGCCGAGACGATCCGCGACGGCTGGCTGCACACCGGCGACCTCGCGCGGGTCGACGAGGACGGCTACTTCTTCATCGTCGACCGCAAGAAGGAGCTGATCATCCGCGGCGGCTTCAATGTCTACCCGCGCGAGATCGAGGAGGTGCTCTACGAGCATCCCGCGGTCCGCGAGGCGGCGGTGCTGGGAATTCCGGATGACGAGTACGGCGAGGAGGTGGGCGCGGCCGTGTCGCTGAAGCCGGGCGCGGATGTCACGCCGGAGGAGCTGCGCGACTACGTCAAGGGGCAACTGGCCGCCTACAAGTATCCGCGGCACGTGTGGTTGGTGGATGAGCTGCCGAAGGGGCCGACCGGCAAGATCCTGAAGCGGGAGATCGAGCTCCCGGCCGTGCAGTGAGCGCCACGATCGCCGTCCGGGAGGCGCGGCCGGCCGACGTCGGCGCGATCTTCGCGATGGTCGTCGCGCTGGCCGAGTACGAGCGCGCGCCCGATCAGGTCGTGGGCACGCCCGGGATGCTGGCGAGCGCGCTGTTCGGCCCCGCCCCGGCGGCCGAGGCGATCGTCGCCGAGCGCGACGGGGAGGTCGTCGGCTTCGCCCTGTTCCATGGCACCTTCTCGACCTGGGAGTGCGACGCCGGGATCTGGCTCGAGGACCTGTTCGTCTACCCGGAGCACCGCCGTGATGGCGTCGGCGAGCTGCTACTGCGGCGCCTCGCCCGGCTCGCGGTGCAGCGCGGCCGCGCACGGCTCGAGTGGGCGGCGCTGCACTGGAACGAGCCCGCGCTGTCGTTCTACGCCAAGCACGGCGCCGAGCCGCTCGACGAGTGGCGGATGCACCGGCTCAGCGGCGCTGCGCTCGTCGCGCTGTCAGACGGCGGCTGACTGCTCACGCCTCGTCGAACGCCGGCTTCGGCGCCGCCGGCGAGTGCAGCTGCGCGCTCGGCAGCCGCCGGTGAAGCCACCGCGGCAGCTGCCAGGTGCGGCCGCCGAGCAGCTCCAGCACCGCGGGCAGCAGCAGGCTGCGGATCACGAACGCATCGAGGAACACCGCGCTCGCGAGGCTCAGCCCGAACAGCTTGATCGCCCGGTCCGACCCGAACACGAACGACAGGAACACGCAGACCATGATCGTCGCCGCCGCGGTGATGACTCGCCCGGTCGTGCCGAGCGCGTTGACCACCGCCTCGGATGCGTCGCCCGTCTCGCTGAAGCGCTCGTGGATGCGCGAGACGAGGAACACCTCGTAGTCCATCGACAGCCCGAACACGATCGCGAACACGATCACCGGCAGCCACGGCTCGATCGGGCCGGGCGCGACCCCGAGCAGTCCGCCGAGCCAGCCGTGCTGGAAGACCAGCGTCGTCACGCCGAGCGCCGCGCCGATCGACAGCAGGTTCATGAGGGCCGCCTGGACCGGAATCACCAGCGAGCGGAACATCACCAGCAGCATCGCCGCAGCGAGCAGGACGACGATCGCGATGAACAGCGGCAGCTTGCTCGACAGCACGTGCGTGAAGTCGATCCCGGTCGCCGTCGCCCCGCCGACGAGCAGCATCGCGCCCGTCGACCGGGCAAGCGGCGGCAGCAGCCGGTTGCGAAGCGCCTGCACCAGATTGGTCGTGGCCTGCGCCTGCGGCGACGACAGCGGGTAGGTCTGCAGAACCGCCGTGCGCCCGTCGGGGCTGATCCGGGGCGGCGCCACCGAAGCGACGTCGGGTGTGCGTTCGAGCGTCGCTCGCAGTTCGCCGATCGCGGCGGTGTCGCCGGCGCGGGGCAGCCGCGCCACGACCACGAGCGGGCCGTTGAAGCCCTGCCCGAAGCCGCGTGCCAGTAGGTCGTACGCGTGCCGCGTGGTCGTGCCGGCCGGATCGTTGCCGGCGTCGCTGAGCGCGAGCCGCATGCCGAGGGCGGGAGAGGCGATCGCCAGCATGATCGCCGCGCCTGCGAGGGCCGCAGGCCACGGGCGGCGGCGGATCAGCTCACCCCAGCGCTGCCAGCGCGAGACGCGCGCCTCACGGGTCTGCTTCCCTGCGACGCGGTGCCCGAGGGCGCCGAGCAGCGCCGGCAGCAGCGTCAGCGTGGCGAGCATCGTCATCAGGACGCCGATCGCCGAGGACACCCCGAGCCCGGTCAGGAAGCCGATGCCGAGCGCGAGCATTCCGAGCAGCGCCACGATCACCGTCACTCCTGCGAGCAGGACCGCCCGGCCGGCCGTGTCCATCGCCTCGGCGACCGCCTCGTGGATTCCGGCGCCGGTGCGCACCGCCTCGCGGAAGCGGGTGACGACGAACAGCGAGTAGTCGATCCCGACGCCGAGCCCGATCATCGCCGCCAGCTGCGTCGAGATGTTCGGCATCGCCACCAGATGCGAGCCGAGCGCGATCAACCCGAAGGCCGAGCCCAGCCCGGGCAGTGCGGTCGCGATCGGAAGTCCGGCCGCGACCAGCGACCCGAACGTGAACAGCAGCACGACGATCGCCGCGATCAGGCCGACGCCGGTCGCGGTGCCGAGCGAGGGCTGCTGCACCTGCTCGATCGCCTGGCCGCCGAGCGCGACCTCGAGTCCGGGCATGCGCGCCGCCTCGGCGGTCGAGATCACCTCGTTGATCGCGCTGTGCGGGAGCGCGTTGGCCTTCTCGTCGAAATAGACGGTCGCGAACGCCGTCCGGCCGTCACGCGAGACGGCGCCCGCGCCGGTGCGTCCGAACGGGCTCGCCACCCCCGTCACGTGCGGGAGCCGCGCGACCCTCGCGAGCATCGGCTCGATCCGCGCGGCGATCGCTGCCGCGGTGACGGTCCCGCTGCTCACGTGGAACACGATCTGGTCGAGGTCGCCGGCCTGCGAGGGGAAGTCGCGCGCGAGCAGATCGGTCGCCCGCTGCGACTGGGTCCCGGGCAGTGAATTGCTGTTCGAGTACGCCGAGCCCGCCGCGCCGGACACCCCGAGCGTGACGACGAGTACGGCGAACCACGCCGCGATCGCCTGCCGCGGATGGGTCGCGCCCCAGGTCGCGATCCGGGCAAGCCTGCCGTCGCGGGCCGAGGGAGCCGCGCCACCGCGGCCGTTGCTCGCCCGGCCATCACCATTCATCGACCCTTGACCGTCGCGGGGGTTGCCCGCTCCGCCGTCTCCCCCGCCCGCCTGCCGCGCTGTCATGCTCATGTTTCTCGACCTCGACCTGGATGTCTACACTAGATAAAAGTGTTTGAAGATAAAAGCTTTGAAGTCGGAACCATACCGGTCGAAGAAACCGCTGTCAATCAGGTCGAGGAAGCCGCTGTCGATCAGGCGCCGATGCCGGCCGGCGTCGAGGCCGACCTGCATGAGCTGCTCGGACGCCTGCGGCCGGTGGTCGGAGCGCTCAAGCAGGGAGGCCCACCGCCACCCGAGCTCCGTCAGGCGTTCGCCTCCGGGGGCCTCGGCCCCCGGCACGGAGCGGTCCTGCTGGCGGTGACGCTGCACGGGCAGCTGAGCGTGTCCGACCTGTCCGAGCGCCTCGCGCTGAGCCTTTCGGCAACGAGCCTGATGGTCGGCGAGCTCGGCCGCGCCGGGCTGGTACAGCGGGTCGAGGACGAGCACGACCGCCGTCGGACGCTCGTGGGGTTGAACGACGTGTATCGGGAGCAGCTGGGCGGCTGGCTGGCGTCGCGCGTGGACCCGGTCCGCCGAACGCTCGAGCGGCTCACGCCGGAGGAGCGCGCCGGCTTCCTCCAGGGCTGGCGGGTGCTCGAACAGGAGCTCGTCGGGGCTGCCCACGCGGCGTCTGCGCCGGTCACCGACCCGGCGACCGGCGCAGACGCAGAAGCAGACGCAGACGCTCCACCCGCAGACCCCGCGGTGCACGCATAGAAAAGCCCCGCCGGTGGCGGGGCTTTCCCGTAGCAGGCCTATAAGCCGGATCCTGTCGTGAGCAGCCATCCATCTGAGCGGCCTACCCGGACCTTGGCGGGCAACCTGCGAACGGTCCTGCTCGGCCTTGCATCAGGTGGGGTTTACCTGGCCGCCGCGTCACCGCGACGCCGGTGCGCTCTTACCGCACCATTTCACCCTTGCCGGCCCGAGGCGCTGCAGCGGCCCCAGGCTTAGGCGGTGTCTTTTCTGTGGCACTTTCCCGCGGGTTTCCCCGGGTCGGCGTTACCGACCACCTTGCCCTTCGATGTCCGGACTTTCCTCGAGGGCCTCACGGGCCCCCGCGACTGCTCAGCCTGCACATCGAGCGTAGCGCGCTCGCGGTCCGATCACTAGTACGTTTCGGGGCGAGTGACTGGATCGACCACGAATCCGGCCGAGCGCCGCGACGAGCTCAACCACGGATCCGGGCGGGCGGCGCGATGATCGAGTCAAACCATCAGGTCCGGCTGGCAGCCCGTCCGGCTGGCATCCCGGGTCCGGACACGTGGCGACACACGTCCGAGCCAGTACCCGAGCCGGACGCCGGACAGATCCTCGTCGAGGTCCGCTACCTGTCGATCGACCCGGCGATGCGTGGATGGATCAACGACCGCCCGTCCTACGTCCCGCCGGTCGGGCTCGGCGAGGTGATGCGCGCGGCCGGCGCCGGCTGCGTCGTCGCTTCCAAGGACGACCGGTTCGCGCCCGGAGACCTCGTCACCGCGATGACCGGCGTCCAGGAGTTCGCGCTGCTCGCCGCCGAGGCCGCGATCCCGGTCGACCCGACCGTGGCGCCGCTCGAGCGCCACCTCGGAGCCTTGGGGATGTCCGGGATCACGGCCTACTTCGGGCTGCTCGAGATCGGTCGACCCAAGTCGGGGGACACGGTCGTCGTCTCGGGCGCCGCGGGCGCGGTCGGCAGCATCGCCGGCCAGATCGCGCGGTTGCAGGGCTGCCGCGTGATCGGGATCGCCGGCGGCGCCGAGAAGTGCCGCTGGCTGACGGACCAGCTCGGGTTCGACGCAGCGATCGACTACCGAGCCGGAGCGATCGTCGATCGACTCGCCGAGCACGCCCCGGATGGCATCGATGTCTACTTCGACAACGTCGGCGGCGAGATCCTCGATGCCGCCCTTGCGCGCCTCGCACGTCGCGCGCGGATCGTGCTCTGCGGCGGCATCTCGCAGTACAACGCGACCGGACCATCCTGGGGACCGAGCAACTACCTGTCACTCCTGATCAACCGCGCCCGGATGGAAGGCTTCATCGTGTTCGATTACGCCGCGCGCTACGGCGAGGCTGTGACGCAGCTCGCGAGGTGGATCGCCGACGGCCGGGTGATCGCTCGCGAGCAGGTCGTCGACGGGGGTGTCGCGGCATTCCCGGAGGCGCTGCTCGAGCTGTTTCGCGGAGGCAACACCGGCAAGCTGGTCCTCCGTGTCCGCGACTGACGCGCGCGCCGATCCTCGCGGCATCGCCTCCGTCAACTGAGGGTGGCGCCGCAGCTGCGGCAGCACCCGGCAACCGGCCGCGCATGCGCCCCGTACCGGGGAGCCATCTCGTCCCCGCATGCGGGACAGGCGACGACCGCATGGGCGGTGAGCCCCTCCCAGGCTCGAACGATCACGTCGTCGAGCGTCGGCTCACCGCCCGGCCGCTCCCGCGGCCTCGGTTCCACACCTTCGAGCTGAAACGGGGTCGAAGGGCTGCCCGCCGAGCGGAATGCCACCGGCTCCCGCTCGGCCAGGTCGAACAACCTCAGGTCGTCCGCCACCGCCAGCGCCGACATCAGAGGCTCCGCATCAGGCCGACGACCCTGCCGATCACGCGAACCTCCCGCGACCGAATCGGCTCCATCGTCTCGTTCTCCGGCTGCAGGCGAATGTGATCTGGCTCCTGGAAGAACCGCTTGACGGTCGCCTCCTCGCCGACCAGCGCGACCACGATCTCGCCGTCGGCAGCGGTCTCCTGCGTCCGCACGACGACCAGGTCACCGTCGAGAATCCCGGCGTTCTTCATCGACTCACCCCGAACCCGCAACAGGAAATGGCCCTCGTCGCCACCCGCGAACGCGGGGGTCGAGACGTACTCCTCGATGTTCTCCTCTGCGAGCACGGGCTGGCCGGCCGCGACCTGGCCGACCAGCGGCAACCCCGGCCTGACGAGGCTCCGCACACCGGCCGCCGCCCGATCGAGCAATTCGATCGCCCTGGGCTTCGTCGGGTCGCGCCGCAACAGCCCGATCCTCTCGAGATTGGCCAGATGGGCGTGCACGGTCGAGGACGACGCCAGGCCAACCGCCTTGCCGATGTCCCGCACCGTCGGCGGATACCCGTTGAGGTCGAGATACCGCTTGATGAAGTCGAAGATCTCCTGCTGGCGCTTGGTCAGGTCCACAATTTCAGCTCCTTCCTCGGGACTGATGCTCCTGGGCGAACATGTGTTCGAAAACAATAGCGACCCCCCAGGACGGACCAGCTCCGCCGGGCTATACTCGCCGCCTCGGCGCCTGTGGCGGAATTGGTAGACGCGCAAGGTTGAGGGCCTTGTGGACCGATGGTCCGTGGAGGTTCGAGTCCTCTCGGGCGCACCATACGAAGTACGTTCGAACCTCTACGGAGCAATAGCTCCGGGGAGGTTCCTTCGTTTGAAGCTTCTGGCTCGAGCGCCGAGTCGAACTCGTCGGCGCCACGGTCCTCGGTGGCCCCCCGCGGCGCAGCTCGGCGCTCGTCGTCATCGTCGCCTTCGATCAGCTCCTTGAAAGGGGCTGCTAGCTCCAGGCGAGCGACCTGCTCCCGGTCAATCCAGATTCGGGCAAAGATCGTCTGCTTGAAGACCCGTCGGGTGTTCGGCTCAGCGATCAGGTAGGCCGCCTGGACGCGTTCGGTCATGCCGAGCGCGACATCGAGCCGTTCCAGGGTTCGACCGTGGTCTACCTGGAGTTCACCCCGCCGCTGCTCCGCTGCGACGCGCTCTCGTCGGACTCGTTGTTGTTCTTGGGCGAATAGCTCTGAGGTGATGTGCTCGTCGTAATGCGCTTGGAGGAGCTTCTTCTCCTGGCCTGCCAGACGCTTGAGGGTCTCAGCGACTTGGTCACGTTCCGGCTCGGCGTTGGCATCGATCGACGTCACGTAGGCCTGAACGCTGGTCCGGATCTGCTCCCGACGCTTGACTGACAGCTCGATTCGGGCGTACTCATCCTCGACCGCTCGTTCGACGGCGGCCACCCGATGATGGGGTTGGGAGCACCGGCCATCCATCCGTCCGCTGCAGACGAAGTACTCATAGACTCCGCCGGCTCGGCTGGTCGCCCGGGTGTAGATCAGCCGGCCATCACACTGGCCGCAGAAGATCGATCCGCGCAGGTAGTGATGATGCCGCCAACAGCGCTCGCCGGACTGACGTTGAGCATCGAGGACCTCCTGCACCCGTTGGAAGGTCTGCTCGTCAGCCAACTTCTCATGGCGACCTTGGCTGACCTTGCCGGCGTAGCGCACGACCCCGATGTAGTAGTCGTTGCGCAGAACCTCGCTCAGCCGGTTGACGCCGATGGCCGCCGAAGGGTTCTTGCCCCGAGGCCGATTTCGTAGCCCCTGCGCTTCCAAGATGGCTGCCAGCTCCGACAGGCTGTAGTCGCCGGTGGCGTAGAGCTGAAAGCCTCGTGAGATGAGCGGTCCGCGCTCCGGATCAACCCCGATTGTCCGAATCTCGCGTCCTTCGACCACTTCGCGGACGTTCAGGTAGCCGATCGTCGCTCGCCCGGGCGTACCGCCTCGCCGGGCCTTCTCGGTCGTGCCCTTCATCACTTCTGCTGCCAGGTTCATGGAGTAGAACTCGGCGATGCTCGCCATGATGCCGTGCAGCAGCATGCCTGACGGTGTCTCGTCGATGTTCTCGCTGACCGAGACCAGCTGAGCGCCGGTGGCTCGGATCGCTTCCAGAATGGCGATGTCGTCGGCGCGGCGCCGAGCCAAGCGGTCGACCTTATGAACGATCACGTAGTCGATGTCCCCCTGGCTGACCCGCCCAAGGAGGGCGCTCAACGCGCTGCGGTGCTTGCGGCTGGTGCCGCTCTCGCCGCGTTCGACGAACGATTCAACGCGACGATTGCGCCCAGCCCTATTACGTCGGTCTCATGCGGATCGATCTCGCTGTGCGTGGCCGTCGAGCCAGGCGATTCCCGGGCGTTCGAGTCGACCGAGCCGACCGAGCCGACCGCAGTACACCCGAACTGGAGGGCGATCGACGACAGCGCCGGCTCGACGGTGTCGTGCGTCGCGAGCGCTTTCTGCGTGACCGTTGACAGCGGCGGTACGGCTCGCATCACGACCAACCCCGTCACCAGACATCCGAGCTGGAGGACGTCCCACATCGAGCAGCTTCCCACCTACGCTGAGATGACCGGCATCTCATGCGCGTCGAGATCGCTGTGCGTCGCGATCGACAGTATTGGGAACGCCTTGACGAGCGTCGATCCGACCGCTGCACGACCAACCTGGACCATCCATAGGATCGACCGACCCGGCAGCCCGTGGAGCATCTCGTGCCCGACAACATCACTGTGCGTTGTCGGCGACTTTGACGGGAACGCCCTGATCACCACTAACCCGCGCGCCGCCAAACCCGTGTGGCACATCATGCACATCGACCGGCAGGCAGATGGTCCGCTCACGACCGACCCGATCGCCGCAGCGCCGACGTGGAGCCGGCCAACTGCGATCGACCAGAACACGAACAGCCTCGACGATCAAGCCGGCACCCTCACCGGAATCTCGTGCCCGACGCCGTTGCGCTGCATCTCCGTCGATGCGATCGGGAACGAAATCATCGGCCAACGGCGCCAGCAGCCACACGCAAGGGGGAGCGACCTGCGGCCTGCCGCTAAACGCCGCCGGAGCTGCCTCGGCGGCGACCAATTCGGAGTGCCGACGACAACCCGACCGCATCCAGCGACATCCTCGCGGCGCCCAGCGGCGGTCCGGCTTTACTCCACGGGTAACGGAGCGCTGGCGAAAGCGAGGACCTCGGCCAGACGATCGAAATGCCCGTCTTTATGCAGGACCGCGAGACCGCCCTGCTCAGCAGCCGCCGCAGCGATCAGGGCGTCCGTGACGGGCACACGGTGGTAGCCGTCGCCGCGACCCGCAAGCTCGCGAAGCGCCGCCATAGCCGCATCAGACGCGGCTCGGTCGTTGCGGAGCAGTCGCAGCCTGGAGAGCCGCGCATCGAGCTCGGCGTACTCGGTGCTCGTGCGCGCCGAGTACAGGATCTCCATGCGAGTCACAGGCGTCATCAGTACGCGGTCGTCTCGAATTGCCTGCTGAACGAGGCCACCGAGCGGCGGCGGAAGCGACGGCACTCGCCACCATGCCGACGTGTCGGCGATGAACAGCTGGTCGCTGCTCAGTAGTTCGGTGGCGTCCAAGCGCTAGCGATGGTCGTCTTCGTGCTGCTCGAGCTGCTCGAGCGCGGCACGGTCGAGCCATGTCGGATCGACGATCAGCTCAGCGAGCTCGGCAAGCCCAGCGGCCCGCTCTTCCTCGGACATCTCGGGTCGCTCGACGACCAGCGGTGGGACGGTGGGCGATCTCCGCATGTACCCAAGGATATCGGCCGCCGCGGGCACTCGAGCGAGGCCGGCGTCGCGCACTCGAGCGAGGCCAGCGTTGAAGGCTGGGGCGTGACAACACCCGTGACAACATCCACCCCGTCCAGCCTGTCCAGGACAAACCACGCAATCTCGACGATTTGGACGCCCTAGAAAGCATCTACACGAACCCGACGGGATTGAGGGCCTTGTGGACTGATGGTCCGTGGAGGTTCGAGTCCTCTCGGGCGCACCTCAGAAAGCCCCGCTCAGCGCGGTTTTTTGTTGGGCCGGGCGGAGTCCGGGCTCGATCTTCCGGAAGTGCCGGGAATGGCACGGTCGGCGACCTTCCTCGCCCGGACAGCGCGGATCGCGCCGCTGGCGACTCGGGTCTGGCGCGCGCTGGGCGGTACGGGCCCCGATCTGCCGGCAGACAGCAATCGCCGTGAGCCCGCACACGACCGGGTCGATCCAAGCCGTGCTGACCAGGACCTCAGCCTGAGGCAAGCGCTGGCGATGATCAGGAACCGTGGCGACCAGCGTGAACCCCCGGGCGAGTCGGGTCGATCGCCGCACGGGAAGCGAGCCACCGTCACAGCACCGACGCATCGGACGGACAGGAGACCACATGACACGCAAGATGATCGTGCCACTCGCAGTCCTTGCCGCCTGCGCCATTCCCGGGCCGGCCGCGGCTGCATCGCCGACCCTCGCCCAGGTGACCGCTGTCGTCAAGAAGCAGTACACGCAGCAGATCAGCGCACGGGCGAAGCGCGCCGGCTTCAAGTTCATCGCCACGACCATGAAATGCGCCGTCGCCGGGCGGAGCAAGTGGACCTGCTACGCCACCTATACGATCGAGGTCAGGACCACCTACGCGAAGTACGGGCAGTACATCGACGTCACCGGCACGGGCTGGAAGGCGCGCGGCAAGGGCAAGCTCCTGGAGACGTGGTGAACGACCCGCCGCGCAGAGCGCCTCGGCGGGTGTCGCAGACTGAACTGCGAGCCGGTCCGGCGCGCCGGTTCGATCCCGGCATCGCGGTTGCCGATGCCCGACGTCGATCAGCGCGGACGGAGCTGGGATCCTGGCGCCGTTCGTTCCGTGATGTCACTCGCGAGCCTGGGACGCCGCGGCGGGTAGTTCCACCGTGACGCTGAGCCCACCGGCGGCGCGTCGGCTGAGGGTGAGGGTTCCGTCGTGTGCTTGGGCGATGCTGTTGACGATCGCGAGGCCGAGGCCGCTGCCTGCGTGTTCGGTGCGTGTTCGTTCGCTACCGCGAAGGAACGGTTCGGCGAGCGTTCCGACGAGCTGCGGGGACAGCTTGTCGCCGGTGTTCTCGACCGTCAGGATCACGCGCTCGGGCTGGACGCCGGTCGTGACCCACACGGTGCCGCCGCTCGACAGGTTGTGGACGATCGCGTTGTGCACGAGATTCGTCGCCATCTGCAGCAACAGCGTCGGTGAGCCGACCGTGGTGGTTGTGTCGCCGGATGTCTCGATCGTGACGCCGCGCTTCTCTGCGAGCGGCAGCAGCGTTTCGCTGGCCTCTTCCGCGATCAGGGAGAGGTCGATTCGTTCCGAGGTGAAGGATCGCTGATCCGCCCGACTCAGCAGCAGCAGCGCTTCGGTGAGGTTGATCGCCCGGGTGTTCACGGCGTGGAGTCTGTCGACCAGCTCGCCCTTGTCCGCGCTCGCATCCGCGCGGGCGACCTCGAGCATTGACTGCGTGATCGCCAGTGGCGTGCGGAGTTCGTGAGAGGCGTTCGCTGCGAAGCGCTGCTGCTCTGCGACGTGTGATTCGAGTTGCGCGAGCATAGTGTCGAAGGCGTCCGCGAGTTCCCGGAACTCATCTCGGCGGCCCGACAGCCGGATCCGGTGCGAGAGCGATCCGCCCGCGGCGACACGCGTGGCGTCGGTGATCCGGGCCAGCGGGGCGAGCATCCGGCCGGCAAGGATCCATCCTCCGACGAGGCCGAGCACGAGCAGGAGCACCAGCACAGCGGCCGCCCTCGGGGCGAAGACGTGCAGGAGGTTGGACCGGACCGGAAAGACGCCTCGGAGGTCGGCGCCGGCGCTGCCTGGGACGATGAACGCACGCTCAGGGACGTAACGCAGGAGGAACACCCATACGGCACCGAGCAGCATCGCACCCGCGAGCATCAGGAAGCCGGCGTAGCTCAGGGTGAGCTTGACGCGAACGCTCAAGCCAGGTACACGGTTCACGCGGCGCTCCCCCCAGGCCCGGTGTCTGATCGGGTCCCGATGCGGTATCCGACGCCGGCCACGGTCGCGATGATCCAAGGTTCGCCGAGGCGTTTGCGAAGCGCCGAGACGGTGATCCGGACAGCGTTGGTGAACGGATCGGCGTTCTCATCCCATGCGCGCTTGAGGAGTTCTTCCGCACTTACCACACCGCCTTCGGCAGCGACGAGAACCTCGAGCACGGCGAACTGCTTGCGGGTGAGCGCAACATAGCGACCGTCGCGGTAGACCTCGCGGCGGAACGGATCCAGCCGCAGACCGGCGATCTGTCGCACCGGCGGCCTGTTGTGCGCACGCCGGCGGTCCAGCGCCCTGAGACGGAGCACCAGCTCCTGGAGAGCGAATGGCTTTGTGAGGTAGTCGTCGGCTCCGAGGCCGAACCCCGTCGCCTTGTCGTCGAGCCGGTCCGCGGCGGTGAGCATCAGGATCGGCATTCCGCTGCCAGAAGCGACGATGCGCCTGGCGATCTCATCGCCTGAGGGACCGGGGATGTCGCGGTCCAGCACGGCGATGTCGTAGGCGTTCACGCCCAGCAGCTCCAGTGCAGTCTCGCCGTCACCGGCGATGTCCGTCGCGATCGCCTCCAAGCGCAGCGCGTCGCGGATGGCCTCCGCGATATAGGGCTCGTCCTCGACGATCAGCACACGCATGCCCCTCGGATGCTGCCAGCCGGAACATATCGTCGGCATATCGAGAATCGCATACGTCAAGGCAACACCCGGCCGGCTTGACTGGGAGGCGTGAGCGACAGCCACGCTGCACGACCCGCTGCACGTGGTACGCGGGCGACCGGCCATCCGCAGCTTCCCCGCCCGCGTCACGTCGATCGCTGCGGCGCACAGGGTCCGGCTCACTCACCCGCCAGCCGGCACCCGCTCGGCAACCGCAAGGGCACAACGTGAATCGAACGCGACGGCCACTGGCCGCCGCCGGAGCGATCACGGCCGTCGCTCTGCTCAGCGCGTGCGGTTCCAACACGCCCTCCGCGACCACCGGCGCCGGCCGACGGACGCGCACCGGCGATACCCCCGCCAATGCTCGGCAGGCGGTGAAATTCGCCCAATGCATGCGGCGCAACGGGGTCAGCCAATTCCCTGACCCGAATTCGTCGGGCAGACTCACGATCGACGCGGTGGCGAACGGCTCGTCGCTGAACACGCGGACGCCGGCATTCACCGAGGCCATCAGCGCATGCAAGACCCTCGAGCCGGCGGGCTTCATGGGCGCCAAACGCAGCGCCGCGCGGCAGCAGGCGGCCCTCAGCTTCGCGCGGTGCATCCGCGCCAACGGTGTGCCGGACTTTCCGGACCCACTCCCGACCGGGCCGATCGTCGACACGGGTCGAATCCCATCCGCCACCGAACCCGGAGGAATCAGCATCCTCCACGGAGCGATGCGGAAGTGTCGCGGTGACGCAGCCGCAGCGGGAGTCACGCGCTGAACCGCGCACATGGGCGCTGGCCGCAACCGGCCGTCCGGACTGTCCTCAGGCGCCCGGCGGGTGAGCGCCGCGGCGCCCCACGCTCATATGGTGCCGGTCCGTTCGAACGTCCAAGACCTGCTCGCAAGCACTCCGTCGCTGAACTGGACGAGGGCCCGATGGCGGCAGCCGGCAACCCATCCGGGTCGCAGCGCGAGAACCTTCGCGAGAACATCGGCGCTGACTGGATCGTTGGCGACGACGGTGGCGTGAACCCGGGGACCGGGCGCACCGGTCACGGGATCGATCAGATGATGCGCGCCAGATCCGTCGCCGTTGGCCCACTGCCGATTTCGGAAGCCGGACGTCGCGATCGCCTCGCCGGCGGCCAGCGTCACGTAGCCGAGCACATCCGGACCGTCCGCCTGCGTCGATTCGACCGCGACCCGATGCTCGCCGCTCACGGCGATCAGATCGCCGCCGGCGTCGATCAGGATGCCCGCGCAGGAGCTGACTCGCGCGAGCAGCGACGCGACGCGGCCGGCGATCCAACCCTTGCCGATCCCGCCGAGGTCGAGATGCGCGCCGGCGGGCACCCTCACACGACCCCGGCCGCCGTCGAGCTCGATCGCGCCCGCCACCGGGCGCGGTTCCGGCGAGACCTCACGACGCGGGCCACCATCGTCAGCGAAGCTCCGCTCGTACCCCCAGGCGCGGAGCGCCGTACCGGACAACGGATTGAACACGCCGCCGGTCCGCTCGGTCCACGCGACACAGGCCTCGAGCAGTTCGAACGTCTCACGCGAGACAGGGGTCCAGCGACCCGCCGCATCGTTGATCGCGCTGCACTCGCTGTCCGCACGGAATCGCGACCAGCGAGCCTCGTCGGCGCCGATCGCCGCCACCGCCTGCTCGATCACAGCGGCGCCCAGCGAGCCGTCGTGGTAGACCCGCCAGCGGGTGCCGGTGGCCGCGAACTCCCACGCCGGCCGGGATGCGCTCGGTGCGGGCTCAGCCGCCTCCAAAGCCGTTCCCACGCCCGGCGCCTCAGCGTCGGGATCGGTCGAACGCCCTGCTGACCATGCGGTCGAGCACCGCCTGGTCGAGCGGTGGCTGCCCGGACTGCTGACGTGATGCCTGCACTGCCGTCTGCACCGACTGCATCAGCGCCTCGCGCGAAACGCCCTGCTGGCTCGCCAGGCTCGTGATCGACGCGCCCGACTTCAGCGCGGATTGCACCCCGCCCATGCTCATCCCGAGCGAGTTCGAGATGCCGGCGAGCGTTCCGCTGAGCGCCGGCGTCGGTGGCGGGCTCGCCATCGTGGTGGGCGTCCCGTGCATGGCCGAGAGTCCGACCTGGTTCATGGCGATCGGGTCGATGGACATCGAGGGCATCCTTTCGTTGGGGCAGAGCCGCGTGCCTTCGAACGTTTCGACAACCACCGGCATGACCTGAAGCCAAGGCCGGTGAGAGTCCGCCTAGCTTCGGGTGCGCTTGTGGTGCGCGGCTCTGTCAGTGGCCGGTGAGCAAGGGGGCGAGCGACGGGGTGCACGGACAGGCTGCACCTCGCAGCCGGGGTAGGCCCAGCAGGTCGTCGATCGCCTGAAGGACGGAGTAGTGGTCGACGGGCGTCTTCAGGGTCGCGTGGGCGCGGGCACCCGGGCCGGCGACGATCGTCGCGATGTGGCCCCCGGAGGCGAGCCGGGGTGATCCAGATGAACCGCGGCAGCGTGCGCGCGCCCTCGTCGGCCGCCAGCTCGCTGAGCGGCACGACGTGGCCGCACAGTCCACGATCGGCGACCAGCGAGCGGTAGTGGACGAACGGGTCGTGGCGCTTGGCGTACTCGCCGGCGCCCGACCCGACGCGACCATAGCGTGCGACGGAACAACCACACAGCTGTACAGTTGACAAGCCGCGGCGCGCGCTGTATGATCACCCCTGCACCACTGTACCGTTGTACACTTCCAACTCGGACGCTGTCGTCAGCATGCGCAATCCGCGGCGGGCGGCCCCATTGCATAGATCAAGGAGCGAAGAGACCCAATGGAATCGACTGTCGAACATCTCACTGACGAGACATTCGTCGCCGCGGTCGCCGACGGCCTCACCGTCGTCGACTTCTGGGCCGCCTGGTGCGGACCGTGTCGCGCGATGGCACCCCAACTCGAGCGCGCCGCCCAGCTGCGGCCGAACTACCGGTTCGCCAAGGTCGACGTCGACAGCGAGCCGGGGCTCGCGGGTCGCTTCGGCATCCGGTCGATCCCGACGCTGATGGTTCTGCGTGATGGCGAGCCGATCGCAGCCCAGGCGGGCGTGGTCGGCGCCGAACAGCTCGTCGCGGCCCTCGATCGGCTGGAGGCAGAGTCAGCCGCAGCCCCGGCGGGCGCGACCGCGTCCACCACCACGGCCGCGGGGCACTGAGCTCGATGCCCGCAACCACACCGGCTCCCGCGGCCGCCGACGGGCATCGGGCGCGCGCCGCCACCTCCGGCGACGGCGCGACCACCCACCCCGACCACAGCTACCCCCACGCGATCAACGCCGGCCCGGTCGGCCGCTTGGGCCGCTTCACCGCGACCCATTTCCGCGCCGTCGTCGCCGGCTGGGTCGTGGTCGCGCTGGTGCTCGGCTTCTTCGCACCGCGCGTCGAGACGGCGCTGTCAGGCGCCGGCTGGGAGACGACGGGCTCACAGTCGGTCCAGGCGCGAAACCTCATCGACAGGAACTTCAACGGCCTCTCGAGCTACGCGCTGATGGTCGTCGTCCACTCCCGAACCGCGACCACGGCGAACCCCGCGTTCGCGGCCGCGGTGTCCCGGGTCGAGCGCATCCTGCGCACCAGCAGCGCAGTCAAGAGCGTCGTCGCACCCGCACCGGGCGTCTCGATCTCCCGCGACGGGCACACCGCCATCGTCCAGGCCGGCGCCGCCCGCAGCTCGAACGGGATGGTCAAGGCGGCCGACAACATCAAGGGCAGGCTCCAGGCGGTGTCGACCGCGGCCGTCCAGGTGCATCTCACCGGCGCGTCCGGGATGTGGTCTGATTTCAACGCCGCCAACCGCACGGCGATGATGAAGTCGGAGGTGATCTCGTGGCCGATCACGCTCGGGATCCTGCTGATCGCATTCGGATCGCTGGTCGCCGCCGGGCTGCCGCTGATGCTCACGATGGTCGGGCTGCTGTCGGCCGCCGGTCTACTGTACCTCGGAACGCAGATCACCCCGATCTCGATCTGGGCGATGAACTTCGCGCTGATGTTCGCGCTCGCGCTCGGGATCGACTACGCCCTGGTCCTCGTCCACCGGTTTCGCAGCGCGCTGTTCGGCCACGGGCTCAAACCCGTCGACGCGGCCACCGTCGCGATGGACACCGCCGGCAAGGCGGTCCTGTTCAGCGGCGTGACCGTGCTGATCTCGCTGAGCGCGGTGATGCTCG
>DAHUYL010000010.1 GCA_027315255.1 Solirubrobacterales bacterium | reverse complement strand
CGGGCTCGCAGGGGCGAGCGTGACGATCAACGGCACGAACTTCGCCGGCGTCTCTGCCGTCAACTTCGGCGGGACGGCCGCGAGCTCGTTCACCGTCAACAACGTCGATCAGATCACCGCGACCGCGCCACCCGGCGCCGGCACGGTGGACGTCACCGTGACGACGCCCAGCGGCACGAGCACGACCGGGCCCGGCGATCTGTTCGCCTACAACGCACCGTCGGCGACGACCGGGAGTGCGTCGTCGGTCACGCAGACCGGCGCGACGCTCGGCGGCAGCGTCAACCCGAACGGCGCGACCGTCACCGACTGCCACTTCCAGTACGGGACCTCGAACTCGTACGGGTCGACCGCCGCCTGCGCCACCTCGCCCGGAGGCGGGACCAGTGCGGTGGCCGTCAGTGCCGCCGTGAGCGGCCTTCAGGCCGGAACGACCTATCACTTCCGGCTCGTGGCGAGCACCAACAGCGGAACGTCCACCGGAGCGGACGCGACGTTCACGACGTCTGCCGCCACGACGACAACGACGACGCCCACCACCACCACCACCACCTCGACCACCCCGACCACCCCGACGACAACCACCACCACCACCACCACCACCACGACAACGGCGACCACCACGACGACTGGGACGACGACAACACCCCCGCCGCCGACCCGCGTCGCGCTGCTGGCGCCGAAGGTGGCCGGCACCAAGCTGACGGTCCACGTCAGCTGCTCGACCGGAACCGCAGCCTGCGTCGTCACCCTGCGGCTGACCGTCGTGGAGCACATCAAGAAGAAGGTCCACGGTCACCTCAAGTCCGTCGCCGTGACGGTGACGATCGGCACCGCGACGCGGAACCTCGGCACGGGCAGCGGACCCGTGGCGATCTTCCTCAACGGCACCGGCAAGCGGCTGCTGCAGCGGCTCGGAACGCTGAACGCGACGTTGACGGCCTACTCGGGGCGAGGCCCCGTCAGCAAGCACGGCGTTCGTTTCAAGAAGCCCAAGCCGAAGCACGGCAAGCACGGGCACGGTAAGCACAAGCGCTGAACGTCGCGTTCCAGCGCCGCCGCTGACGCGGCGGCGCGGGCCGTCAGCGCGGTCCAGGGTCGGACGCGCGTGCAACGCGGCGACCGGCTCACGACGTAAGCAGGGGTAAGCGCGGTCGCTTCCGCGACATCGGGCGCCCAGGCGGTACCTGGCTGTACGGGGATCGCGGGCCGCGAACTCCCGCGTTGCTTCCGCCAGCCGTCGGGCGGAGCCGCGCGCGGTCGAGCGGCTCGGCGTACAGCGGCCGGCACTCGACGACGATTCGATCGCGCGGATCGAGGCGCTCGCCGACCTCAGCGCCGCCCCGAACCCAGCCACAAGCACAAGCACACGCCGCAAACCGGGCGCGATCACCGACTTGGTTGACAAAAGCGACGTCCACGGTCACTTTCTTCAACCAAGTGACGGACGGCGGCCGTGGCGGCTGATGCGGGCCACCCGAGGCTCCAGCTCAGCGTCAAACGAACTCGCTCCCACCTCAGACAGATGTGGGTCGATGTCTAATCATGGTACAATATGTGAATGGCCCGCACAGAGCGCGTGATTGTCGGCAACCGAGGCCGACTCGTGTTGCCGGCGTCGATCAGGTCAGAGCTCGGGCTCGAGGACGGCGCGCACATGCTGTTGAGCACTGAGGACGACGGCTCCTTGCGGCTGCGGCCCTACCGAGCCGTGGCCGACCAGGGCCGTGGCATCTTCGCGGCCCTCGTCGAGGCCGGCTCGCTGGTCGACGAGTTGCTTGCCGAGCGTCGCGCTGCCGCAGACCAGGAGGCATAGGTGCCCGAAGCCGCGGTGCCGCCTGTGCTCGACGCCTCGGCGCTGCTCGCGTATCTCGCAAACGAGCCAGGCGCCGAGATCGTCGCCGACGCGATTGCCGGCGGCGCGGCCATCTGCACCGTCAACCTCGCCGAGGCGCTGAGCACGCTCGCGACGCACGGCAAGGATCCCGTAGAGACGGTCTCGGAGCTCACGGAGCGCGGCCTCCTGAACGGAGCGATCACGGTCGAGCCGTTCACGACCGCCGACGCGATCGAGGCAGCTAGGCTGCGACCGCTCACGCGCACGTCGGGGCTCTCGCTCGCCGACAGAGCCTGCCTCGCCGTTGCGCACCGCCTCGCCGCCACGGCGCTGACCGCCGACCACGCATGGACAGACCTCGGGCTCGATTTGAACATCCGCGTGATCCGCGACCGGAAACCGTAAGCCGCCACGCACATCGGGCGTGCATGGTGGGACCACGCCGCCGCCGCGTTCGCCAGCGCCATAAGATCATCGCAGCCGCGAGCAAGCAGTTGACGGGGACGCCGAGCGGTGTGGCCGTGGGACGCGAGGGCGGCACTCGCGGCCAGACAGCGCAACCGACCGCACCCGAGCCACCCAGGCGAGGGCCGCCAACGCGCCCCACGGCCGCGCGCGCCACGGCCGCGCCGCGCCAGCGCGTCAGGCAGCCGTCGAGGAGCAGTCGAGCTGCCGGCGGACGATCCCGACCAGCTCGGACACGGCGTCCTCGAGCCGGTCGTTGACGACCACGTGCGCGAACTCCTCCTGGGCGTCGAGCTCGCCCTCGGCGGTCCGCAGGCGGGCGGCGACCTGGTCGGGCCGGTCGGTGCCGCGGCCGACGAGGCGGGCCTCGAGCGCCTCACGCGAGGGCGGGGCGATGAACACGGCGACGGCCTCGGGCATCGCGGCGCGCACCTGACGGGCGCCCTGGACCTCGATCTCGAGCACGACCGGCACCCCCGCCGCGAGCCGGCGCTCGAGCTCGGAGCGGAGCGTGCCGTAGCGGTTGCCCGAGTACTCGGCCCATTCCAGGAAGTCGCCCGCGGCGATCCGCTCGGCGAACGCCGCGGGCGTCAGGAAGTGATAGGCGGCACCGTCCTCCTCGCCCGGCCGCGGCGCCCGTGTGGTCGCCGAGACGGATAGCTCCAGCGGCGGGATCCGCGCCAGCAGGGCCCGGATCAGGGTGCCCTTCCCCACTCCCGAGGGGCCGGTGATCACGAACACCTTCGCCACGGAGGCGGCGCGATCAGCCGGTCCCGCGGCGCCGGATCAGCGCCGACGCAGCAGGTCGACCAGCTCGTCGCGCTGCCGCGGGGACAGGCCGCCGATCGTCTTCGAGGGCGAGATCCGGCACGTCGAGAGGATCTTCGAGACCTTGACGCGCCCGTACTTGGGAACGGCCAGCAGCAGGTCGAAGACCTTGGCCGTGCCGAGGTAGTCGGGCGGCTGCTGGAGCAGCTCGGAGATCTGCTGGCGACCGGCCTTCAGGTCTCGCTTGAGCTGCGCACGGCGACTGCGAATGTCGTTCGCACGTTGCAGCGCGTCCATGCGTTGCGTGAGCGAGCGCTCGGGTGCTGCGATGGGCTTCGTGGGCGATTCGGTGACCGACGGCATGGGCGGCGACTATACATCCTGGGGGACGCCGATCAAGCCTGCCGACGGCAATTCGACTAACCCTCAGGCTGAGCTTGAGCAGTGTCGAGCCAGGTTTCGACGATCACGGTGGTTTGCAGGAAGTTTGCATGTTGGCAGCCAACCATCGAACGAGCCCGATCGACAGCGCGCCGGACCACTCAGACGACTGCACCGGCGCCGCTGACGGGCAGCGCGACCAGCTCCGTAGCTACCCGCAAACCCGCCATCGGATCGCGGAAGCTCTCGGTCCCGACCGCGACCAGATCTGCGCCGGCCGCCATCAGATCGGCTGCGTCGCGACCGCGCTGAACGCCGCCCATCCCGACGACGCCGATCGACACGGCGGCGGCGACCGCGTGCACCTGCGCGAGCGCGATCGCGCGCACCGCCGGCCCTGACACCCCACCGGTGATCCCGCCGAGCGCCGGCTCGCCGCTCGCCGGCTCGAGCGCCATCCCGCGCAGCGTGTTGATCAGCGAGACGGCGTCGGCTCCCGCCTCCTGCGCGGCGCGGGCGACCGCGGGGACGTCGGCGGCGTTCGGCGTCAGCTTCACGATCAGCGGCTTCGCCGTCAGCGGCCGCACGCGCTCGACCAGCGCGGCGGTCTCGCGCGGATCGGCACCCATCAGCATCCCGGTCTCGACGTTGGGGCAGGACACGTTCAGCTCGAGCGCCGCAACCTCGTCGCGCTCCGCGAACGCGGCAACCAGCGTCGCCACCTGATCGCGCGTGAACCCCATCACGTTGACGATCAGCGGCACAGGCAGCTCGGCCAGCACCGGCAGGTCGTGCTCGAGGAAGCCGGCGAGTCCCCGGTTCGGCAGCCCGATCGAGTTCAGCAGCCCCGCGGGAAGCTCCCACAACCGCGGTGGCGGGTTGCCCGCGCGCGGTTCGACGGTGACGGTCTTCGTCACGAACGCCGCGAACGGGAAGCGCTCGAGCAGCTCGTCGCCGAACACCCGCCGGGCCGCGATCGCGTCGAACGTCCCCGAGCCGTTGATGATCGGGTGCGCGAGCTCGATCCCGCAGAAGCCGACGGTCGTCGCCTCCGTCATCCCACCGCTCCCACCCCTACGACGGCCTCGAGCCGGTCCGCGTCGACGACGGGCCCGTCGACGCACAGCCTGATGTAGCCCTCGCGGGTGCGCACGACGCAGCCGAAGCACGCGCCGTAGCCGCACGCCATCCCCGATTCGAGCGCGAGCTGCGCCGGAGCCCGGTGCTCGGCGCACAGCAGGCGCACCGCCTCGAGCATCGCGGGCGGCCCGCACGCGTACACCTCGGCGTGTCCGTCGCGGGCCAGCTCTGCCGCGAGCAGGTCGGTCACCAACCCGCGATGCCCGTAGCCGCCGTCGTCGGTCGCGACCCGGGCCGCCGGCAGCCACTCGCGGGAGGCGAGCGCGCGGGCGGTGTCGCGGAAGCCGAGCAGCGGCGGCGGGACGCCGGGGCCGAGCCGGTCGCGGAGGATCACGAGCGGCGCGATCCCGACGCCGCCGCCGACGAGCAGCGGCCGGCGCCCCTCGCGCGGCGCGGCGAAGCCGACCCCGAGCGGACCCAGCAGCAGCAATCCGTCGCCAACCTGAAGCTCGCACAGCCGTGCCGTGCCCGGTCCGACGTCCTCGATCAGGAACTCGAGCCCGCGTCCGCCGGGCGCCGCTCGCATCACGCTCAGCGCGCGCGGAAGGAACGGCCGCTCCCCGTCCCCGCCGCCCCATCGCCCCCCGGCGCTCAGCATGTAGAACTGTCCTGCCTGTGGTCGCGGCCCGTCCGGATCCTCGCAGGCGAGCACGACGTAGGGACCGCGCACCGAGCGCGCGCCGACGAGCACCCGCCGGCGATCGAGCGGCGCCTGGATGCGGTCGCTCACGAGGCTGGCGTCGCTTCGGGGTAGAGCTCCTGCAGCGAGACGACCTCGGGCTCGCCGTGGGCGGCGGCGGCCGCGATCGCGCGCATGGCCGCCATCCCCCCGGACAGCGTCGTGATGCACGGGATCCGCCGCGCGACCGCGGCGGCGCGGATCTCGTAGCCGTCGGTCCTCGCGCCGGTGCCGACCGGCGTGTTGATCACGAGGTCGACGGAGCCGCTCTCGATCCAGTCGACCACATGCGGCGATCCCTCGCCGATCTTGTTGATCGCCTGTGCCGGGATCCCCATCCGGTTGAGCGCCTGGGCGGTGCCGCGGGTTGCGATCAGCCGGAAGCCGAGGTCGTGCAGCTGGCCGGCGATTCCGGTCGCAGCCGGCTTGTCGCGGTCGGCGACGGTGATGAACACGGTGCCGGTCTGCGGCAGCCGCGACCCGGCGGCGGCCTGCGCCTTGGCGAACGCGGTCGGGAAGTCGCGAGCGATTCCCATCACCTCGCCGGTCGACCGCATCTCCGGCCCGAGCAGTGCGTCGGCGCCGGCGAAGCGGTCGAACGGGAGCACGGCCTCCTTGACGCACACGTGTCCGTTGGCCGTGTCGCGCGGCAGCCCGAAGTCGGCGATCCGCTCACCCAGGAGGATCCGGCAGGCGAGCTTGGCGAGCGGCAGTCCGATCGCCTTGGACACGAACGGAACCGTCCGCGAGGCGCGCGGGTTGGCCTCGATCACGTACAGGTCGCCGTCGTGGATCGCGAACTGGACGTTGATCAGGCCCTCGACGCCGAGCGCCAGCGCGATCCCGCGCGTCTGCTCGCGGATCTGCTGGAGCATGTCCTCGCCGAGCGAGTGGGGCGGCAGCACGCACGCCGAATCCCCCGAGTGCACGCCGGCCTCCTCGACATGCTGCATGATCCCCCCGATCCACACATCCTCGCGATCGCACAGCGCGTCGACGTCGACCTCGATCGAGTCCTCCAGGAAGCGATCGAGATAGATGTCGCGACCGGACTCCGACACGACGCGCTCGAGGTACCCCCTCAGCCCGTCGACGCTGTAGACGATCTCCATCGCGCGGCCGCCGAGCACGTAGCTCGGCCGCACGAGCAGCGGGAAGCCGACGCCGGGGGCGCGGTGCAGCGCCTCCTGCGCACAGGTGGCGGTCGCGTACGGTGGCGCCTTGTAGCCGAGCCCGTCGAGCAGCGGACCGAACCGCGCCCGGTCCTCGGCGATGTCGATCGCCTCGGTGCCGGTGCCGAGGATCCGCACGCCCGCGTCCGCCAGTCCCTGGGCGAGCTTCAGCGGGGTCTGCCCGCCGAACTGGACGACCACCCCCTCGGGCTGCTCCAGCTCACACACCCCGAGCACGTCGTCGAGCGTCAGCGGCTCGAAGTACAGGCGGTCGGAGGTGTCGTAGTCGGTCGAGACCGTCTCCGGGTTGCAGTTGATCATGACCGCGTCGCGGCCCGACTCGCGCACCGTCTGGGCGGCGTGAACGCAGCAGTAGTCGAACTCGATCCCCTGCCCGATCCGGTTCGGCCCCGAGCCGAGGATCACGACGCTCGGGCGCTCGCCGCGCCTCACCTCGTTGCTCGCGACGCGCTCCCAGCCCGAGTAGTAGTACGGCGTCGAGGCGGCGAACTCGGCCGCGCACGTGTCGACCGCCTTGAACGTCCGCTCGCCCGCGAACGGCGCCTGCGGATCCGCCACCAGCTCGGCAAGCTCGTGCAGGAACCACGGGTCGATGCTCGTGCGGCGGTGCAGCTCCGCGACCGGATGCCCGCGCCGCAGCGCCTCGAGCAGGTGGTCGAACCGCTCGGAGCTCGCCCCGGCCACCCGCTCGAGCAGCGTCTCGTCGTCGGCCGGGAACACGGGACGCGAGTCGAGCTCGCGCGAGCGCAGCGCCTTCGCGAACGCCTGCTTGAAGGTGCGCCCGATCGCCATCGCCTCGCCGACCGACTTCATGTGCGTGGTCAGTCCCGGCTCGGCGCCGGGGAACTTCTCGAACGCGAACCGGGGCCACTTGACGACGCAGTAGTCGATCGCCGGCTCGAAGCTGGCGGGGGTGGCGCGGGTGATGTCGTTGGGGATCTCCTGGAGCGTGTAGCCGACTGCCAGGCGAGCGGCGATCTTCGCGATCGGGACTCCGGTCGCCTTGGAGGCGAGCGCGCTCGAGCGCGACACGCGCGGGTTCATCTCGATCACGACGATCTCGTCGGTCGCCGCGTTGACGGCGAACTGGACGTTGGAGCCGCCGGTCTCGACCCCGATCGCGCGGATCACGGTGATCGCCTGGTCGCGCAGCGCCTGGTACTGGCGATCGGTCAGCGTCTGCTGCGGGGCGACGCAGACGCTGTCGCCGGTGTGCACGCCCATCGGATCGAGGTTCTCGATCGAGCAGACGATCACGACGTTGTCGGTCCTGTCGCGCATCACCTCGAGCTCGAACTCACCCCAGCCGAGCACCGACTCCTCGAGCAGCACCTGGTGGATCGGCGAGGCGTCGAGGCCGCGCCCGACGACCCGCGCCAGCTCCGATTCGCTGTAGACGATCCCGCCGCCGGTGCCGCCGAGCGTGAACGCCGGCCGCACGATCATCGGCAGTCCGACGTCCGCGAGCGCCGCTTGGGCTTCAGTCAGCGAATGCGCGATCCGGCTGCGCGGCACCCGCAGCCCGGCGTCGATCATCGTCTCGCGGAACCGCTCGCGGTCCTCGGCGCGGTCGATCGCGTCGTAGTTGGCGCCGATCAGCTCGACCCCGTAGCGCTCGAGCGTGCCGTTCTCGTGCAGCGCCTTGGCGAGGTTGAGCGCGGTCTGCCCGCCGAGCGTCGGCAGCAGCGCGTCGGGGCGCTCGCGCGCGATCACCTGCTCGAGCGGGCCGGGCAGCAGCGGCTCGACGTACGTCGCGGTCGCGACCTCGGGGTCGGTCATGATCGTCGCCGGGTTGGAGTTGACGAGCACCACCTCGTAGCCCTCCTGGCGCAGCACCCGGCACGCCTGCGTCCCGGAGTAGTCGAACTCGGCCGCCTGGCCGATCACGATCGGGCCCGAGCCGATCAGCAGGATCTTCGACAGGTCGTCGCGCCTAGGCATTGGCGGCGATCTCCGACACGAACCGGTCGAACAGGTACAACGAGTCGTGCGGACCAGGCCCGGCCTCGGGGTGGTACTGAACCGTGGCTCCCGGGACGTCGAGCAGCCGCAGCCCCTCGACCGTCCGGTCGTACAGGTTCACGTGCGTCAGCTCGGCGGCGCCGAAATCGGTCTCCCACCGCACCGGCCGGTCGTCGTCGATCGTCCGTGCCCCGCCCGGCCCGAGCACCGCGAACCCGTGGTTCTGGGAGGTGATCTCGGTCCGGCCCGTGGTCAGGTCCTTGACCGGGTGGTTGGCGCCGTGGTGGCCGAACGGGAGCTTGTAGGTCTCCAGGCCGACCGCGCGGCACAGCAGCTGATGGCCGAGGCAGATCCCGTACACCGGCCGGCGGCCGACGAGCTCCCTGACGGTTCGCACGACGTAATCGACCGCCGCCGGGTCGCCGGGCCCGTTCGCGAGGAAGATCGCGTCGGGGTCCTCGGCGAGCAGCTCCTCGGCGCTCGCGGTGCACGGGTGCAGCGTCACGCGCGCCCCCCGCGCCCGCAGCTCACGGACGATCGAGGCCTTGACGCCGGTGTCGATGACCGCGAGCAGCGGACCGCTGCTGCCGGTGATGCTGTCTAGCCGGACAGCATCACCGGGAGACACGTCTCGCGCCAGGTCGCGACCGGCCATCGGCGGCTCTGCCTCGATCAGCGCACGCGCCTCTGATTCGGTGACGCGCGCCGGGAAGACACCGCCCTTCATCGCGCCCGCGTCGCGGATGTGGCGGACGAGCGCGCGGGTGTCGAGGTCGGTGATCGCCGGCACACCGCAGCCGGTCAGCCACTCGAGCCAGCCCTGCTCGGCGCTCGGTGCGTCGTCGCGGTCGACGGCCGCGCGCATGATCGCGGCGCGGGCGTGGATCCGGTCCGACTCCATCGCCGCACTCGACACGCCGTAGTTGCCGATCTGCGGGTAGGTGAAGGCGATCAGCTGGCCGGCGTAGCTCGGGTCGCTGATCGCCTCCTGGTAGCCGGACATCGAGGTCGTGAACACGATCTCGCCGACCGCGGGCGCGTCGGCGCCGCAGGCGAGCCCGTCGAGGCGGAAGCCGTCCTCGAGCAGCACATAGGCGGTGGCGGGCTTCATCTGACGCTCAGCGGCTGCTGCGACAGCGCCTCGCGACCGAACGCGACCGCACCGTCGGCGACGGTCAGCTGCACCCGACCGAACAGCCGCCGGCCGTGGAAACAGCAGTTGGCCGAGCGGCTGACGTAGCCGTCCGCGCCCGCCTCGAACGACGCCTCGAGGTCGACGAGCACCAGGTTCGCCGGCTCGCCGGGCGCGATCCGGGGGATCGGCAGCCCGTACAGCGCCCCGCCCGCGGTCATCCGCTCGATCACGACCTCCAGCTCGAGCATGCCGGGCATCACCAGCTCGGTGAACAGGGCCGGGAACGCGGTCTCGAGTCCGATCGTGCCCATCGGCGCCTGTTCGAACGGCACCTCCTTCTCGTGGCGGGCGTGGGGCGCGTGGTCGGTTGCGATGCACTCGATCACGCCCGTGCGCAGCGCCTCGATCAGTGCCCGCCGGTCCTCCTCGGAGCGCAGCGGCGGGTTCATCTTGAAGCGGCTGTCGAGCGTGCGCACGAGCTCGTCGGTGAGCGTCAGGTGATGCGGCGTCGTCTCGCCCGAGACCCGCGCGCCGGCGGCGCGCGCGGCGGCCAGCGCCTCCACCGACTCGACGCAGCTGAGGTGCTGGAAATGCACGCGGGCATCCTCGTAGCGCGCGAGCGCGGCGTCGCGGGCGACCATCGTCGACTCCGACAGCGACGGGATCCCCGCCAGCCCGAGGCGGGCCGAGACCGCGCCCTCGTGCATCACGCCGGCGCCCGACAGCGCCGGATCCTCCTCGTGCAGCGCCACCACGCCGCCGCACAGCCGCTGGTACTGGAGCGCCTTGCGCAGGACCCCGGCCGAGACGACGGGCTTGCCGTCGTCGGTGAAGCCGAGCGCGCCGGCGTCGCGCAGCGCCGCCATCTCGGTCAGCACCTCGCCGCGCAGCCCGACCGTGATCGCGGCGAGGAACCCGGTCGGGACGCGCGCCTGACGCCTTGCCGCGTCGACGAGCGAGCGCAGCACCGACACCTCGTCGACCACCGGGTCCGTGTTCGGCATCGCGATCACCTGGCAGAAGCCGCCGGCCGCGGCCGCCGCCGTACCGCTCTCGAGCGTCTCCTTGTACTCCTGTCCGGGGGTTCGCAGGTGCACGTGCGGATCGACGAACGCGGGGAACAGGTGGCGTCCGGTGCCGTCCAGCTCGGCCACTCCGGCCACTGGCGCGAGCGTGTCGGGAAGGGTGAGCTCGGCGATGTGACCACCGCGGATCAGAACGTCGCGCGGCTCGTCGAGCCCGGCGCGCGGGTCGAGCAAGTGCGCGCCGCGGATCAGCAGGTCGGCCGGCGCTGCTCCGGCGGCCCGGTTGAGCGCGATCTCCGGGCTCATGCCGCCACCGCCGGCGCGGCCGCCCCGACGAGCAGCTCGTACAGGACGGCCATCCGCACGGCGACCCCGGCCCGCACCTGCTCGCCGATCAGCGAGACCGGCGAGTCGATCGCATCGGCCGACAGCTCTACGCCGCGGTTGACGGGCCCCGGGTGCATCAGCAGCTGGCCCGTTCGCAGGCGCCCGACCCCGATCTGGTAGCGCTCGGCGTACTCGCGCAGCGACGGGATGAAGGCCTCCTGCATCCGCTCGCGTTGCATGCGCAGAACGTAGACGACGTCCGCCTCGCCGAGTCGCTCGAGCGTCGGCGTCGCCGCGCAGCCGAGCGCCTCGATCCCGCGGGGCAGCAGCGTCGGCGGCCCGCAGACGGTGACCTTCGCGCCCATCCGCTGGAAGGCGAGGATGTTCGAGCGCGCGACGCGCGAATGCAGGACGTCGCCGACGATCCAGATCGAGGCGCCGTCGAGCCTGCCGAGGCGGCGGCGCAGCGTGAACACGTCGAGCAGCGCCTGCGTCGGATGCTCGTGCTTTCCGTCGCCGGCGTTGACCACAGACGCGTCGGTCCACCCGGCCAGCAGCCGCGCGGCACCGGCGTGCGGTGAGCGGATCACGATCGCCGCCGGCTCGTACGCGCTCAGCGTCTGCACCGTGTCGCGCAGCGACTCCCCCTTCTCCACGCTCGAGCCGGTCGAGCGGACGCTGACGACGTCGGCCGACAGCCGCTTGGCGGCCAGCTCGAAGCTCGAGCTGGTGCGCGTCGAGGACTCGTAGAACAGGTTGACGACCGTGCGTCCGCGGAGCGCCGGGACCTTCTTGATCTCGCGGCCGGCGATCTCGGCGAACGACTCGGCCCGGTCGAGGATCCGCTCGATCGCGGCACGGTCGAGGTCCTCGATGCTGATCAGGTGGTTCATGCCGCCCTCCTCGCGCGATCTTCGGCGGGGACGATCGCGACCTCCTCGAAGCCGTCGATCTCCTGCACGCGAACGTTGACGCGCTGGTCGCGGGCGGTCGGGATGTTCTTGCCGACGTAGTCTGGCCTGATCGGCAGCTCGCGGTGGCCGCGGTCGACCAGCACGGCGAGCTGGACCTTCGCCGGGCGGCCGAAATCGAAGATCTCGTCGATCGCCGAGCGCACCGTTCGGCCCGTGTAGAGCACGTCGTCGACGATCACGATCGTGCGGCCGTCGATCGGGAACTCGAGCTGGGTCGAGTTGACGACCGGCGAGGTGACGCCGCCGGCGCGCAGCGCCAGGTCGTCGCGGTAGAACGAGATGTCGACGAACCCGAGCGGCACCTCGGGCTCGAGCAGCTCGCCGACGAGCGCGCGCAGCCGTCGGGCGAGCACCGCGCCGCGACGGTGGATGCCGACGATCGCGATCCGCGGATCCCCGTTCCCGGTGGCGAGCTCGGCGGCTCCCGGCGGGTTCTTCTCGACGATCTCGTGGGCGATCCGCACGAGCGTGCGCCTTACGTCATCGCGGTCGAGGACGACCGTGCGATCTGACACTGCATGCTCCTTCCTGGCCTCGCGGGACCGGGTTAAAGGTGGCTTGCGCGCAGCCTAGCAGCGGGCCCGGCGGCGTGGCCGGTGCCCGGCCGCGACTACAGGCCGTTGCAGCGCCGGAACAGGACGTGCTTGTGCCCGGCGTAGACGATGTCGCGCTCGTAGCTCATCCCCGCCTTCGTCATCACATTCCGGGAGGCGAGGTTGTGCGGTTGCGTGTGAGCGACGACGGCGGGCAGGTACAGATCGTCGAACGCCAGCTTCATGCACGCCTGCGCCAGCTCCGAGGCGTAGCCCTGCCGCCAGCGCTCCGGGATGATCGCCCACGACAGCTCGACCTCGCGCCGCCCGGCGAGCACGCAGCGCTCGAGGCCGCCGCGGCCGATCATCTGGCCGGTTGCGCGGTCGCGCAGCAGCCACAGCCCGAAGCCGCAGCGGGCCCAGTGCTCGGCCGCCGCCTGCAGCACCTCCGGCTCGCCACCGGGGGCCGGCGGCTTGCCACTCGGAGCCAGCGTGCGGGCGACCCGCGGATCGTCGAGCAGCGGCGCGAGCACGTCGCCGTGAGCGGGCGAGAGCGGCTCGAGCATGAGCCGCTCGGTCCCCAGCGGCGCGATCGTGCGATGGAGCGCGGGCGTGCTCACGATCCCACCGGATGGCCGGGACGCTGCTGGTCGAACCGATGCAGCTCGGGACGGCCTCGCTCGGCGAACGGAATCTCGATCGTGTCGAAGTCTCGCGGCAGCACTGTCCGTTCGAAGATCGACCGGGCCTCGTCCTTCAACAGCCCAGCGGGGTGGCGAATGGACAGGTGGTTGAGTGCGAGCATGCCCACGTCGGCGTCGCGGGCGACTCCGGCCGCCTGCGACGCGGTCGAGTGGCCGGTCTCGTAGGCGCGCTCCGCCTCCTCGATCGCGAACGTCGCCTCGTGGATCAGCAGGTCGCTCCCGTGCGCGGCCAGCCGCAGCGATTCGCACGGGCGCGTGTCGCCTGAGATCGTGAGCTTGCGGCCCGGCCGGTTCGGCCCCATCACCCGCTCGGGGGCGACGCCGCGAATCGTCTCACCGCGCTGGACGCGGCCGAACTCCGGCCCGGGCGTGAGCCCCAGCGCCTGGGCGGCGACCGGATCGAACGCGCCTGGCCGCTCGGGCTCGAACAGCACGTAGGCGAGCGCCGGCCCCCGGTGCGAGACCGGAACCGCCGCGATCCGGTAGCCGTCGCGCTCGAGCACCTCGCCCGGCTCCAGCTCGATCGCCGTCAGCTCATACCCGGCGACCCGGCCTGCGACGCCCATCACCGCGCCGAGCAGCTCGCGCAGGCCGGGCGGCCCGTGCACGGTCAACGGCACCTCGCGCCCTCGCAGCTCGAACGTCTTCAGCAGCCCTGGCAGCCCGAGCCAGTGGTCGGCGTGCAGATGCGTGAGGAAGATCTCGTCGACGTCGCTCAGCCCGATCGAGCGCAGCAGCTGGCGCTGGGTGCCCTCTCCGCAGTCGACCAGGATGCGATCTCCGCCGCGGCGGATCAGGATCGCGGGCAGGCCCCGGCGAGCGGTCGGCATCGAGCCGCCGGTGCCGGCGAAGAACACCGAGAGGTCCATGGCGGTGAGTTTGCCAGCGCAGCGGCCGGCTGCCCGGCCACAGGCTCCGCGCCGCCGGCGGGCGGCCCGATAGCCTGGGCGCGTGCTCGGCAGACCTTCGCTACGCACCCAGTGGATCGTGTCGCTGACGGTTGCGGCGGCGCTCGTGATCGCCGTGGTGGTGTTCGTCGAGGGCGCCGGCAGCCAGTTGCCCGGGACGCCGGCGCCACCGATCAGCCGGGCAGCGATCGTCGAGCAGAATCGCGAGGCGGACGCACTCGTCAGCCAGGACCAGGCCCCGCGCGTCGCGACGCTGAAGGCCGGCGTCGCGCCGGCCGGGGGCGCGACTGCGGCGGTCACGGCCGCGATCACGCGCGAGCTCCGGGCCGGCGCGATCACCGGCCGCCTGCAGGGCTCGAGCTGCACGCTCACCGCAACGGCCAGCGCCGCGCGCCGGGCATTTCGCTGCCGAGTCGAGGTGGGCAACGTCTACTACCCGTTCGACGCCGTCGTCGTGGGCCGCACCGTCACCTACTGCAAGCGCGACTACCCGCCGGTGCCGAGCATGAACATCCCGGTCAGCGCCCGCTGCACCTGAGGGGCACTCAGCTCGGCTGCGGTTCGGCAGCTCAGGGGTCGCCGGCGCCGAGCTCCCAGTCGAGCTCGCCTGCCGTGATCCGGGCGAGCAGACCCCGGAGCAGCTCGCGCTCGCCGATGTCGAGGTCGGCGAGGATCGCCTCCTCGACGCGGGCGAGCGCCGGGTCGACCTCGCCGAGCGCGTCCTCACCCCGGCTCGAGAGCACGACCAGACCGCGGCGCCGGTCACTGCGATCGCGGCGCCGGACGACGAGGTCGCGCTCCTCCAGCGAGTTCAGGAGGCACACCAGGCTGCTCGGATCCATGCACAGCTGCTCGGCGAGCCGCTGCTGGGCGGTCGGCCCGTGGCCACGCAGGTAGCTGAGCGCCACGATCTGCCGCTGGCGCAGCCCGAGCGGACCGAGCGCTGTCTCGAACCGCCGTCGCACGACGCGCGCGATGCGGGCCAGCAGCACCGTGGCAAGGGCGGGGACGGCGCCCTGAGAAGAGGCCGGCAGGGCGCCCGCCGACGACTCGGCCGTCGCGCTCATGCCGGGAATATACGGACGGGGTATACACTTTTGCAACAGCGGAAGGTTGGTTCTTCACAAACCATTCGGGAGGCTCGCATGCGCTCGCATCCTCGCTCCGACCGGGTCACGTCCGCACGACGGCTGGTGGTGCTCGCCACCGCCGCCGTGATGCTCGCCGTGCTGGTGTGGGCGCTCCTGCCGGCGCCCCAGGCCTCGAGCGCGCAGCGCCAGGCGGGAGGCGCTCCGCTCGCCGCCGGCAGTTCGCCCGCGCGACGACATGCCGCCGCCGTATCGTTCTCCGCCGTCCTGCACGCGCCCAACCACCGCCCGGTGATGAACAAGCCGTGGAGGATCACGGTCGTCGTCACGATGGGCAGGCAGAAGCTGAGCGGGAACGTGAACTACCGGTTCCTGTATCCCGGGCTCGGCGTCGTCGGCCGCCAGCCGGGCCACAAGTTCACGGGCGGCGTGTTCAACGACACTCTCACCTTTCCGGCGGCATCCGTCGGCAAGACACTGACACTGCAGGTCGTGGTGACGACGAGGTACGGAACCAGGACCCTCTCCTGGAACATCACTCCGGTCAAGTAGGCCGTGGCCGGCGCCCGCGTCTCCGTCGAGCACCTCACGCGGGCATTCGGCCAGGCGACCGTGATCGACGACGTCAGCTTCACCGTCGAGCCGGGTGAGACGGTGGGGCTCACCGGGGCATCCGGATCCGGCAAGACGACGCTGCTGCAGCTGATCGGCAGCCTCGACCAGCCGACGCACGGCACGATCAAGGTCGACGACTTCGACGTCACCCACCTCCGACACCCCGCGCGCTTCCGCCTCGAGACGGTCGGGTTCGTGTTCCAGCTGCACCATCTGCTGCCCGAGCTCAACGCCCAGCAGAACGTCGAGCTGCCGCTGCTCGCGGCTCGCCTGTCGCGGCGCGAGCGGGCCAGGCGCAGCCAGGAGGTGCTGGGCGAGGTCGGGCTCGGCGACCGGTTGAAGGCGCAGCCTGCGGACCTCTCGGGGGGCGAGCGCCAGCGGGTCGCGATCGCTCGCGCGCTCGCCGGCCGGCCGAAGCTGATCCTCGCCGACGAGCCGACCGGCGCGCTCGACTCGCGCTCCTCCGAGCATGTCTGGACGCTGCTCGCCGGGGTCGTCGCCGAGCACGGCACGACGATGATCGTCGCCTCGCACGATCCGGCGCTCGCCGACCGGACGAACCGTACGCTGAACCTCGTCGACGGGCGCCTGGTTGCCAATGGCGAGCGGCTCGACGTTCGCGAGGCGGTCCAGTGATCGCGGTCGTGCCCGCCCTGGCAGCGCTCCGGCGCCGCCCCGGGCGAACGTTTCTGACCTCGCTGGGGACGGCGCTCGGGATCGCCACGATCGTCGCCCTGCTCGCAGTCGGTCAGGGGGCCCAGGATGCCGGAAACCAGTTCTTCCACCTGGGCGCGTCGGATCTCGGGCTGTTCCAGAAGGACGCCGCCGACCCGACGACCTCGATCCTGCCCGAAAGCCTCCTCACGACACTGCGCCAGACGCCGGGCATCGCCGCGGCGACGCCGCTGATCCTGCTCGTCGGCGACATCAAGCCCGAGCCGGGCGCGATCGTGTTCGGCGCCGATCCTGGCGGCTTCCTGCTGCACCGGCTCGTGTTCACCAGCGGCAGGATGTTCGGGCAGGGCGAGCAGGCCGTCGTCGGCGACCAGCTGGCGGCGCAGATGCACCTCCGCGTCGGCGGCACGCTGACCGTCGCCCGCCGGCGGCTGCTGGTGACCGGAATCTTCCACATCGGGGTCGCGTTCCAGGATGGCGGCGCGTTCGTGCCGCTCGCACTCGCACAGCAGATCAGCGGTCGCCAGAGCGAGGCCACGACGATCGCCGTCAAGCTCGGCGTCGGCACCCGCCCGGCCGCCGCGACCCGCTTCCTGACCCGCCGGTTCCCGGGGATCACCGTGATCGGTGAGGGGCAGGAGGCTCCTCGGGCCGGCGCCAACGCCCAGCTGCTGTCGAAGACCTCGTTCGTGATCGCGGTGCTGGCGCTCCTGATCGGCGGCATCGGCGTGATGAACACGATGCTGATGTCGGTCGTCGAGCGGCGCGCGGAGTTCGCGCTGCTGTCCGCGGTCGGCTGGAGTGCGGTGCAGATCGTCCAGCGCGTGATCGTCGAGGGAGTGCTGACGACTTTGCTCGGCGCGATGGTCGGACTCCTGTTCGGCGTGATCGGCGCCCAGCTGCTCGTCCGAGCGCTGGGCGCGCAGGCGTTCGTCTCGCCACACGTGACCGCCTGGGCGCTCGGGCGCGCGCTGCTGATCGGGGTACTGATCGGGGTCGTCGGCGCGCTCTACCCGGCGTGGCGGGCCGCGCGGGTGTCGCCCGCCCGGGTGCTCGCACAGCGCTGAGCGGTCGGGCGGCCTGATAAGCCGGTCTCGGCGGCCTCCGACCGCCGGCGCCCCTGAGCGCCGGCGGTGGGAGAGCGCCATCCGTCAGTGCTCGAGCTTCGTCAAGCGGACCGTCGGGCTCGCTCGCGAGGCGAGTCTTGGCGCGAGCCCGGCTGGGGCCGACGGCGACGGCGCGCAGACGATGTCGACCGTCATCGTCACCGAGGCCCCCGACACGTTGGCGACAACTCCCTGCCATCCGACCGGGGTCGTGCCGTTCAAGACCGGCGCGTTCTGGGTGATTGTCGTGTTTGCGACAGCGGCCGGGGCGATCGTCACTCCACCGCCTGTCGCGATCCCGCCATTCGGGCAATCTTCGACCAGGGCTCCCGCGTCGCCGGTCGGAATCGTGACCGGCCCGAAGCTCGAATCGGTAAGGCTGGCCGTGCCAGCGGGTCCAGCGGGACCCGCGGGACCCTGCGCCCCCGGTGCGCCGACGAGGCTCGTCGGGTTGCCCCATCCGCCGCTCGTCTTGGGTCCGTAGATCGCGTCGGCGCTGGTGTCGATGTAGAAGTCGCCGACGTTGCCGGCGGTCGACGATGGCGCGCCGCTGCCGCTCAGCACCGTGTTGCCGTTCGTGCCTGGTGCTCCGGGCGCCCCGGGCGCCCCGGGCGCCCCAGGCGTTCCGGGCGGTCCCTGGATGCCCTGTTGTCCCTGCGGACCAGCGGGGCCGGTCTGGTTCCAGCTGATCGCCGTGGATCCGCGGAAGCACCACGGCGGAGTGCTCGGGTTGATCCGTACGTTGTAGATGCGGCCCCAGCCCAGGCAGCCGTCGTAGACGTTCGACGGCGACGTGCTCGTCGCCAGCGCGGCCGCAGCGCCGGCGCCGGTGATCGCCGTGACCACCGCCGCTGCGCTCAGCAGGCGTCGCGTCGTCAGCGTTCGTTTCATTCGTGTCTCCTCCGGTGGGCGGTTGGGGGTGGCCGGTGGCGGATCGTGAGCCGAGCCATCCCGTCAGATTGCTCGACGGCCGGGCCCGGTCGAACGGGCTGCTAGCTAGCTAGCTACCTCAGCTAGCTAGCTGCCGACCCGATCCGCGACGTCGAACGGGAGCATTGTCGCCGCCCAGCCCGCCCCGCGCATCGGTCGAACGATCATTTCTCGGTGCCGCTCTTTAGGCGCTCAGCCCGCCGTCTTTAGGTTCAGGCATCGGGACCGGGGAGGACCAGGGCCAGCGCGGATCGTAAGCGCCGCACGCCCCCCCGATCCCATCCCAGGTTGCCACGCGCGTCGGCGCTCGCTCCGGCACGACTTCTCGGGCGGCCCGGCGCTCGCGCACGAACGGACCCACGGCGCGGAACTACCTGACAGCGCCTGGGCGGGTCGAGCGGCGCGATTCGCCGGTCGCCCTGCTCGTCTGTGATCCGTGATGGTCGGTCGGTCGGTCGGTCGGTCGGTCGAAAGCGCATAAGGTCGCCAGCACCGAGGGTTGCGGCTGGGGTGGTGCAGGTCCGCTGCGTCTGGGGTCATAGCTGCGCCAGGTGCGATCGCGGGGCGGGTGATGGTGAGGTTGTGAGGGTCGGCGGCGGTCCCATGGGAGGCGACGCGAGCCGGGGCAGCCCCCGATCCTGCGACGAAGTGCGTGGGTTGGCCGACTTGTCCTCGCGGCGCGCGGCGCCGCGCCCGCGCCGACCGCCCCGGCTTTGCACCCACGGCCCTGGGCGCACGACGAAGCGCTGCGAAATCCAACACAACCCGGCGGCAACCGCGGGGAGCCGCGCACGCGTTCCGCGTGGGCCGATTTCAGCCGAACAGAGCTCGAGCGAGCTCGGTCCACTGCTCGTGCGGCACGCCCTCGACCCCGACCGTCTGCAGGCAGACGTGGTCGGCGCCGGCGCCGATGTGCGCCCGTGCGCTCGCCGCCACCTCCTCCGCGCTGCCCTGTGGCACAACGGCGTCGATCAGCCGGTCGGAGCCGTCGTCCGCGAGGTCGCGCTCGTCGAATCCGAACCGCAACAGATTGCTCGCGTAGTTGCGCAGCTCGAGGTACGTGCGCGCGAACTCGCGCGCTGTGGCAGCCGCCCGCTCGGGCCGCCGGTCGATCACGCAGGTGAGCTCGGGCGCGACCAGCGGCCCCGCTCCGAGCTGCTGGCGGGCGAAGCGCGTGTGCTCGACGGGCACGAAGTACGGATGCGTGCCGAGCGACCGCTCGGCGCTGAGCGCGAGCATCTTCGGACCGAGCGCCGCGACGCAGCGCCGGTCGGCCGGAACCGGCGCGGGCGCGGCATCGAGGCCGTCGAGGAAGGAGGCCATCTTCGTCAGCGGGCGCGCGTACTCGCCCGTCGCCTCCGGGTGCCCGATCCCGACACCGAGCAGCAACCGGCCGGGGAATCCGGCCTCGAGCTCGGCGAACTCGGCGGCGAGCTGCTCCGGCTCGTACTGCCACACGTTCACGATGCCGGTGGCGACCACCAGCTCGCGGGTCGCCGCAAGCAGCGGCCTGACCGCCGGCAGCTGCGGTGAGCCCCCCAGCCACAGCGCTCCGAACCCGAGCTGCTCGGCCAGGCGCGCCGCCTCGGCCTGGTCCTCGCCACGGATGCGGCGAGGACTGATCCACAGGCCGAACGTTCCGAGCTGCATCGGACAAGCGTCGCAGATCGACGCCGCCGACCGGCGATCGCTCCCCGGTCTGGTTGGACAGGCTAAGCTGGCGAAGCTTCCCCAGGCGCCCGTAGCTCAGGGGATAGAGCGTTCGCCTCCGGAGCGAAAGGTCGCAGGTTCAAATCCTGCCGGGCGCGTCCTCAAAGACCCCGCAAATCGCGGGGTTTTTTCATGCCATCACCCCGTCGGCCGTCGCGCCGAACTCGACCGCGACCACGTTGCTGCCCGCTGCTGCCCGATCAACCAGCCCAACGAGCTCCCGAAGCGCCTGCTTCGACGCCTCGTCGCGGCGCATCCCGTGCCGGTAGACGCGCAGCGTGAACGCCGGATCGGTGTGCCCGAGCTGGTGCCGGAGCGCTTCCTCCGCCTTCGCCTGCGTCCACCCCTGCGCCGCGGTGCCGAGCGTGACGTACTGCCGGCGGCCGTACGCACGGAACCGGAGCGCGAACACCGGCTCCTTGCGACGCTCATCGAGCACCACGCCACGGGTCGATCGACGCGCGCTCATCGCTGCACCGCCTCGCGTCCGAACCCGACGAACCGCTCGATGTCCGGCCGGCGCGGATCGTCGAGCGGCACGCGGGCCAGATGCCGGCGCAGATGCTCGGCGGCCAGCGACGCAGCCTCGCACCAGAGCTCGTCGCCGCTCAGTGGTGAAGGGTGCCGGCGGTCCGCCGCGGCGCGGAGCCGCCTCGTGATCGCGAGCGTGGTCATCGGGCTACCGCGTTGCTCTCGTCGGTGAACGCCCGCTCGTACCACCAGTGCGGACGGCTACCAAGCATGCCGGTCGGTGTCGTCGTCACGGCGCCATCCGCGACGAGCTGCTTCACGACGCGCTGGGCCGGCTGCACGGGGCCACATGGCCACCATCACCGAGTTCCCGTCGCGCTCCCTGCTGCTCCTCGCGATCGGGCCGATCCGATGACGGCGGCAGGCTGCTGTTCCGCGAGTTCTGCCCCAGCCTCCGCTCAAGCCGCTCCAGCCGCTCAGTCAGGTCCGCGACCTGGTCGAACATCGCCAGCCCCTGCGCCA
>DAHUYL010000007.1 GCA_027315255.1 Solirubrobacterales bacterium | reverse complement strand
GGGGCTCGCGACCGCGGCGCCGGCGCTCGCACACCAGCGGCCCGCCGTGGCGCGCACCCCAGCTTTCGTCTCCGTCCCGCGATCGCTTCGGGCCTCCAGCCCCGCCGTCGTCGCCGCACAACTCCCTGACCGCCCGAAGGCGACGTGCCGCCTGGAGCTGGCGACCGGCTCCCGTGACCGCATGTTCAGCGCCGGCACCAGGGCGCTAGGTGACACGCTCCAGTTCGCCTGGGCCGTGCCAAGGCGCGTGCGGGCCGGCCGCTGGACGGTGATCGTGCGCTGTCGCGGGATCCGCCACGTCGCTCGCGCGATGATCCGCGTCCGCGGCCGCCGCAATGGCCGCGCACGACTCGCGTCGCACATCAGGCTGATCGTGCTGGAGGACAACCTGATCCCGGGAGCCACGGGACTCGGCGGGACCGGATACGCCAGCTATGGCGTGATCGTGGTCCCTGGCAGCAAGTGGTTCTACGGCCACGGCGTCAACGTGTACTCAAACGGGTGTGGCGACTGCTTCCCCTCATACGTGCTGTCCGACTACGGCAGCCCGCGCTGGCAGTGCGTCAACCTGATCGAGCGCTTCGTTCACGCCGAGGGCTTCGGACCGACGATCTGGGGCAACGCCAACGAGCTGTATGCGGCGGTGCGTGACAACGCGGCGTACGCGCCGTACTACCAGGCCCATCCCAACGGCTCCGGGTACGTGCCGGTGCCGGGCGACATCATCACCTTCGGGCGGCCCGGCACAGGCTACGGACACGTCGTGATCGTGACGGCCGTCAGCGCCAACAGCGTCGAGTTCGTGGAGCAGAACGCGGGACCATCTGGCACCGGTGTCCTCTCGCTGAGCGGTTCGACCGTCGGCGCATACGACCCGCAACTGCCCGTGATCGGGATCATCCACGCGATCAAGAACACGGAGGGGCAGAAGGACCCCGCACCGCCCGCGCCGCAACCCACACCGACCCCGACCCCGACGCCGACCCCAACCCCCAGCCCGACGCCGTCGCCGAGCCCGAGCCCGAGCCCGACGCCGTCGCCGAGCCCGAGCCCGACGCCGAACCCCTCGCCACCCCCCACCCCGTCCCCCAGTCCCACCCCTAGCTGCTCGCCCTTTGTGAGCGGGGCCTGGGAGGCGCCCTGCCCGTACACGGTGGGCAGCTACCAGGTCTACGGCACCGGCAGCAGCGGCCTCTACCAGCACACGGGCCCCGGACTCGGTTATCCGCGGATCACCAATCCGTACACGCTGGCGGAGGGAACGGTGGTGCAGATCGCCTGCCAGCTGAACACATCGAGCATCGTTGGCAACTCCGGGATCTGGGATCTGGAGACCAACGGCCACTGGGTGGCCGACTACTACATCAACACACCCGGCGACGGTCACTTCAGCCCCGGACTCGTGCCGTGCACCGCGGGCGGGTGAGACACGGCACGGGCCGGCGCCGCCAGCAGCGCTGACGGCAGGTAGACCGGCTTCTGGGCCCTTCGCCCGGAGCCGTTGTAGCGCACACCTGGCTCACCGTCCGTGGTAGACCTCTCCTCGGGGCTCGCATCAGCGACAACACCGACGCCCAGGAGACGGCATGGCTCTGAACGCCCGACGGCAGGACCGGAAGCGCAACCGCACGGTTGCCCTCCCTCACCGCAAGATGCTCGAAGCGGAGCTGCCGATCGACCGGCTCGCCGCGCGGGGCGCCGGGGTCGACGCGGCTTACGAGACGATCAGCGCCGAGCTCCTGCTCGACGGTCAGGCCCGGCTGAACCTGGCGACGTTCGTGTCGACCTGGATGCCGCCGCTCGGAGCGCGGTTGATGGCCGAGACCGCCGACAAGAACATGATCGACAAGGACGAGTACCCGCAGACCGCCGAGCTCGAGGCGCGCTGCGTGAACATCCTCGCCGACCTGTGGCGCTCGCCTGAGCACGAGCAGGCGACCGGCTGCTCGACGACGGGCTCGAGCGAGGCCGCGATGCTCGCGGGGATGGCGCTCAAGTGGCGCTGGCGCGAGCGGATGCGCGCAGCGGGCAAGCCGGCCGACAAGCCGAACCTCGTGATGGGCGCGAATGTGCAGGTGTGCTGGGAGAAGTTCTGCCGCTACTGGGAGGTGGAGCCGCGGCTGGTGCCGATGGAGGGCGACACCTACCACCTGACCCCAGAGCGAGCCGTCGCGCACTGCGACGAGAACACGATCGGCGTCGTGGCGATCCTCGGGTCCACCTTCGACGGCAGCTACGAGCCGGTCAAGGAGATCTCGCAGGCACTCGACGAGCTGGAGGAGCGGGAAGGGATCCACGTTCCCGTGCACGTCGACGCCGCCTCGGGCGGCTTCGTCGCGCCGTTCATCGATCCCGACCTGGAGTGGGACTTCCGGATCAAGCGGGTGCAGTCGATCAACGCGTCGGGCCACAAGTACGGGCTCGTGTACCCGGGCGTCGGATGGGCCGTGTGGCGCGACCACTCGGCGCTGCCCGAGGACCTCGTGTTCCGCGTCAACTACCTGGGCGGCAACATGCCGACGTTCGCGCTGAACTTCTCACGGCCCGGCAGCGAGGTGGTCGCCCAGTACTTCATGTTCATGAGCCTGGGCCGCGACGGCTACACGGAGACGATGCGCAAGCTGCGCGAGATCGCCACCTACCTCGCGGACAGCATCGAACAGATCGGCCCCTACCGGCTGATCTCACGCGGCGACCAGCTCCCGGTGTTCGCATTCACGCTCGCGCCCGAGGTGACCAACTACACCGTGTTCGACGTCTCTGACCGGCTGCGTCAGGGCGGCTGGCTGGTGCCGGCGTACACGTTCCCGGAGAACCGCCAGGACCTGAGCGTGCTGCGGATCGTCGTGCGATCTGGGATGCACATCGACATGGCCGACAAGCTGCTGGAGCTGCTGCGGCGCCAGACCGAGCGGCTCGAGGCGCTGCCGTCACCGCTGCCGCCGCCGGACGTGGAGGCCGCGACGGCGTTCAAGCACTGACCGGCCAATCGCAGAGCGCGACGAGCAGCTGCGAAGGGCGCCGCAGCGGTCATAGCGCGGCGCCGAGCTCGCGCCCGGCGGCCGCAAGCTCGTCGAGCGTGCTCGCCTCGATCACTCGGTCGAGATCGAGCACCCGCGCGCCCATCGCGTCCAGCCGGCGGGTGCCGACGATCGCATGACACGGCACGCCGCTCTGCCGCGCCCGGGTCGCGACCTCGGACACGACCTTGCCGGCGAGGCTCTGGATGTCCAGGCACCCCTCGCCGGTGACGACAGCGCGCGCGGCCCTCATCCTGGCGTCGAAGCCGACGGCAGCCAGGATGAACGGGGCCCCGGCCACCAGCTCCGCGCCGAACGCCGCCCACAGGCCGCCGGACAGGCCCCCGGCGGCGCCGGTCATCTCCACGCCGCGGGGATCGGCGGGCAGCCGGCGCGCGAGCGCATGCAGCCGCGCGGTGAGCTTGGCGACCTGCTCCGGCGAGGCGCCCTTCTGCGGCGCGAACACCCGCGCCGCCTGCTCGAACGGCGTCCGCACATCGCAGAGCACGACCAGCCGCGCTCCGCGCAGCCCGCCGGCGAGCTTCAGCGCGGCGATCGCCCCGGCGCCACCGTCGGTCGTCGCACTGCCACCCACTCCCAGGTAGACGGTCCGCGCACCGGCGTCCACCGCGGCTGCGATCAGCTCGCCCGTGCCCGCGGTCGACGCTGCCATCGGATCGCGCGCGCCCCGGGAGACCAGACCGAGTCCGCTGGCGGCCGCGGTCTCGACGATCGCGAGCTCCCCGGCGAGCGCGAACACCGCCTTGATCGGCCGTCCGAGCGGGTCATGCGCGGGCGCCGGGACGAGCTCGGCCTGCAACGGCGGTGCCAGGGCTGCCAGCGTTCCCTCGCCCCCATCCGCCACCGGGCAGAGATCGACGGGGCGCCCCGCGCGGCGCAGGCCCTGGGCGATCGCCTCCGCGACCTCAGCCGCCGTGAACGTGCCCTTGAAGGAGTCCGGAGCCACGAGCACTGTCTCGGGGACGCCGGGAAGCGGGCTCACGCGCGGCAGTATGCGGCATCCTGTCGACCATCGCCGAGTACGAGCTGATCAAGGCAGCGGGCCGCGAGGTGCGGATCTCCAACCCGGAGAAGGTGTTCTTTCCGGAGCGCGGGATCACCAAGCGTGACCTGGTCGAGTACTACCTGCGGATGGCCGAGCCGGCGCTCGTGCACCTGCGCGAGCGGCCGACGACGCTGAAGCGGTTCGTCGACGGCGCCGCCGGCGAGGCGTTCTTCCAGAAGCGCGTCCCGGACTCGGCACCCGACTGGCTGCAGACCGCGACGGTCACGTTCCCGAGCGGCCGCACCGCACGCGAGCTGGTCGCCGGCGACGCGGCCGCGCTGGTCTGGGGCGTCAACCTGGGCGTGATCGACTGGAACCCGTGGCAGGCACGCATCAGCGACCTCGACCACCCCGACGAGCTGCGCGTCGACCTCGATCCGACGCCGGAGGCGTCGTGGGACGACGTGCGACAGGTGGCGGTGGTGTGCGGCGAGGTGCTCTCAGATCACGGGCTGACCGGCTACCCCAAGACGAGCGGCTCGCGCGGGATCCATGTCATCGCCCGAGTGCACCCCGACCGGGACTGGTTCGAGGTGCGCCGCGCGGCGCTGGCGCTCGCGCGCGAGGTGCAGCGGCGCACGCCTGCGCAGGCGACGGCGAACTGGTGGAAGGAGGAGCGCCACGGGGTGTTCGTCGACTACAACCAGAACATGCGCGACCGCACGGTCGCTTCGGCCTACAGCGTCCGCCCGACGCCTGACGCCCGCGTCTCGACCCCGCTGACGTGGGATGAGGTCCCGGGGGTGGAGCCGGCCGACCTGCGCATCGACACGGTCGCGGACCTGGTCGCCCGCCGCGGCGACCCGGCGGCCGACATCGACCGGCACGCGGGCTCGCTCGACGCGCTGCTGGAACTCTCGCGGCGCGACGAGATCGACCGCGGGCTTGGCGATGCGCCCTGGCCGCCGCACTTCCGCAAGCAGGCCGGGGAGCCCACGCGCGTGCAGCCGAGCCGCGCGCGCAAGCGGCCTTAGGGACCTCAGCCTGCCGGCTCGAGCACGAAGACCGGGATCTGGCGATCGGTCTTGGTCTGGTAGGTGGCGTAGTCGGGCCACACCGCGACCGCGCGCTCCCACCATTGCTCGCGCTCGGATCCCTCAAGCTCGCGGGCGATGAAATCGCCCCTGGCCGGCCCGTCCTGCACCTCCACCTGTGGATGCTCCACGAGGTTGCGATACCAGGCGGGATGCTCGGGAGCGCCTCCCTTGGAGGCGACCGCGGCATACGCCCCGTCGTGCTCGACGCGCATCACCGGGTTCTTGCGCAGCTTGCCCGACTCGGCTCCGACCGACGTG
>DAHUYL010000211.1 GCA_027315255.1 Solirubrobacterales bacterium | reverse complement strand
CCTCCCTCGATCGCCTCGCAGCGGGGCACGCGCGACGACGAGTACGTGTTCGTCGACAACGAGGCGTACGTGTACGACATGGGCGCAGGCATGAAGCTGGTGCAGACCCTGTCGCTCCCCGGGATCACCAGCGTCCGCGGTGTCGCGGCCGACCTCCACAACCACTACCTGTACATCAGCTACGGCGGTGACGGCGGCTGGACGGGCACCGGCTCGCTGGCCGCCTACGACCTGCTGACGAACAAGCTCGTGTGGACGCGGCACTATTCCACGGGCGTCGACAGCTTCGCGATCAGCGGCGACGGCACCCGGCTCTACGTCCCGGATGGCGAGCGTTCCACCGACGGCAACTGGTGGATCGTCAACGCGAGCGACGGCTCCGCCAGCGGGCCGATCGCGGCCGGCACCGGACCGCACAACACGATCGTGGGCCTGAGCGGCCGCTACGTCTACCTGGGTGGCCGCAACTACAACTACCTGGAGGTCGCGGACACCGCCACGAACCGGGTCGTGAAACGGATCGGGCCGCTGTACTCGGGCGTGCGACCGTTCACGATCAACGGCAAGGAGACGCTCGCGTTCACGAGCGCCACCGGCCTGCTCGGCTTCCAGGTCTCGAGCATCACGACCGGCCGTGTCCTGTACACCGAGCACTTCGGCAGCCGCTTCCCCTACAACCCCTCCACGTTCCCACTGACCGATCCGAGCCACGGGATCTCGCTGTCCCCGAACGAGCAGAGGCTGTGGGTGATCGACACGCCGAACGCGTACGTCCACGTGTTCGACATCACGGGTCTGCCATCGCATGCCCCGCGCCAGATCGCCGCCGTCAAGCTGTCACACGACTTCTCCGGGAACGCGGCGCAGTGCAGCGTCGATTGCGAGCGCGACGGGTGGCTTCAGAACAGCCTCAACGGCTGCTTCGTGTTCGTCGGCGATTCGGGTGACGTGCTGAGCGCCGTGACGATGCGTCGCGTCGGGTACCTACCGGCGATGTACGACTCGCGTGAGACCGTCGAGATCGACTGGCGCGGCGGGATTCCCGTCGCCACCTCGACCAAGACCGGGCTCGGCTACGTGACCGCCGGCTACCGGCCACCCGCAGCTCGCTGCCCGGCGAGCTGAGCGCAGCGCAATCCACCTCGGGGATGAGGCGAGGCTCGCCGCTCTGAGGGATGCCCGCACCGCTCGCCGCGACTACGCTGGTGGGCGACCCAATCCCGGATTCGATGGCCGACCGAGCGGACCGACCCCTGAACATCGCGCTGGGCTGGCGACTGCCGGACTGGCTGCTCGACTACGGGCCTGTCGCGTTCGTCGCGTTCGTCGGCTTCGCGATGATCGCCCACGGTCCGGTGGGCGTCGTGCACCCGTGGCGCACCGCGGGTCCACCGCTCGTGATCGTCCTGGCCGCGCTGCTCGTCCGCCGCCGCTGGCCGCTGCCGACGCTCGCGATCGTGCTCGCGGCCCTGGTCGTGTCCGACTACAAGGCGGTCTCGGCGCTGCCGGCGCTGCTGGCGGTGTTCAACGCCGCCGAGTACGTCGATCGGCCGCGACTGGTGGCGGCGGTGGCGGTCACGGTTGCGGCGGTGCTGCTCGGCCCGGCGCTCCACGGGGCCGAGCTCAGCTTCACGACGATCATCCAGCGGATGGTCGCGGTCGGCCTGGCCGTCGCCGCCGGCCTGTACCTGCGCACGCGCTCGGACTACATCCTCGGCCTGCGTGACCGCGCGACGCGGCTCGAGCGCGAGCGCTCGCTGCTGGCCGAGCACGCCGTCACCGAGGAGCGGGTGCGGATCGCCCGCGAGCTGCACGACGTCGTCGCCCACAATGTCTCGCTGATGATCGTCCAGGCGCAGGCGCTCGCCGCCACCGGCAGCGGCGACCCGGGGCAGACCGAGGCGCTGCGCCGGATCGGCGACCTCGGTCGCGAGGCGATGTCGGAGATGCACCGGATGCTCGGCGTTCTGCGCCTCCAGGACGGCGACGCCGCCGAGCGCGAGCCGCAGCCCGGCGTCCGCGATCTCGACACGCTCGTGGCACGCACGCGCGAGGCCGGCCTGTGCGCCGAGCTCGAGGTGAGCGGGTCACCGCGGGAGCTGTCGCCGGGCATCGATCTGTCCGTCTACCGGATCGTCCAGGAGGCGCTCACGAACGTGATCCGGCACGCGGGCGCCAACCAGGCACATGTGAAGCTGAGCTACGAGCCACGCTGGGTGGAGGTCACCGTGCTCGACGACGGTCACGGCCCGAACGGGACCGTCGGAGGCGGACACGGCCTCGTCGGGATGCGCGAGCGCGCGACCATGCTCGGCGGCGAGCTGACCGCCGGTGCCCGTGGCGACGGACACACCGGGTATCACGTCCATGCCGTCCTGCCGGCCGGGTGAGTGAGCCGTGCCCAAGCTGCGCCTGTTGATCGCCGACGACCAGCCGCTGATGCGCGCCGGCTTCCGCGCGGTGCTCGAGTCGACCGGGGAGATGGAGGTCGTGGCCGAGGCCGCCGACGGACTCGAGGCGATCGCCGCCGCCCGCGAGACGCGGCCCGACGTCGTCCTGATGGACGTCCGGATGCCGAACCTCGACGGGATCGAGGCGATCAAGCGGATGCCCGGCCGTCGCGTGCTCGTGCTCACGACGTTCGGCCTCGACGAGTACATCGTCGAGGCGCTCCGCGCCGGCGCCAGCGGGTTCATCACCAAGGACGTGCCCGCCGACGAGCTGATCCGGGCGGTGCGGGTGGTGGCCGCCGGCGACGCCCTCCTCACCCCGGCGGTCACGCGCCAGCTGCTCGATCAGGTGGCGCGCCGGCTGCCGGCCCCGATCGCAACCGGTCCCGAGGCGCTGCGCGAGCTGACCGAGCGCGAGCGCGAGGTGCTGGAGCTGCTCGCCCGCGGAATGTCCAATGCGGAGATCGCGGGCGCCCTGTTCGTCGGCGAGGCGACCGTCAAGACGCACGTGTCGAACGTCCTGACGAAGCTCGGACTGCGCGACCGCGTACAGGCGGTCGTGCTGGCGTACGAGATCGGGCTGATCCGTCCCGGCGCGGCGTAGGCCCTGCGGCTTCCCCCGTGAGGGGGAGGAGCCCGGAGACGGTCCCCCGAGTGGCGTAGCGGACGCTCGCGCCGGCGGCCGACGACAGCGCACGCCCGCGGGCATACGGTTCCGGCCATGAACACCGACACCCCAATCATCGAGACGCGCGGCATCTGCAAGGCGTTCGGCGAGCGCCAGGCGGTGGCCGACCTCGACCTCGAGGTTCCAAGCGGGAGCGCATTCGGCTTCCTCGGCCACAACGGCGCGGGCAAGACGACGCTGATCCGGATGCTGCTCGGGCTGACGCAGCCGACCGCCGGGACGATGCGGCTGTGCGGTCGCCCCGTCCCGGAGGAACGGGCGACCGTGCTCCAGCGGGTCGGCGCCGTCGTCGAGGAGCCGCACTTCCACGGCCACCTCACCGGCCGCGAGAACCTCGACGTCGTCGCGGCGGTTCGCGGCCCCGAGGCGCGTGGCCGGATCGACGGCGCGCTCCGGCGGGTCGGGCTCCACGACCGAGCCGGCGACCGCGTCAGGACGTACTCGCAGGGGATGCGCCAGCGGCTCGGAATCGCCCGCTGCCTGCTGGCCGACCCCGAGCTGCTGATCCTCGACGAGCCGATGAACGGCCTGGACCCCGCCGGCATCCTCGAGCTGCGCACGATGATCGGCGAGCTGACCGGCGAGGGCCGGACTGTGTTCCTGTCCTCGCACCTGCTCGACGAGGTCGAGAAGACGTGCGACGCCGCGGCGGTGATCGATCGCGGCCGGCTGATCGCCCAGGGGCCGATCGCGACGTTGCTTGCGCACGAGCGACAGGAGCTCGACGTCGGCTGCGAGCACGCGCCGCGGGCGCTCGACGTGCTCGCCGGCGACCCCGCGGTGTTCGACGCCCACGAGACCGGCGACGGCGTGCGCGTGACGCTGGCGGTCGCCGACGGGGCCGCCGCCGTCAACGCGCGGCTGGTCGGGGCCGGAATCGCCGTGTTCAGGCTCGAGCCGGTGCGCGAGTCGCTCGAGCAGCGCTTCCTCGAGGTCACGACCCGGATCGGAGCAGCCCAGTCATGAAGCTCGCAATCGCACGGCAGATGCTTGGCGCGGAGCTCCTGAAGCTCAGGCGCAACCGGACGACGATGGTCGTCTCGCTGCTCCTGTCGGTGGGCGTCGTCGTGCTCGTCTACGGCTTCAAGGCGATCCAGCACGCGTCGAACCCGGTCCAGTACGGGCCGGCAGGGGGGCTCGGAGGGTACTCGGACGGGGTGCGCGCGCTCGGCGTGTTCTTCGGCCAGCTCGTCGCTGCGCTGATCGGAACCGAGGCGGGCACAGCCGACATCGGCAGTGGCGTGTTCCGCGACCTGGTGGCGACCGGCCGCTCGCGGCTGTCGCTGTTCTGGGTGAGGCTTCCGGGAGCGATCCTGATCACCTGGGCCTTCAGCCTTGCCGGCCTGGCGTTGGCGACCGTCGCGAGCTTCATCTTCTCGGGCGGGCTCGCGACCCCGAGCGTGTCGTTGATCCTCGAGTCGGCGGGGTGGATCATGCTGTGCACGTCGGTCGTCGCTGCGCTCGCGGTCGGGGTCGGCTCGCTGACCGGCTCGCGCGGGGCGACCCTGACCGCCGTGATCGGCTGGCAGACGGTCGCCACCCAGCTCCTGCTCCACACGCAGTCGCTCGGGTCCGCCCGGGACTGGCTGCTGACCGCGTCGTTCGGCCAGCTGATGCCGGTCGGGGGCGAGCTCGCCGGGATCTCGATGGCGACCGGGATCGCGATCGCGGTGCTGCTCGCGTGGACGGTCGTGCCGGCCGCAGTGGGATCGTGGCGAACCGTGACCAGCGACGCCTGACCGGCGACGAACACCTGAAGCCCCCACCCGGAAGGGTGGGAGGACCCCCCGCCTGGGGGCAGTCGTCCGGACTGCCCCCAGGCGCGTCGCGGTTGCGCGGTAGACTCCGCAGGGCCCGTCGTAACTGGCGCAATCGAGGTGGAACGAACCACCGGGAAGCGACGGAGGAGAGCAGCCGCGCGCCTGGGCAACCCGGTCCCCGACACTGCGAGGAGCCAGCGTGGCCCAGACTCAGACACTCGTTCAGATCCCCGACCAGCTGAAGCCCGCGGACGGGCGCTTCGGCTCGGGCCCGTCCCGGCTCCGGCCCGAGCAGCTGACCCGGCTTGCAGCAGACGGCGCCGCGCTGATGGGGACCTCGCATCGCCAGAAGCCGGTCAAGGCGCTCGTCGGCCATGTCCGCGAAGGGCTGCGCGAGCTGTTCGGGGCGCCCGACGGATACGAGGTGGTGCTCGGCAACGGCGGCACGACCGCGCTCTGGGACGGCCTCGCGTGCGGCCTCATCCGCGAGCGGGCGCTGCACCTCGCCTACGGCGAGTTCTCGTCGAAGTTCGCGGCGTGCACCGCGGGCGCCCCGTTCCTCGCCGACCCTGTGATCGTGAAGGCCGACCCCGGCGACGCCCCCGATCCGAGCGCGGCCGTCGCGGCCGCCGAGCGCCAGGCGCACGCCGGCATCGACGCGATCACCTGGGCGCACAACGAGACGTCGACCGGCGTGATGGTCCCGGTCGACCGACCCGCGGGGCTCGACGACGGTGCGCTCGTGCTGGTCGACGCGACCTCCGGCGCGGGCGGGCTGCCGCTCGACGTGAGCGAGGCGGACGTCTACTACTTCGCTCCTCAGAAGGGGTTCGCGTCCGACGGCGGCCTGTGGCTGGCGCTGTGCAGCCCGGCCGCGGTCGAGCGGATCGAACGGATCGCAACCGAGCGGCCGACGATCGGTCCGGCTCGCTGGATCCCCGAGTTCCTGTCGCTGAGCATCGCGCTCGACAACTCTCGCAAGGACCAGACGTACAACACGCCCGCGCTCGCGACCCTGTTCCTGCTCGCCGACCAGCTCGACTGGATGCTCGCCGGCGGAGGCCTCGAGGGGATGGTCGCGCGCACGACCCGCTCGTCGACGGCGCTGTACGGCTGGGCCGACGCCCATCCGCACGCGACGCCGTTCGTCATCGACCCGGCCAAGCGCTCGCTGGTCGTCGGCACGATCGACTTCGACGAGGCGGTCGACGCCGCCGCGCTGGCGTCCCAGCTGCGCGGCAACGGGATCGTCGACGTCGAGCCGTACCGCAAGCTCGGCCGCAACCAGCTGCGGGTCGCGATGTTCCCCGCGACCGATCCGAGCGACGTGCAGGCGCTGACCGCGTGCATCGACTTCGTCCTGGAGCAGGCGTCATGAGGGTGCTCGTCGCCGAGAAGATCGGCCAGTCGGGGATCGACCTGCTCGCCGAGCACTTCGACGTCGAGACTGGCTTCGACTGGAGCCGCGAGCAGCTCGCGCAGCGGCTCGGCGAATACGACGGCATCCTGATCCGCTCGGCGACCAAGCTCGACGCGGACCTGATCGAAGCCGCGAAGAAGCTGCGGGCCGTCGGCCGCGCGGGCGTCGGCATCGACAACGTCGACGTGCCGGCCGCGACCAAGCGCGGGATCGTCGTCGCCAACGCCCCCGAATCGAACGTGATCACGGCCGCCGAGCACACGCTCGCACTGCTGCTCGCGCTGGCCCGGAACATCCCCCAGGCACATGCGTCGCTGACCGCCGGCAGGTGGGAGCGCTCGAAGTTCTCCGGCGTCGAGCTGTACGAGAAGACGCTCGGAATCCTCGGCTTCGGGCGGATCGGACAGCTGGTCGCCCAGCGCGCCCGCGGGTTCGGAATGCACGTGATCGCGTATGACCCGTTCGTCGGCGCCGAGCGCTATCGCGAGCTCGGAGTCGAGCGGGCGGAGGTTCCCGAGGCGGTCTACGCAGCCGCCGACTTCCTCACGCTGCACCTGCCCAAGACGCCCGACACGGTCGGCTGGCTGAACGCCGAGGCGCTCGCGCGCTGCAAGGACGGGGTCCGGGTGCTGAACGTCGCCCGCGGCCCGCTGGTCGTCGACGAGGACCTGAAGGCCGCACTCGACAGCGGCAAGGTGGCTGGCGCCGCGCTCGACGTGTTCCAGTCGGAGCCGGTGACCGAGCACCCGCTGTTCGGCTATCCGAACGTGATCGTGACGCCGCACCTCGGCGCCTCCACCGCCGAGGCGACCGACCGCGCCGGCTTCCAGGCGGCCGAGCAGGTCGTCGCCGCGCTCACCGGCGGCGTCGTCACGAGCGCCGTCAACGTTCCCGCGATCTCGGCCGAGGACATGGAGATGCTCGGCCCGTTCGTGCCGCTGTGCCGGTCGCTCGGGCGGATCGCCGCGGGACTGGCCGGTGCGGTCGGCCGCGTGCAGATCGAGTTCCTCGGTCGGATCGCCGAGCGTGACACGCGCCTGCTGACGACATACGCGCTGCTCGGCATCCTCCGCGGCCACACCGAGGAGGACGTCAACGAGGTCAACGCGCCGTCGCTCGCCGAGGAGCGCGGGATCTCGGTGGTCGAGATCAAGCAGGGGAGCGCGCGCGACTACACCGACCTGGTGCGGGTGACCGTGTCGGGCGCAGCGCGGCCGTCAGGAGACGAGGACTCGCTTCGGGTCGCGGGCACGCTGATCGGGCGACGCTTTCGGCCGCACCTGCTCGAGGTCTGGGGCCAGCGCTTCGACCTTCAGCTCGAGCAGCACCTGACCCTGTTCCGCTACCGCGACGTGCCGGGGATGATCGGCCGGGTCGGAGGCGTGTTCGGCGCCCACGGGATCAACATCGTCTCGGCCGCCGTCGGCCGCCAGCCCGACGGCGCCGAGGGCACCGAGCCGCTCGCGGCGATGGCGATCACGACCGACGCCCCTGTTCCGAGCGACGTCGTCGACGAGATCGTCGCCACCGACGGTTTCGTCGCCGGGCGGTCGGTGTCGCTGTAGCGCAGCGTCAGTTCTGGGGGAACGCGCGGCGCTCGATCTGCTCGAGCGTCTCGTCGGTGCGCCGGTCGGCGACCATCGCCTCGAGCGCCTCGGCGATCGTCGGCGCCCACACCCGCCGCTCGACGGCGACGTGACCGTAGACGTCGTCGAGCTCGGCCCAGTCGAGCATCACACGGGAGCGATCGTCCGCGGGCGCGCCGGCGGGCAGGTCGTCGTCCGGGCCGAACAGGGTGATGTGCGCCCGCCAGCCGTGCGGGCACAGCTCGCTCATCAGCGCGCGGGCGCTCGCTTCGGCCGACGCGGCAGCCCGCAGCCGTGGATCGACGCGGCGTCGGCGCATGGTCGCGCGGGTCCAGCCGACGAGCAGCACGATCAGCATCGCGGCGAGCACCGGCACGAACACGACCAGCACGATCAGCCCCAGCGTCGCCGGTGCCGGTCCACCTCCGCTCGTCGGTACCGCGCCGAGCACGGCACCCTGCACGAACACGACCGCTCCCTCACTCCACCGGTTCACCGATCTCTGATTCCAAGTTAGCGCGTCCACGGCGGGCGTCAACGGGACGCTGCCACGAGCGGGGTCGCGGGTTTGACGCAGCACGCCGGCGGCCGGTAACCTCCGCGACGGATGGCCAGCCGGCTCCACCTCCGACTTCTCCTCCTCCCCCTCCGGGGGGAATAGCGCGCGCGCGGCCGCACAGTGCCGCAGACACCAGCACGGAGAAGGATCGACCAGAGGAGCGACATGACCACCCCAGATGACCCCGATCGAGTACTGATCTTCGACACGACGCTGCGCGACGGCGAGCAGTCGCCGGGGATCTCGCTGAACACCCAGGAGAAGCTCGAGATCGCGCAGCAGCTGGCGCGGCTCGGCGTCGACGTGATCGAGGCCGGGTTCCCGATCACCTCGCCCGGCGACTTCGAGGCCGTCCAGGCGATCGCGCGGGCGGTCGAAGGTCCGGTGATCGCCGGGCTCGCACGTACCCATCAGGGCGACATCGACGCCGCCTGGAACGCCGTCAAGGACGCCGCCGGAGCCGGCGGGGCCCGGATTCACACGTTCATCTCCACATCCGACATCCACATCCGCCATCAGCTCCAGACGACGCGCGAGGACGTCAAGGGCCAGGCGCGGGCGGCGGTCGCGCACGCCAAGCAGTACCTCGACGACATCGAGTTCTCGCCGATGGACGCGACCCGCGCGGACGTCGAGTTCACCGCCGAGGTGCTGCAGATCGCGATCGACGAGGGCGCGACCACGATCAACATCCCCGACACCGTCGGCTACACGATGCCCCACGAGTTCACCGCCTACCTCGGGCGCCTGTACGAGCTGGTGCCGGATCTGCGCAAGGTCACCCTCTCGGTCCACTGCCACGACGACCTCGGGCTGGCGGTCGCCAACTCGTTCGCCGGGCTGCTGGCCGGGGCCCGCCAGGTCGAGTGTGCGATCAACGGGATCGGCGAGCGCGCCGGGAACGCGTCGCTCGAGGAGGTCGTGATGCTGCTCGCAACCCGGCAGGCCGACATCGGCCTGCATACCGGGGTGGTGACGAAGGAGATCGCGCGGACCTCGCGGCTGGTCTCGCGGCTGACCGGCTACGCGGTCCAGCCGAACAAGGCGATCGTCGGTCGCAACGCGTTCGCGCACGAGTCCGGGATCCACCAGGACGGGGTGCTGAAGGAGCGCACGACGTACGAGATCATGGACGCGACCTCCGTCGGGCTCGAGGCGAACTCGATCGTGCTCGGCAAGCACTCCGGCCGCCACGCGCTGGCGCAGGCGCTCGCCGGCCTCGGCTACGAGGTTTCGGGCCAGGCGCTGAACGTCGCTTTCAAGCGCTTCAAGGAGATCGCCGACCGCAAGAAGCAGGTGACCGCGATGGACCTCGAGGCGCTTGCCACAGACGAGCTCCGCGAGGCGGCGAGCGCCGGCTACGCGCTCGAGTGGTTCGAGGTCGAGGACTCCTCGCGGCGACCGCCGCACGCGCGCGTCAGCGTGCGCGGTCCCGACGGGGACGAGCTGACCGGCTCGTTCACCGGGGACGGACCGATCGACGCGATCTTCCACGCGATCAGCGCCGCCACCGGGATCGAGGTGAGGCTCCGCGAGTTCCGGATCGACGCGGTCACCGGCGGCCAGGATGCGCTGGGGGAGACCTCGGTCGTGCTCGAGGCCGACGGTGCCGTCGGCTCTGGCCAGGGCGTCTCGACCGACATCCTCGAGGCGGCGGCGCGCGCGTACGTGCGGGCGCTGTCGAACGCGGTGCGCCCACGCGGGGTCGCCGCCGAGGACTCGACCGCCCGGGCGGCGAGCGCGTCGCTCAGCGCTCCGTGACGTCTGCTCCCGGCGTCGTGGCTTGTGGGCCACGACGCCGGGGCGCGCGCGCCGACCGGCGGCGCCGATACACCGCAAGTCGGGCGGCAATCGGCCCCAAATCGCACGCGCTCAGCGACATATGGGAAGAACCGCCGCTGTGAGCGGCAGTCTTCCCCAAACGTGGCATGCCGCGGAACGGTTTGGGGCGATCTGCGCGCTGGACTCTCCTCAGTTCGTCCTCGCGAGCGCCATGCCCTGCGCGTAGGCGGCTGCGAGCACGGCGGAGCGGTGCTCGCGTGCCATCAGATCGGTTCCGATCGCGGCGGTGGACGCCGCGTCTGGCGTCAGCACCGTCACCTGCGCTCCGCGAGCTCGCAGCGCCGCCGCCTCGATCGCCGTCACCGACCGCGACAGGCGGCGGACGGCCGCGATCAGCGGATCGGACCCGTGCACGCCGGCGGTCGGGCTCAGGCACAGCACGCGCATCCCGCGGGCGGCCGGCGCGGCGTCGAGGTTGGTCGGGCTCCAGACGCCGCCGTCGACGTACTCGACGCCGTTGATGACGCGCGGGCGGAACAGCCACGGCACCGTGCACGACGCCGCCACCGCGGCGCCGACGCTCGCCGCGGGTGCCCCCGGGCGGCCGAACACGACCCTCCGGCCGCTCGCGCGCGCGACCGCGGTGACTCGCAGGCGCCCGTCGAACCGCACCCCGAAAGCGTCGACCCGGACGGCGATGTGGTCGAGCTCCGCCTCGGGCCGCCGGAGCGTGCGCAGCGCCGCCATGCGCGCGAGCGCGCCGCCCGGAGCGGCGAGCGCGAGCCCCAGCGGAACCAGTGGCGAGCCGATCGTGAGCGCCCAGGCGGCGGCGTGGCCGGCGAGCGCGTGCGCCGGGTGGGGGGGAGCCGACGCCGGCGGTGGCTCAGCACGATCGCGCTTCGGCGGCCGCTCGAGCGGCTGGGCTCCCGCCAGCCGAGCGCAGACGAGCGCTCCTGCCGAGGTGCCGATCAGGTACTCGCACCCGGCGAACGCGACGCCGGCCGCGTCCTCGATCCCGCCGAGCACCCCGCTGAGCCACGCTTCGCCGAGCACGCCGCCGGCGCCGAGCACGAGCATGTCCGGCCGGGTCCGCACGATCAGAGCGTAGAGTCGACGGCGCTCAAGCACCGCCGCGGACGCGCCGATTGCTCGGGGTGATGCTTCGCACCGCACTCCGAGCGATCTCTGCCGGGCCGGCGCTCGCGCTCGCGCTCGCGGGAGCTCTGGTTGCGCCCGCGCCCGCCGCCCAGGCGGCGCGGTCGTTCCCGGTGCCGAGCTGCGGCTGGGCGTCGGCCGGGTTCGTCAGTCGAACGCTCGGCGACGGGGTGCGCACGCTCGCGCCCGTGTGGAAGACCCAGCTCGCGCCGGTGCTGACCTGCGAGTACGTCGAGCGCATCCCGCATCTGCAAGTCGGCGACGTGCCGGTCGCGGCGGTCCAGTTCCGGGAACTCCAGCGCGTCCGCCCGCCGAAGGGGGCGGTCAGCGTCGCCAATCTCGGCAGCTGCGTGAGCGCGACCTCCTGCCCGACGCCCGGCCATCCCGCCTGGCTGGTCGAGACGCAGGGCGTGGTCGCCGCCACCGCGAAGCCGTACGCGCGCGCGGAGGCGCTCGAGGTTCAGGACGGCCTCGATCAGATCACGATCATCGTCGACAATCCGAACGGCCCATTCCCGGTCGCAAGCGAGACCGCCGCGCTCGAACGGCTCGCGCGGGCGCTGCTGCCACGATTCTACTGGTCCTGAGCACGGCGGCCCCTGTATGCGATAGCATACGGGCGTATGCAGGTGTCCGAGGTCGGTGCCCGAGTCCGAGCGCTGCGCGAGGCGATGAGCCTGTCGCTGCGCGACCTCGCCGAGCGCAGCGGCGTCAGCGCGCCGATGCTCTCGCAGGTCGAGCGCGGTGACACCTCGCCGACGCTCCAGGTCGCGAGCCGGATCGCCGCCGGGCTCGACCTGCGGCTGTCGCAGCTGTTGCGCCTCGACGAGCAGGGCGCGGTCACGATCGTCCGCCGCGCCGAGCGCCGTCAGGGTCCGGTCCCCGACGGCGGCCATCGTTACGAGATCCTGACCCCGCCGCTTCCCGGTCAGCGCGCGGAGCTGTCCCGCCACACGCTCGCCCCGGGCGCCACCACCGGCGGCCCCGGCGATCCGCCGATGCACGAGCCCGGCAGCCGCGAGACGGCGCTGATCGAGTCGGGCACGGTCGTGCTGCACTGCGACGGGCAGCGGTACGCGCTCGCCGCGGGCGACTGCGTGACGTTCGACGCCGACCTGCCACACCACTTCGAGAACCCCGAAGGCGAGGAGGCCGTGCTGCTCGCGGTCCTCAGCGCCGGCCTCAGGAGGAGCTGAGACTTGCCCAAGACACTGCTCGACAAGATCTGGGAGCGCCACCAGGTGGGCGCGGATGGATCGCTGTTGTACATCGACCTGCACCTCGTCCACGAGGTCACGAGCCCGCAGGCATTCGACGGCCTGCGGATGCACGGGCGAACGGTCCGCCGGCCGGACCGGACGCTCGCGACCGCCGACCACAACGTCCCGACGGATGGGACGACGACGACGGCGCGGATCCGCGACGAGCTGTCGCGCGTCCAGGTGCAGACGCTCGAGCGCAACTGCGCCGAGTTCGGGATCCCGCTGTACTCGCTCGGCTCGCCCCGGCAGGGGATCGTCCACGTGATCGGGCCGGAGCTCGGGCTGACCCAGCCGGGGATGACGATCGTCTGCGGCGACTCGCACACCGCCACCCACGGCGCGCTCGGCGCACTCGCGTTCGGGATCGGCACGAGCGAGGTCGAGCACGTGCTCGCCACCCAGTGCCTCGTGCAGTCGAAGCCCAAGTCGATGCGGATCCGCTACGAGGGCGCGCTCGGCTTCGGGGTGACCGCCAAGGACCTGATCCTGGCGACGATCGGCCAGATCGGCGTGGACGGGGCCGTGGGGCACGTCGTCGAGTACGCCGGCACGGCGATCGAGTCGCTGTCGATGGAGCAGCGGATGACCGTCTGCAACATGACGATCGAGGGCGGAGGCCGCGCGGGGATGATCGCGCCGGACGAGACGACGTTCGAGTGGATCATGTCCCCACCCACCCGGCCCGCGGCGCCGCCGGCGGTTCCCGACGAGTGGCACGAGCTGCGCTCGGACCCGGACGCGACGTTCGATCGCGAGGTCGTGGTCGACGCTGCTGCGGTGTCGCCGATGGTCACGTGGGGGACGAACCCCGGGATGGTCGTCAGCGTCGACGGCGCCGTCCCGGCGCCAAGCTCCGAGCAGGACGAGCGCGCCCTGCACTACATGGGGCTCGAGGCCGGGACGCCGATCGAGCAGCTCAGGCTCGACCGCGTGTTCATCGGCTCGTGCACGAACGGCAGGATCGGCGACCTGCGGGCAGCCGCCTCGGTGGCGCGCGGGCGCAGGGTCGCCGACGGGGTCTACGCGATGGTCGTTCCGGGCTCCGCCCAGGTCAAGGCGCAGGCCGAGGCCGAAGGGCTCGACGAGATCTTCCGCGCCGCGGGGTTCGACTGGCGCGGCGCCGGTTGCTCGATGTGCCTGGGGATGAACCCGGACATCGCGGCCTCGGGCGAGCGGGTCGCATCGACGTCGAACCGCAACTTCGAAGGGCGCCAGGGCCGCGGCGCGCGCTCTCACCTGGTGTCGCCGCAGATGGCGGCGGCGGCGGCGATCGCCGGGCACTTCGTGGACATCCGTTCCTGGGATCTCGACCCTCAGCAGGAGGCTGCTGCCTGATGCGTGCAATCGAAACGATCACAGGACGCGTGTCGGTGCTCGACCGCGACGACATCGACACCGACCAGATCATCCCCAAGCAGTTCCTCAAGCGAGTGGAGCGGACCGGCTTCGGCGAGTTCCTGTTCTACGACTGGGCGCGCGAGCCGGGGTGGGAGCTCCCGAAGAACCCGGTGCTGGTCGCCGGGCGCAACTTCGGCTGCGGGTCGAGCCGCGAGCACGCGCCGTGGGCGCTCGAGGACTACGGCTTCCAGGCGATCATCGCGCCGAGCTTCGCCGACATCTTCCGCAACAACTGCACCAAGATCGGGCTGCTGCCGGTGCAGCTCAGCGCGGAGGCCTGCCGGGCGATCGCCGAGGCGGGGGAGTGCCAGGTCGATCTCGCCGGGCAGGAGGTCCGCTGGCCGGGAGGCGCTGAGGCGTTCGCGATCGATCCCGACACCAAGCAGCGGCTGCTGAACGGGCTCGACGAGATCGGGCTGACGCTCGCCCAGTCGGACGCGATCGCCGCCTACGAGGCCGCCCGGGAGCAGTCCGGTGGATGGGCGGGACCGCAAACGACGGCGCTGGCGTGAGCTCGCGCGACTGGGACGCGGCCACGTACGACCGGGTCTCCGACCCGCAGTTCGCCTGGGCGCAGGAGCTGCTCGGTCGCCTCGAGCTGGACGGCGACGAAGTCCTGCTCGACGCCGGTTGCGGCAGCGGCCGCGTGACCGCCGCGCTCGCCGAGCTGGTGCCGCGGGGCCGCGTGTACGCGGTCGACGCCGCGCCGTCGATGGTCGCGCACACGCGGGCATTGCTCGGAGACCGCGTCACCGCGTTCTGCCAGGACCTGGTCGAGCTGGCGCTGCCCGAGCCGGTCGACGCCGTCTTCTCGAACGCCACGTTTCACTGGATCGGCGACCACGCGGCGCTGTTCGCGGCGCTGGACCGGGCGCTCGCGCCCGGCGGGCAGCTCGTCGCCCAGTGCGGCGGGCGCGGCAACATCGACTCGTTCCGCCGGCTTGCCGACGAGGTCGCGCAGGAGCGGCCGTTCGCACCGTTCTTTCAGTCATGGCACGGGCCGTGGCACTACGCCGGCGCGGAGGAGACCGCCGCGCGGCTGCGCGAGGCGGGCTTCGACGAGGTGGAGACGTGGCTCGAGGACAGGCCGACCGAGCTCGCCGACCCGCGCCCGTTCGTACGGACCGTGTGCCTCGTGCGCCACCTCGACCGCCTCCCGGGGGAGCTGCACGGCGCGTTCGTCGAGGCCGTGCTCGAGCGCTACGAGCAACCGTTCGTGCTCCACTACGTGCGCCTGAACATGACCGCGCGCCGTTCCCGCGGCTGAGCTTCGATCGCTGCTCCCCCTCACGGGGGAGACGACGATCATCCGCGTGGCCGACCACCGGCCGGCCGCGACGGGCTAACTTGTGCGGCGATGTTCTCCTCTCCCGAGGGCGGCGCCCGGCGGGGTGTCGGTGAACGCCGTCTACGAGGCGCTCGGCCGATTCGTCGTCCGCTATCGCTGGGCCGTCGTGGTCTTCTGGCTTGCGGTGGTGGTGCTCACCAGCGCGACGATGCCGAACCTGTCGAACGAGGTCAACGACAACAACGGCGCGTTCCTCAGCTCCTCGCAGCCGAGCATGAGGGCGGCCAACCTGGCCGCGCCGCTGCTCGGATCCGGCGCAAATGGCCGGATCACGCGGATCACGATCGTCGCCTACCGGACCGGCGCGCTGACCACCGCCGACGTGCGGCGTCCGGGGGTGACGCTCGGGATCGGCGCGCTCGTGTTCCTGGCGCTGGCGATCGGCGCGCTCGGGTACAAGTCGTCGGGGTTCGGCGGAAGCGCGAGCGCGCCCAAGGGCTCGGACGCCGCGGCCGGCAACGCCGCCCTGCAGCGCTACTTCCCGGCGAGGAGCGCCAATCCCGCGAATCTGATCCTGTCCCGTTCGCAGCCCGTGTGGAACGATCCGGGCCGTCTCGTCGCGGTGGAGGCGACGCTTCGCGGCTCCGGGGCGTTCACCCAGCTGTCCGGCCCGCTCGACGCGAACGGAACGCAGCTGACGCCGACCAGGTACGAGGCGCTGCACGCGATGCTCGGACCGCCGCAGCGGCTCCAGCTCGTGAAGCCCCCGGCGCTCGCGATCTCCGCGGCCGACTACAACGCCTACCGCGCGACGGCCGGGTTCGTGTCGAACGCGGGGACGGTCGTCCAGTTCGAGGCGGCGCTGGCGGCGGGCAACCAGTCCTCGACTGCCGCGATCAACGCCATCCCGCAGATCCGCACCGTGCTGTCGGCCGCGGCGCGCGCTTCCGGCGCGGTCGACCACGGCGTCGCGGGCGAGGCGGCCGCCGTGTACGACGTCAACCAGGTCGCCAACCACGACCTCAAGGTGGTGGTGGCGGTGGCGATCGTCGCGATCGGGATCCTGCTCGCGCTGGTGCTGCGCAGCCTGGTCGCGCCGCTGTACGTGATCGTCAGCGTGGCGATCTCCTACCTCGCGTCGCTCGGGGTCGCGACGGTCGTGTCATCGACGTCAGCGGCGATTCCGGCGTCAGCGTCGGGTTCGGGCTGGCTTTCGGCATCCTGATGGACACGTTCCTCGTGCGGACGCTGCTCGTCCCCTCGACCGTGATCCTGCTCGGCCGCGTCAACTGGTGGCCGTCGCGCCTGAGCCGGGAGGACGCGGCCGTAGACGCGCCCGCGGTGGCGCCTCGTGCCCCGCTCGCGCCCGAGGCGGGAGGTTAGGCGTGCACCGGCCGCGGGCTCGACTCCTCGCATCGCTCGCGCCGGCAATCGCCGTCGCCGTCCTCGTCGCCGCGTGCGGCGGCTCGTCCAAGCCGTCGACATCCGCGTCCGGCAACACCAGCACCGCCGCCTCCTCGCAGACGACGACCGGCCCGTCGAAGGCCGAGATCGCCGCCCGCTTGAGCCTCGCCAGGTGCCTGCGTGGGCAGGGGATCAACGTCCCCGACCCGAGCCCGACGACCGGCGGATTCGGGGGCGCCGGCGGCGTCGGCGGCGAGGCACGACGGCTGTTCCAGCAGTACGGCCAGACGAGGTTCCAGGCCGCTCTGACCGCTTGCCGCCAGTACGCCGTGAAGTCGTTCCCGGCGCTTGCGCTGAGCCCCGCGCAGCGGGCGCAGCGCGAGCAGCAGCTACTCCAATTCGCACAGTGCATGCGCTCCCACGGGGTCGACATCCCCGACCCGACCCCTAACGCCAGCGGCGGCCTCGGGCTCGGGCTCGGTAGGGCGCTGCGCACGATCGACCGCGCGAGCCCGGTGTTCAAGTCCGCGCTGAGCGCGTGCCAGAGCCTTCGCCCGCACCGGCTCGGCGGCGGCGGCACGGCCGGCTGAGGCTGCTCGGCTCGCCGAGCTCCGCGTGCGTCCGGATCCGCAGGCGGCGGACGATGCCCCATCGGCGTTGTCCCGATCGCGGGCGCTTCACATGAGGTTCACAACTTGATAACAGGTTGGCCGCCGACCAAACCTACGATCCGCCCAAGTGGCTCAGGTCGATCTGCTCGACGCCTTGAACGAGGCGCCGGTGTCCCGGTTTCACGCCAAGGCGATGTTCGTGTCCGGGATGGGGTTCTTCACCGACGCCTACGACCTGTTCATCATCGGCACGGTCACGGCGCTGCTGGCCAAGCAGTGGCATCTGACGACCACGCAGACGCAGCTGATCAACTCGATGACGCTGCTCGGCGCGACGATCGGCGCGATCGTCTACGGGCGCCTTGCCGACCGGGTGGGCCGCAAGCGCGTGTACGGACTCGAGGCGCTGATCATGTGCGTGTTCGCGCTCGCCTCCGCGGGCGCGTGGAGCGTCGGGGCGCTGATCGCATTCCGCTTCTTCCTCGGTCTCGGCGTCGGCGGTGACTATCCGGTCTCGGCGGTGCTGATGAGCGAGTATTCGAATCGTCGCAACCGCGGACGGCTGGTCGGGCTGGTGTTCGCGATGCAGGCGCTCGGCACCGTCGCCGGATACGTCGCCGGGCTTGCACTGCTGTCCGCCGGCGTCCACGGCGACGTGGTCTGGAGGCTGCTGCTCGGGTTCGGCGCGATCCCGTCGCTGGCGGTGCTGTACCTGCGTCGGCGGATGCCCGAGTCGCCGCGCTTCCAGGCGTGGGTGCAGGGCGATCAGCGCAGGGCCGTCGAGAGCCTCGCGGTCTACTCCGAGGGGGCGATCGCCGCCTCGATCAGCGACTCCTCCGGTCCGGCGGCGAGGATGAGCCTGAGGCAGTTCTTCTCCAACCGCCGGCTGATGAAGACGCTGCTGGGCACTGCCGGAACCTGGTTCGTGTTCGACTACGCCTACTACGGGAACTCGGTCTCGGCCACCCCGATCGTCAAGGCGGTGCTCGGCCATCATGCGACGGTCCAGCAGGCGCTGGCGTTCAACCTGCTCGTGTTCGCGGTTGCGGCGGTGCCCGGGTACCTCCTGGCGTGCGCATTCATGGACAGGATCGGCCACCGCCGACTGCAGCTGCTCGGCTTTCCGCTGATGGGGTCGATGTTCCTGCTGATCGGCGTGATCCCTGGAGTGACCAGCGCCGCAACGCCCTTCCTGCTGCTCTGGGGGGCGAGCTACTTCTTCGCCGAGTTCGGCCCGAACACGACCACGTTCGTGCTCTCGGCGGAGTGCTTCCCGACCTCGGTGCGCACAACCGGACACGGGATCTCCGCGGGCATCGCGAAGTCCGGCGCGTTCATCGGCGTGTACCTGTTCCCTGACATCAGCAAGTCGTTCGGGCTCAGCGGCGCGCTCGAGTTCTCGGCCGGGATGGCCGCGCTCGGGCTGCTGCTGACGCTCCTGCTCCCGGAACCCGCGCGGCGGAGCCTCGAGCAGGTCTCGGGCGAGGCCGACCTGCTCACCGAGCTCGGACGCCAGGCGCCGGAATTGCCGGCGCCGGCGATCGCCCCGGCCGCCGCCTGAGCGCTTCGCTCGGGCGGTCCCCGGGGCCCCCTCGGGACGGGCCTCCTGTGGCGTATCTCGGCGGCCGATCGGGCGAGCCCCGCGCGCCCCTGCGGGCTACCGGAGCAGAGGATGTGAACGACTTGTGAAAATGGGGCGGATGGATTGGTCGATCGCCCATTCGCTGAACGGCTTCCTCTACCACCACGACCTGATCGAGGATCCGCTGCTCGTCTACGTCCAGGCGGCGGAAGCGCTGTTCCTCGGGCTGCTCGTGGCCCTGTGCGCCCTCGCCCGCCACGAGCGGTTCGCGCCCGTGCGCCGCGCTGCCGTCGCCGCCGGGTTGAGTGCAGGGCTCGGGCTGCTGGTCGGCAAGCTGATCACCGAGTTCTACGACCGCGCCCGCCCGTTCGTCGCGCATCCCGGTGCTGTGCACCTGTTCGCCGCGCACGGTGCGGACGCGAGCTTCCCCAGCGATCATGCGACCGCCTCGATGGCGATTGCGGTCGCGTTCCTGCTGCGCCGACGCCTCCGCCTGGCGGTTCTGACGCTCGTCCTGGCGGTGATCCTCGACTTCGGCCGCGTGGCGGTCGGGTTCCATTACCCGACCGACGTGCTCGGCGGCGCCGCAATCGGCGCCCTCGCTGCGCTCGCGCTGTGGGCCCCGCCGTTGCGCGTGTGGATCGATGCGGTGTCGGACTTCGCCGGTAGGCTGTGGGACGCGGCGCTCGACGCGCTGCTCGACCGTATTCGTCCAACCGGCGTCGCGCGCTCGAGCTGAGCTCGAGACCACCGCCGTCGCAGCAGCAGCGCGTGCCCGAGCAACCAGACGACTACGGCGCCCGGCTGCGTGAGCTCGAGCAGGAGATCCTCGCTGTGCTCGATCTCGTGGCCATCCAGCTGACCCGCGCGGTCGACGCGGTCACCAAGCAGGACCTCGAGCTCGCCACGATCGTGATCGAAGCCGACCAGGAGGTGGACCGCACCTACGGCGTGCTGCACGCGGCGATCCTCGAACTGATGGCCGAGCGAGGACCCCGTGACAGCGATCTGCGGATGATCGCCTCGGCGCTGCAGATCACCCGCTGCATCGAGCGCATCGGCGATCAGTGCGTCAACATCGCCAAGCTGGTCCCGCTGGCCGGCACGGGCGCGCTCAGAGACCCTGTGATCCTCGCCACGATCGGGGAGATGGGCACGCGCGCCCACGCCCAGATCGGCCAGGTCAAGGAGGCGCTCGGCGCCCGGCACGCTTCGCTCGCGCAAGCGATCGCCGCAGCCGACGAACGGCTACGCCAACTCGACCGTCGGCTGTTCCGGCGCGCCGTCGACATCGGCGACGACACCGACGTGCGGGAGTGGGCGATGTTCATGATCCTGGCGGCCCGCGCGCTCGAGCGGATCGGCGGCAACACCGTCGAGATCGGCGACCATCTCGCCTACATCGTCACCGGCCGCTACAAGGGCGACGAGTTGCACCCGGCGTCAGGTCGCTAGTGCCCCGATCCGGCACGCGGACTCTGCCAACCCCCCGTCCCAGCGAGGGGTTGGCAGATTCAACCGCCTGTGAGCTGGTCTGAGCTGCCACCCCCCGCCACAGCCGGGGGGTTGGCAGAGTTGTCGTCCCCCCGCGCCGCCCGCGCCCCGCCGTGCACCCACGGCCTGGTGCGTCGAGCGCTCCACCTGACTGGTCGCTACAGGCCCCGGATCTCCTGTGCGGAGGCGATCGCGGCAACGCGTAGCACGATCCGCTCGCCCGCGGCCACCTCATTGCCTCGGAACCCGGCGAACCGAGCGGTCTCGATCACGGCGAGCTCAGCCCGTCATCGCCGCGACGATCTCGTCGAGCGAAGCGGTCACCTTGACCGAGCCGGAGCCGTTGAAGAACACCTCGGATGGAATCGAGCGAGCCTGACGGCCCGAGCTGACTGCCGCAGGCGTCCGGCTACGGAATCGCGAAGTGCGCCACAGCGAAGTCGGTTGACACGCCGGATTTGTTGATCCCCCAGACCTGATAGAGATAGCTGCCGGGCGGGAGGGGGTTCGCCTATGCCTTGGTCGCCCCGCAGCTGTGGTCGAACATCAGCGTCCCGTCGCGGGAAAGCCTGCATCCGAAGCCGTTCGCGCCCTTGGCGGTCTGATGGAAGCTCGCCGTGCGCTTGCGCGTGTCGATGTGCATAGCGGTGATCTGAACCTTGGAGGGCGGCAGGCAGCTGTTGTCCGAGCTGGTCTCGGGGATGCGTCCGAGCCCGGTGAAGTCAGGGCTGAACAGCAGGTCGGACCCGAAGCCGCTTGGCCGGCACGTCAGGAAGAGATTGTCGAAGTCGAAGTTGACGCTGACCGTGTCGAGGTACCCGGGCATGTTGGTGGGGTAGGTGATCGTGACGCTCTGCCCGGGCTGGATTCCGGTGGAGGTGTCCGGCGAGTTGGGGTCCGCGAAGTCACACTCGGCGTTGATGTAGTCCATGATGCTGCACTCGTTGATCGGGCTGGCGCTGGTCGCCGTGAACGGCTCGAGCGCGGTGAACGATCCGTTGGCGGTCAGGCCGCCGCCGCCGTTGCCGCCATTGCCCTGGTAGCCGCCGGGACCGTTGAGGTCGATCGAGGTGATGATGCCCGGGTCACCATCGCTGCTGTTCTGGGCGAGCACCTGGTTGCTCTGCGGATTGGTGACCGTCAGGGTGTCGCCGCTCAGCGTGGCCTCGACAGCCCAGTGAATCTGGCCATTTGTCGGGGTCGTGTCCGGCCCCTTCATCACGTGGCCGATCGAATCGGCCCCGGCGCTGGTCGCACCGGACGCGAACGCCAGCGCGAACGCGGCGGCTCCCAGTAGCCCGACCGTCTTCGATCCCAATATCGACCCCATGTCGTCCTCCTTTGCCGAAAGCTCCCAACCGCAGCGCCGCGACTGTAGAGGCGCGAGGGCAAGGGGGTTACCCTGGACTTTCCGCGCCGAGCGGCGGACGACGATCAGGTACCGTCCGCGGGCCATGCCATCGAAGATCGTGCTGCTGCCCGGCGACGGGATCGGCCCCGAGGTCGCCGCCGCGACCGTCGAGCTGCTGAACGCGCTCGCACTCGAGCTCGAGTTCGAGGAGCACGTGTTCGGCGGGGCGTCGATCGACGCGCACGGGGTGGCGCTGACCGACGAGACGCTCGACGCCTGCCGCGCCGCCGCCGCCGTCCTGCTCGCCGCGGTCGGCGGCCCGAAGTGGGACACGACCGACCCGGCGCGGCCGCGCCCCGAGCAGGGGCTGCTCGGGCTTCGCAAGGCGCTCGGACTGTTCGCCAACCTGCGGCCGGTGCGGCCGCAGCCCTCGCTCTACGACGCGAGCCCGCTGAAGCGCGAGATCATCGAGGGGACCGACATGCTGGTCGTGCGCGAGCTGACCGGCGGGATCTACTTCGGCGAGAAGACCCGGTCAGACGACGCCGCCTCGGACCAGTGCGCCTACACCCGTCAGGAGATCGAGCGGATCGCCCGGGTCGGGTTCGAGGCCGCGCGCGGGCGCCGCGGCCGGATGACGAGCGTCGACAAGGCCAACGTGCTCGAGACCAGCCGGCTGTGGCGCCAGGTGGTGCGCGAGCTGCACGCCGCCGACTACGCCGACGTCGAGCTCGAGCACGCGCTCGTCGACTCGACCGCGATGGCGCTCGTCACGGAGCCGTCGCGGTTCGACGTGATCGTCACCGAGAACATGTTCGGCGACATCCTGTCCGACGAGGCGGCGACCCTGACCGGCTCGCTCGGGATGCTGCCGAGCGCATCGCTGGCCGGCTCGAGCGGCACAGGCGCCCCCGGGGTGTTCGAGCCCGTGCACGGCTCAGCCCCGGACATCGCCGGCCAGGGGATCGCCAACCCGCTGGCGATGTTCCTGTCGGCGGCGCTGATGCTCCGGCACGGACTCGGGCTGGCGGCCGAGGCGGCGGCGGTAGAATCGGCCGTCGACGCGGCGCTCGCGGATGGCCTGCGCACGCGCGACCTGGGAGGGGCTGCGGGCACCCGCGAAGCCACCCGGGCGGTGCTGTCCCACTTATAGACCAAGGAGCACGACGTGGAGCAAGCGGACCTCATCTGGCACAACGGTGAGCTCGTTGCCTGGGAGGACGCGAAGATCCACGTACTGACGCACGGGCTTCACTACGGCACCGGCGTGTTCGAGGGCGAGCGCTGCTACGAGACCGCGCTCGGCCCGGCGATCTTCCGCCACCACGATCACCTCGCGCGGCTGCTGCAGTCGGCCGAGCTCTACTACATGCCGGTTCCGTACACGCTCGAGGAGCTGCGCGCGGCCACCCACCAGCTGATCGCCGCCAACGAGCTGCGCGAGTGCTACGTGCGCCCGATCGTCTACCGCGGCTACGGCCAGATGGGGCTGAACCCGCTCGAGGCGCCGGTCGATGTCTCGATCGCGGTCTGGAAGTGGGGCAGCTACCTCGGCGAGGAGGGCAAGCGCGACGGCGTCCGCGCCAAGGTCGCGAGCTGGCGGCGGATCCCGCACGACGCGCTGATCCCGCACGCCAAGGCCTGCGGCCAGTACCTGAACAGCGTGCTGGCGAAGATCGAGGCGACGAAGGGCGGCTATCAGGAGGCGATCCTGCTCGACGCGCAGGGGTTCGTCAGCGAGGGCTCGGGGGAGAACATCTACGCCGTCCGCGACGGCGTGATCGTGACGCCGCCGCAGACCGCCGGGATCCTGGACGGGATCAGCCGCAAGGCGATCTTCCAGCTCGCCCGCGACCTTGGCTACGAGGTGGCCGAGCGCAACCTCGCGCGGGCCGAGCTGTACCTCGCCGAGGAGGTGTTCCTGTCGGGCACGGCTGCCGAGATGGTGCCGGTGCGAGAGATCGACGACCACGCGATCGGCACAGGCGAGCCCGGACCGATCACGCGGGCGTTGCAGCGAACGTTCGACGATGCGCTGCACGGGCGCGACGCGCGGTACCTCGACTGGCTCGACGTGGTGCCGCTCGGAGCGCAGCAGCCGGCGCCGGTCGGCGGCTCGGCGTAGTGACCGGGATCGAGCTGTACGACACGACCCTGCGGGACGGCATGCAGGGCGAGGGGATGTCGCTGTCCGCGCCGGAGAAGGTGCGCGTCGCCCACAAGCTCGACGAGATCGGGCTCGATCTGATCGAGGCCGGCTTCCCGAGCTCCAACCCGAAGGAGCTCGAGCTGTTCGAGCTGCTCTCACGCGAGACCTTCGGCCATGCGCAGATCGCCGCGTTCGGGATGACGCGTCGGCGCGGGATGCGCGCCGACGAGGATCCGGCCCTCCAGGTGCTGGCCGACTGCTTCGCGCCCGTCTGCACGCTCGTCGGCAAGACCTGGGGGCTGCACGTCGAGAAGGTCCTCCGGGTCGATCGTGCCGAGAACCTGCGGATGATCTCCGAGTCGGTCGCGTTCCTGGTCGGCGCCGGCAAGCGCGTCGTCTACGACGCCGAGCACTTCTTCGACGGCTTCGCCGACGACCGCGAGTACGCGCTCGCGTGCCTGCGGGCCGCCGCCGCGGCGGGCGCCTCGACGGTCGTCTGCTGCGACACCAACGGCGGCACGCTTCCCGACGGGATCACCGACGCGATGCGAGCCGTCGTCGGCGCCTTCGACGGCACGGGGGTCGCCGTCGGAATCCACACCCACGACGACGCCGGCTGCGGCGTGGCGAACACGATCGCGGCCGTGCAGGCCGGCGCCACGCACGTGCAGGGGACGATCAACGGGTACGGCGAGCGCTGCGGCAACGCCAACCTCGTCACGTTGATTCCCAACCTGCAGCTGAAGCTCGGGCGCACGTGCGTGTCCGACGAGCAACTGGCGGCGCTGACGGCCGGAGCCCACTTCTTCGACGAGCTCCTGAACTTCACGCCGGATCCCGACCAGCCGTACGTCGGGCGCAATGCGTTCGCGCACAAGGGGGGGATGCACGTCGCCGGCGTCAACGTCGACCCGGCGGCGTACGAGCACATCGACCCCGCGGTGGTCGGCAACGACCGCGCCGTGCTCGTCTCGGAGCTGTCCGGCAAGGGCACGGTGCTCGCGCGGGCGGCCGACGCCGGCCTGACGCTCGACGACGGGACCGCGGCGCGCGTGATCGACCGGGTCAAGGAGCTCGAGCACCGCGGCTATCACTTCGAGGCGGCCGAGGGTTCGTTCGAGCTGCTCCTGCGCCGCGAGACGGGCGCGTACGAGCCGCTGTTCAGGCTCGAGTCGTGGCGCGCGATCGTCGAGAAGCGGGCCGACGGCCGGGTCGAGACCGAGGCGACCGTCAAGCTCTGGGTCGGCGGCGAGCGCTACGTGCGCACCGCCGAGGGCAACGGGCCGGTCAACGCGCTCGACCGGGCGCTGCGCGACGCGCTCGTCGAGATCCACCCGGACCTGGCCGGCATCGACCTGGTCAACTTCAAGGTCAGGATCCTTGACGAGGCGAAGGGCACCGGCGCGGTCACCCGAGTGCTGCTGGACGCATCCGACGGTGAGCGCGTGTGGGGCTCGATCGGGGTCTCGGAGAACGTCATCGAGGCGTCGTGGGAGGCGCTCGTCGACTCGCTCGAGTACGGGATGCAGGCGCGTGGGCATCCTCGCGGCGAACGTCCCGCACGTGCCGGAGCGCAGGAGTGAGCGAGGCCGACGAGCCGATCCAGCTCGCCCGCCCGGTTCTCGGCGCCCGCGAGGAGGAGCTCGTGCTCGAGGCGCTGCGATCGGGGCAGCTGTCGCTCGGCCCGCGCCTGGCGGAGTTCGAGGGGGCGTTCGCCATCCGCGTGGGAGCCCGGCACGTGAGCGCCGTCTCGTCGGGCACCGCCGGCCTGCACCTGGCGCTGCGGGCGGTCGGCGTCGGCGACGGCGACGAGGTCGTGACGACCCCGTTCTCGTTCGTCGCCTCGGCCAACGTGGCGCTGTACGAGCGGGCGCGGCCGGTGTTCGCCGACATCGACCCGGTCACGCTCAACCTCGATCCGGAGGCGGCCGCGGCGGCCGTGACCGACCGGACCGCGGCGCTGCTGCCCGTGCACGTGTTCGGCTACCCCGCCGAGATGCCTGCGTTCGAGTCGCTGGGGCGGCCGATCGTCGAGGACGCGTGTGAGGCCCTCGGCGCGACATACGCGGACACCGGCGGCCCGGTCGGCGGGCGCGGCCACCCGACCGTGTTCGGCTTCTACGCCAACAAGCAGCTGACGACCGGCGAGGGCGGCGCCGTCTGCCTCGCGAGCGCCGAGCACAAGCAGCGGATCGACTCCGAGCGCAACCAGGGTCGCGCGCCCGACATGGACTGGCTCGACCACGACCGCCTCGGATTCAACTACCGGCTGTCGGACATCGCCTGCGCGCTCGGACTCGCCCAGCTCGAGCGGCTCGAGGCGCTGCTCGCCGGCCGTACGCGCGTGGCGGAGCTCTACCGGCAGGCGCTCGGGGACCTGGGGGCAAGGCCGGCGGCACACAAGCCGCCGGCCACGTCCGGATCGGGGCCGCTCGAGGACGTGCAGCTCCCGTGCGAGGATTCGACTCCCGCCCACCCCGCCCGTCGCGGGTGGTTCGTGTACGTCGTGCAGCTGCCCAGCGGGGTCGATCGCGACGGCGTCGTGCGCGCGCTCGCCGAGCACGGCATCCCGAGCAAGCCGTACTTCCCGGCGATCCACCTGTACTCGTTCTATCGCGAGACGTTCGGCTACCGCGAGGGCCAGTTCCCCGTGTGCGAGGACGTCGCCGCGCGCTCGCTGGCGCTGCCGTTCTTCCCGGAGATGAGCGAGCGGCAGGTCGCGCGGGTCGCCGCCGTGCTCAGCGACGTAGTATCGCGGCTCGCATGGCACGATTCTCCGAGCGGTTCTCCGAGGCGCAGGCGGGCGGCTTCCGCCGCCTGAACGACTCGCTCGCGTTCGACCGCCGCTTGTGGCGCTACGACGTGCGCCAGTCGCTCGCCCACGCGAACATGCTCGCCGCCCGCGGGATCATCGACCGCGACGCCCGCGACGCTCTGATCGGGGCGCTCGAGCGGGTCGCGGCCGAGCTCGAGGCGGGGACGTTCGCGTTCGCCCCCGCCGACGAGGACATCCACATGGCGATCGAGCGCCGCGTCACCGAGCTCGCCGGCCGTGACGGCGGCAGGCTGCACACGGCGCGCTCGCGCAACGACCAGGTCGCGACCGACGTCGCGATGTTCACGCGCGACGCGGCGCTGGAGGCGGCCGCCGGGACGCTCGAGCTCGCCGAGACGATCGTCGAGCTCGCCGAGCGACACCACGACTGGGCGCTGCCCGGCTACACCCATCTGCAGCGCGCGCAGCCCGTGTACCTGAGCCACCACCTGCTCGCCTACGCGTGGATGCTGCTCCGCGACGAGCGCCGGTTCATCGCGGTGCTCGACGGGGTCGCCCGGCTGCCGCTCGGCGCGGGCGCGCTCGCCGGCGTCAACTTCGACGTCGATCGCGAGCTCGTTGCGGGCGAGCTCGGATTCGCCGGCGTCGTCGAGAACTCGATCGACGCCGTCTCCAACCGCGACTTCGTGCTCGACTACGTCTCGGCGGCGGCGATCTGCGCGACCCACCTGTCGCGGCTCGGAGCCGAGCTCGTGCTGTGGTCGAGCGAGGAGTTCGGCTTCTGCGAGCTCCCGGACGCGTGGACGTCCGGCTCCTCGATCATGCCCCAGAAGAAGAACCCCGATGCGGCCGAGCTGCTGCGCGCGAAGGCGCCGCGGGTGAGCGGCCACCTGAGCGCGCTGCTCGGGGTCATGCACGGCCTGCCGCTGACCTACAACAAGGACATGCAGGAGGACAAGGAGCACCTGTTCGACGCGGCCGACACGCTCGAGCTGGCGCTCGCCGCCGCGGTCGGGATGCTCGGCGGAGTCGTGTTCCGGCGCGAGCGACTGGCCGCCGCCGCCGGCGACGAGCTGCTCGCCGCCACCGACGTAGCCGACCTGCTCGTCCGCCGCGGGCTGCCGTTCCGCGAGGCGCACGGCGTCGTCGCCGGGCTCG